>DCUH01000078.1:1006-5081 GCA_002327765.1 bacterium UBA2219 | reverse complement strand
CGGCCCGCAGGGTGTGCAGGGGCACGCGCCCCTCCCGATACCACTCGGTGCGCGACATCTCGGCGCCGCCCAGGCGGCCCGAAACCTGGATCTTTATCCCCTTGGCCCCCAGCTTCATCGAGGAGAGGACCGTCTTCTTCATCGCGCGCCGGAAGGCGATGCGGCGCTCGAGCTGCATGGCAACGTTCTCGGCGGTGAGCTGCGCGTCGGTCTCGGGACGCCGGATCTCGAGGATGTTGATCGAGAGTTCCTTCGCCGTGAACTTCTGGAGGTCCTTCTTCAGGTTCTCGATCTCCGCGCCCTTCTTACCGATGACGATGCCCGGTCGCGCCGTCGCGATGATTATGTTGATGCGGTTGCTGCGGCGCTCGATCTCGATGGAAGAGACCCCGGCGTGATTCAGGCGGCCCTTGACGTATTTGCGGATACGCAGGTCCTCCTGGAGCCGGGATGCGTATTCCTTCTCGGAATACCAGCGCGACTTCCAACTCCTGATGATCCCAAGCCGAAAACCGTAAGGATTCGTCTTCTGTCCCAAGCTATGCCTCCTGGATAGATCCGCCTGCCGGATCAGGCCTCGTCCACTACGATGGTGATGTGGCTCGTCCGCCTCTTGTATTTATGCGCCCGCCCCATCGGTGCGGGACGGAACCGTCTCTGGGAAGCCCCGCAGTTCACGTAGGCGCTCTTGACGTACAGGGTGTCCACGTCGATGACGCCGGTCTGCCCCGCGTTCGCGACGGCCGAATCGAGGACTTTCTTCACGGTGACGGCGGACGCTTTCTTCGCGAGCGAGAGGATCGTCCGGGCATCGGCGATCTTCTTCCCTCGGATCAGGTCCACCACCAGGCGCGCCTTCCTCGGGGAGACGCGCATGAATTTCGCGGTAGCGGTTGCTTCCATCCCGTGCTCTCCTTCTTCCTGTTGGCGCTGCTACTTCTTTACCTTGGCCTTGCGGTCCCCCGAGTGCCCGTGGAACGTCCGCGTGGGGGAGAACTCTCCCATCTTGTGTCCCACCATGTTCTCCGTGACGAAGACCGGCATGAACTTCCGCCCGTTGTGGACGGCGAAAGTATACCCCACCATCTCCGGGGTGATGGTCGACCGGCGGGACCAGGTCTTGATGACCTTCTTGTCCCCGGATTCCGAGGCCTTGCGGATCTTCCGCGCCAGGCCTTCTTCCACGTACGGTCCCTTCTTGATGGATCGCGCCACGTCCTTGCCCCTTTTCCCTTATTTTCCGCGACGTTTGACAATAAACTTGTCGGTGTCCGGGTTCTTCCTCGTCCGGTATCCCTTGGTCGGCTTGCCCCACGGCGTGCACGGGTGACGGCCGCCGGAAGACCTGCCTTCTCCGCCGCCCAGCGGATGGTCCACGGGGTTCATGACGACGCCGCGGACGGTCGGCCGTATCCCCTTCCAGCGGCTGCGCCCCGCTTTCCCGAGAGCGACCTTTTCGTGCTCCAGGTTCCCCACCTGCCCCACCGTGGCCATGCACTCGCTGAAGACGAGGCGGACCTCGCCGGAGGCCAGGCGGAGGTGGGCGTACCGCCCCTCCTTCGCCAGGATCTGCACGACCGCGCCCGCCGACCGGGCGATCTGGCCGCCCTTGCCGACTTTCAGCTCGACGTTATGGATCAGGGTCCCCACCGGGATGTTCCGGATCGGCAGCGCGTTCCCCGGCTTGATGTCGGCCGCCGGCCCTGCCATGACCGTGTCGCCCACCGACAGCCCGTTGGGAGCGAGGATGTACCTTTTCTCCCCGTCGGCGTAGGAAAGCAGCGCGATGCGCGCGGACCGGTTGGGGTCGTATTCCAGTGCAGCGACCTTCGCCGGGATGTCGTGCTTGTCGCGCTTGAAGTCGATGATCCGGTACTTGCGCTTGTGCCCGCCGCCGCGGTGCCACGCGGTGATCTCGCCCAGGTTGTTCCGCCCGCCCGTGCTTTTCGTGCTCTCGGTGAGCGCGCGCTCGGGCTTCTTGTCCGTCAGGTCCTCGGTGGTGAGGACCATCATGCCCCTGCGCCCGGGGGACGTCGGCTTATAGTGTCTGATGCCCATCGATCATACTCCTTCGAAAAATTCGATCTTGTCGCCCTCTTTCAGGGTGACGATCGCCTTTTTCCAGCCCGGGCGAAGACCGATGGTGCGGCCCCGCCGTTTCGTCTTGCCGGCCACGTTCATGGTTCGGACGTCGACGACCTTGACCTTGAAGCTCTTCTCGACCGCGTCCTTGACCTCTTTCTTGTTGGCGCCGGAATCGACGGCGAAAAGCACCGTGTTCGCCGCGCCCTTCAGGAGGGTCGACTTCTCCGTGATGAGAGGCCGCTTTATTACGTCGGAGATGTTCATTTCCCGAGCACCTCGGTGATTTTCTCGAGCGCGGTCCGGGTGAGGACCAGCTGGTCGTACGACAGGACGTCATAAACGTTGAGGGCCGACACCGGGAGGGTCTTGAATCCCTTCAGGTTCCGCATCCCGAGGGCAAGGTTCGCGGGCTGGCCGTCCACTACCAGGAGGGCGCTGGTCAGCCCGAGCGCGGAGGCCACCTTCAGGAACTCCTTGGTCTTCGGGGCGGGGAGCGAAAGGTCGTCGACGAGGACGATCCGGTTCTCCTGCGCCTTGGAAGTGAGCGCCCCCAGCAGCGCGGCGCGCATCTCCTTCCGGTTCACTTTCATGTCGTATTTCCGGGGGTGGGGACCGAACACGGTGCCGCCTCCCGGCATGAGCGGAGAACGGCTGGTGCCCCTTCGCGCCTGTCCGGTGCCCTTCTGCCGGAACGGTTTCTTGCCGCCGCCGGAGACGTCGCTGCGGGTCTTGGTGTCGTGGGTCCCCGCGCGGCGCGCCGCGAGCTGCGCGATGACGACGTGATGCAGCAGGTGGGGCTTCACCACGACGCCGAACACGCTGTCGGGGAGCTCCGCCGTACCGGCCGCCTTCCGCTCCTTATCGACCATTTCCACGGTAGCCATTTTCTTTGCTCCTCACGGACCCTTAGTTGCCCTGCTTCTTGACGGCCCGGCGGACATAGACCAGGCTGTTCTTGGCGCCGGGAACGGCGCCCCGGACGAGCAGCAGGTTCTTTTCCGGCTGCACGCCGACGACCTTCAGGTTCAGGATGGTCACGCGCTCGTCGCCGTAGTGCCCGCCCATCTTCATGTTCTTGATGACCCTCGACGGGTAGGCGGAGGCGCCGATCGACCCGGGCGCCCGGTGGAACATGGAACCGTGGGTGGCGCGGCCGCCGCGGAAGCTCCACCGCTTCACGACGCCGGCGAATCCACGGCCCTTGGTGTGCCCCATGACGTCGACCGTGTCGCCTTCCTTGAAGATATCCACCTTGATCTCGGACCCGGACTCGATCGGGTCGGTCCCCTCCAGCCGGACCTCCTTCAGCGCCCGAAACGTCCCTTTCCCGGCCTTCTGGAAGTGGCCGAGCATCGGCTTTCCGGCGTGCCTGGCGTTCATCTGCAGGAAGCCGATCTGTACCGCGTCGTACCCGTCGTTCTCGGCGGTCTTGCGCTGGATCACGGTGCAAGGCCCGGCCTCGATCACGGTGACGGGGATGGACTTCCCTTCCGTATCGAAAACCTGGGTCATGCCCAGTTTCTTTCCAAGTATTCCGGTTGTCATCTTCGGCACCTGCTTCCGTTCTCGGTCTTTATCGTCCGTCCGCTACAGCTTGATCTCCACTTCCACGCCCGCCGGCAGATCGAGCTTCATGAGCGCGTCGATCGTCGCCCCGGGGGGCTCGTGGATGTCGAGCAGTCTCTTGTGCGTGCGGATCTCGAACTGCTCGCGGCTCTTCTTGTCGACGTGCGGCGAGCGGTTCACCGTGAACCGTTGGATTTGCGTCGGAAGGGGGATCGGCCCCGCGACCTTCGCTCCCGTCTGCCGGGCTTTCTCCACGATTTCGCTTGTTGCCTTGTCCAGCAGCTTGTAGTCGAAGGCCTTCAAGCGGATGCGTATCTTCTGGTGCTCGATCGCCACGTCGTTACCCCCCTCTTCCCCGCTACTCTGTGATTTCCGCGACGACGCCGGCGCCCACGGTGCGCCCGCCCTCGCGGATCGCGAACCG
>DCUH01000078.1:0-923 GCA_002327765.1 bacterium UBA2219 | reverse complement strand
GTGTGACGACCGCCTTCCTCCTTCGTCAGGATGTACGCCGACGCCTTGAACTTCTTGTGCGGAGTGATCGATCCCGGCTTCGCCAACACCTGACCGCGCTCCACTTCGTCCTTCTTCGTCCCGCGAAGCAGCACGCCGATGTTGTCCCCCGCCTGACCCTGGTCCAACAGCTTCCGGAACATCTCCACGCCCGTCGCAACCGTCTTCTGCGTGTCCCGGATGCCGACGATCTCCACCTCGTCCCCCACCTTCACGATCCCGCGCTCGACGCGACCCGTCACAACCGTCCCGCGACCCGAAATCGAAAACACGTCCTCGATCGCCATCAGGAACGGCTTGTCGATCGCACGCTCCGGCTGCGGAATGTAGCTGTCCACCGCCGCCATCAGCTCGTGAACGCACTTGCAGTCCGCGCAATCGTCCTTCCCGCAACCGCACGCCAGCGCCTTCGTCGCGCTCCCGCGGATGATCGGAGTCGCGTCCCCGGGAAATTCGTACTTCGTCAGCAGCTCCCGGACCTCCAGCTCCACCAGGTCCAAAAGCTCCGGATCGTCCACCATGTCCACCTTGTTCATGAACACCACGATGTACGGAACGCCGACCTGACGGGCCAGCAATATGTGCTCCCGGGTCTGAGGCATCGGACCGTCCGCCGCCGATACCAGCAGGATCGCACCGTCCATCTGCGCGGCGCCCGTGATCATGTTCTTGATGTAGTCCGGATGACCCGGACAGTCCACATGCGCATAATGACGATTGGCCGTCTCGTACTCCACATGCGCCGTCGCAATCGTGATCCCACGCGCCTTCTCCTCCGGCGCCTTGTCGATCTGATCAAACGGCACATAGTTCGCCTGACCCTTCATCCCCAACTGCTTCGTGATCGCCGCCGTCAATGTCGTCTTGCCGTGGTCGATGTGCCC
>DCUH01000111.1 GCA_002327765.1 bacterium UBA2219 | reverse complement strand
GCGATCATCGGCATCCTGGCCGCCATCGCCATCCCGAACTTCCTGCGCTTCCAGGCGAAGTCGCGGCAGTCCGAGGCCAAGACCAACCTCGGCGGCATCTTCACGGCACAGACCGCGTTCCTGGGCGAGAAAGACGACTACGGCGATCTGAACCTCGTCAGCTGGGCGCCGACCGGGACCACGAAGTACCGCTACACGATGGGCACCGCCGCGAACGACCTGGGCAACCTGGCCCTGACCACGGTCGCCTCCTGCTGGAACGGCACCACCCCCGGCATCACCGCCGCCACCGGCGAGAAGCGGTTCACGGCGGGCGCGCAGGGCAACATCGATACGGATATCGCGAACGACGCCTGGACGATGAACGACGCCCGGGACCTGCAGAATCGGTGGGACGACGTTTCCAAGGCCACGAACTAAGCGGCAAGGGTTGAACAGCTGAACGGAGTGAAAGGGAGAGGCGGCCTTCGGGTCGCCTCTCTTTTCCTTTTATACGCGATATCGGTGCTGGCGACCGGCGGGCACTACCAGTTTGCCCTCGGCTTCCTGCGCGTCGCCGTTTTCCTTCCGGCGGCAGTCCTGCTATGGAAGGGCAGCTCGGGACCCCTGCGTGTCCCCCCATACTTCCTCCTGCTTGCCGGCTTCTGCCTCCTGGCCGTCGGTCACGCCTTCTCTTCGGTCTATCTTTGGGTATCGCTGCAGCACGCCCTGAACATCCTCCTGGCAACATTTCTCCTTGTGGCCGTCGTGTCATTGTGCGACAGGGAGGAACCGGGTCCCCTGTCCCGTTGGCTGCTGCCGGTACTGGCTGCGTTGTCCGTCATGGAGATCGCCGTTGCGGGAGCCCAACGCCTCGCTTCGGGAAGCTCGAGGCCGCACGGGACGTTCAGCAATCCCATGTTCCTTTCGGAATTCCTCGCGGTCACGGCCCTGTTCTTCGCCTCCCGGTTCCTCAACGAGCGGCGGAAACCGGGGGGAGGGAAAATCGCGTGGGGGGCGGGGGCGCTGTTTTTCCTGGCGGCAGCCCTTACCCTCACGGGTTCCCGGGGCGTTGTCGTGTCACTCGTCCCCGCCATCATGGTCCTGGCCGTCGCCCACTTCGGCCTGGTCCGCGGGGCGAAGGCGTTTCTCCTTTTCCTGCCGGTCCTGATCGTTACGGGCTGGCATTCCCTGTCACGGTTTTTCACCCCCGATATCTACAATTACGGGAGGCTGGTCTTCTGGCGTTCCGCCCTGAGGGTTTTCGGCGAGCATCCCTTCGGGGTCGGGCTTGGGGGGTACAAGTACCTCTGGTTCACGTCCCAGGAGCCGTTTTCGCAGGCCTTCCGGCATTACGAGAAATACCCCGTGACGCCCCACAACGAGTACCTGGAGGTGCTGACGGGGCTGGGCTTCCCCGGATTCCTCCTGTTCGCCGCCGTCCTGCTCTTGCCCTTGTGGTACGCGGCGCGAGGTTGGAACGGCGTGCCGGATGACCGGCGCTGGGCTGCCGCAGCCGCCGTCTCCGGGCTTGTCTTGACCGGGACGAACGCCCTGTTCAATTTCAATCTTCACGAGTTCGGCATCGTTTTCACGGCCGCGCTGCTTCTCGGTGTGCTTCTGGGCAGCCTGCCGGGATCGGCATTGGGGGAGCGGGTGGCGATCCGCCCATTCCATGCGAAGGCGGGAGCGGTCTTCGCGTTCCTCGCGGGGCTGGTCTCCCTGTCGCTGCTGGCTGGCGCTCTGGCGATGTGGCGTGGGGAATCCCTTTTGAGGGAGAGGCGGTTCGATTCCGCGGAGAGGGCGTTCCTGGCAGCGTCCCGCTTCGACCCACTGCGCGCGGTCGTTCCGGATGCCCTCTCGGCGCTGTACTACAAACGGTTCGTCGCCGCTGTACGGGAGCGCGATCCGTCGGCCGACAGGATGCTTCTCTCCTCGATCCGCTGGCAGGGGAAAGCCATGGAGCTTTGCCCGTTGGAGCAGGGCTTCCCTTTGCGCCAGGCAAACCTCCTCATGGAAAAGTACCGGCGCAGCGGCGACCGGCGGGACCTCGAGGCCGTCCTGGCGATGGCGGACGAGGTGTTGAGGATCAACCCGTACCTGGCCGAGGGGATGTGGGTAAGGGCGCAGGTGCTGCTGGACCTCGGCCTCATAAAGGAAGCGGCCGGGACGCTCGAGCGCGCGGTTTCGGAAGAGCCGAATTTCTGCCGGGGCTATGCTAAACTTGCCGAGATTGCGAAGTGGACCGACCCTTCAAGGTCGGACGTTCTGGAGGCAAAGGCCGCGGAGTGCCGGCAGTCCGCGAAAAATCGCGTTCTGGAGGATGGCGAACGGTGGCTGGTGGAGGAACCCGGGGCCTCCCCGCGATAGAGGGTCGGTCGCGAAGAGGCCGGTTTTTCCTCGCCGCCTGTCTCCTTCCGATCGCGCTGATGCTGCTGGCGGCGGCGATTTCCGACCGGATGATGCGTGCCGGGCAGGCGCGACTCGAATCCGGCCGCCCGTCGCTGCTTTTCGCCCTCAGCCGAAGACCGGCCCTGGCCTTCGGCTTCCAAAACTTTCTCGCGGACTTGGCCTGGTTGGAGGCGGTCCAGGTCTCCGGCAGGAGTTGGCGCACGACCCCGCAGGAACGCGACCGGCTTGTGGAACTGGTGGAGACGGTGCACGGCTTCGACAGCCGCTTCCTGGTGCCGTATCTCTTTTCTGGGATCATCCTGGGGGACTCGGCGGACCACGCTTCCGCCGCGTTGGCCATCCTGGACAGAGGGGAAAAGATATTCCCCATGGAATGGCGGATACCTTTTTATGCCGGCTACATCCAGTATTTCACCCTCGGAGACGCCGTCGAGGGCGGGAAGTCCATCCTGCGGGCGGCCAAGGTCCCCGGCAGCCCCTCCCATTTCCCCTTGCTCGCGTCGCGGATGCTCGCCGAGGGGAACCGGCCGGAGACCGCATTGGTTTTCCTGCGGGAATTGCTGATCCGGGAGAAGGATCCCCGGCGCGTTCGGGCCCTGGAAGAGCGGGTCCGGCAGGTGGTGGTGGAACGCGACATCCGGCTCCTCGAGGGCGCTGTTTCCGATTTCAGGTTACGCAGGGGCGAAAATCCGGGGCGGTTGGCGGACCTCGTGACTTCCGGAATCCTGTCCCGGCTTCCGGAGGAACCCTACGGAGGAAATTACCTGCTTTCGCCCGACGGGACCGTCCGCAGCGACCGGGCTCCGGCGGCCCGCCTGAAGGTCTTCCGCAACCAATGACCCCCGGCGGCGCAATCATCGAGGTCGAAAATCTCCGGAAAAGCTACGCCACCGATTTCTGGAAAAAGAGGACGCGTGTCCTGGACGACGTCTCCTTTTCCGTGGGGGAAAACGAGGTGGTGGGGTTCCTCGGTGCGAACGGCGCGGGGAAGACCACGACGATCAAGATCATCAACCGCCTCGCCTTCCCCGACTCCGGAACCGTTCGCCTGTTCGGAGAAGACGGCGTGGCCCGCTTCGCGTCGCGCCGCCGGATCGGCTTCATGCCCGAACAGCCGTATTTCTACGAATACCTCACCGGCATGGAGTTTCTGGGGTTGTGCGGTCGGCTCAACGGGATGGGAGGGCGCGAGACGCGCAGGCGCGCCGTCGCCATGATGGAACGCGTCGGCCTCGCCGCGGCGGGGGGCATGGCCATCCGGAAATATTCGAAGGGGATGATGCAGCGGCTCGGGCTGGCACAGGCTCTGTTGCATGACCCCGAGCTGGTGGTCCTGGACGAACCGATGTCCGGCCTCGACCCGATGGGAAGGATGGACGTCCGGGCCATCATCTCGGAGCTGAAATCCGCCGGGAAGACGGTGTTCTTCAGCACACACATCATCTCCGACGTGGAGGCGCTGTGCGACCGCGTCATCCTTCTGGACCGGGGAAGGAAGCTGGCGGAGGGCACGGTGGCGGGACTGGTCGGGAACGAGGTCCAGTTCATCGAGCTGGTGTTCTCCTCTCCGCCCGGCGGGGAGGCCGGTCCGGACATGCCGCCGTGCATCCGGTTTTCCCGGGCGGCGGACGACCTGGTGGTCCGCGTCCGGAACGTGGACGACGCGAACCTCTGGATCGCGAAAATGGGAGGGCGCGGCTCGAAGCTGCGGTCGATGACCCAGGTCAAGCCGAAGCTGGAGGAGATCTATGTCGAGCGGCTCTCCGGGACCGCCGGCGGTGAGGGGCGGGATGCTTCGTAGGGTGCTGTCGATCGCGGCGAACACGTTCCGCGAAACGGTGCGGAACAAGATCCTCTACGTGATCCTCGCGTTCGCCCTGTTCGTCATCGGCCTGACCTGGTTCCTTGCGGACCTGTCGATGGGAGAGCTCACACGCATCATCGCCGACGTCGGGCTGACGAGCATCCACCTGTTCGGGGTCACCATCGCGGTGTTCCTCGGGATCACCCTGGTGAGCCAGGAGGTGGACCGGAAGACGATCTACCTGATCCTTTCCAAGCCCGTCCCCCGATGGGAGTTCGTGGCGGGAAAGGCCGCAGGGCTCAGCTCCACGCTCCTGCTCACGACCGCCCTGATGGCGGCCACGCTCTTCGTCGTCCACTTCCTGTACGGCGGGAAGGCGGAGCCGGGGATCCTGATCGCTTCCGCGGGAATCTATCTCGAGCTGGTCCTGCTGGTCTGCATCGCCACGCTGTTCTCCACCTTCACCACGTCCACGCTGAGCGCCATGTTCACGTTGGCGCTGTTCCTGATCGGGCACCTGTCCACCCACCTGGTCCGGTTCGGCGGGCAGTCGAAGTCCGCGGCCGTGCGCGCGGTCTCCTCCGGCCTGTTCTATCTGCTTCCCAACCTGGAGGTTTTCAACCTGAAGAACGGGGTGGTGCACGGGGAGGCGAGGTCGCTGGAGGCGCTGGCCGGGATGGTCGGGTACTTCGCCTGCTATGGAGGGGCGGTCCTGCTGCTGGCGTGCCTTCTCTTCGAGAGAAAGGATTTCAAGTGAACGGGTCCGTACGGCACATCCTGCCTTTCGCCGCCTTCGCCCTCTCCCTCCTTCTGTCCTTGTACCTGACGCCGATCTTCCGGGACGCGGCGCGGAAGTTCGGGATCGTCGACGCGCCGGACGGCAAGCTCAAGACCCAGGCCGTGCCGGTGGCGTACCTGGGCGGGCTTGCCGTCTTCGGATCGGTGCTGTTCACGGCGGCGCTGTTCCTCCGTTTCAGCGACAAGATCTCCGGGTTGCTCCTCGCCGCGGCGGTAATCGTCCTGCTGGGCCTGATCGACGACATCGGGCGGCTGTCGCCCCGCATCAAGCTGCTGGTCCAGGTGATCTCCGTGTTCCTCTTGCTCAAGGCCGGCATCCGCATCCGCATCGAGGCGTTCCCCCCGATGCTCTGCATCGCCTTGACCTTCGCCTGGATGATCGTGTTGACCAACGGCTTCAACCTGATCGACGTGATGGACGGGCTGGCCCCGGGAGTGGCCGCGGTATCGTCGGTGTTCCTCGCGGTCGTCTTCCGTCTCCAGGGGAACATAATGGGTATGATCCTGTGCCTCGCGCTCTCCGGGGCGCTGCTGGGATTCCTGAGGTACAACCGGCCCCCGGCACAGATCTACCTCGGCGACACCGGTTCCCTCGTCGTCGGCTTCCTTCTCGCTGGGCTGGCCATGGAGGGCGACTACACGGGGCGCAACCCCTTCGGCTGGATCGCCGTCCTCTGCATCTTCGCGGTGCCCCTGTTCGAGGTCTTTTTCGTGTCCTGCCTGCGTTTCCGCCGCGGCGTCTCCATCTTCAAGGGAAGCCGGGACCACTTCAGCCTGAGGCTGCGGCGGTGGAGGCTGACCCCGGGCGAGACGGTCGTCACCAGCTGCGTCGGCGCGTCCCTGTCCGCGGCGGCGGGGCTGGCGGGGATGTTCCTCGACCCCGTCCCGTCGCTCTTCGCGTACGGCCTGGTCTTTCTTCTGTTCCTGGCCGCCGGCGCCCTGCTGAAGAAGATCGACATGGGGCTATGAGGGGAGCCGCATGATCCTCGTGCTGGGAGGCGGCGTCGCCGGGCTGGCCGCCGCGCGGGCCCTCGGGGAGCGCGGCGCGGAGTTCCTCGTCCTGGAGCGGGAGCGGGAGCCGGGCGGGTGGTGCCGCTCGATCCGCTCCGGTGGCTACCTCTTCGACATGAGCGGGCATTTCCTCCACCTCTCCGACCCGGCCATGCGCGCAATGGCCCTCGGGCTGCAGGGGGTATCGTGGGACGCCGTCGAGCGAGACGCGCGCGTGTTCCTCCGCGGCCGGCTTACGCCGTACCCGTTCCAGGCGAACCTGCACGGGCATTCCGCGGCGCTGGTCCGGCGGTGCCTGGCGGATTTCGCCGCGGAGCGGATCAGGGAGGCGACCGGGTCCGCTTCCGCGCCCCGGAACTTCGCGGAATGGCTGGTGCGCAGGTTCGGCCGGACGATGTGCAGGGAGTTCTTCTTCCCGTACAACCGGAAGATGTGGCGCACGCCGCTGGGGGACATGGGGTATTCGTGGACCTCCTGGTCTGTTCCCGTCCCGGCGTTCGAGGATATCCTGGCGGGCGCCCGGGGGGAGACCCGCAACGGGATGGGGTACAACCCGTCGTTCCTCTATCCACGCTCCGGCGGGATGGGCGCTCTGGTCGCCGCGCTCGCCGCGCCGCTGCGGGACCGGCTGTGCACGAGGACGGAGATCGTCCGGATCGACACGGAGAGGAGAGTGGCCTGGTCGGCGGGTGGTGAGCGGTTCCCGTACGATGCCATGGTGGCGACCGCGCCGCTGCCCGCGCTCGCTGCGGCGTGCCGCCCCGCACCGCGGGCGGTCCGGTCCGCCGGGGGGAAGCTGCGATGGGTGAAGGTGCTCTCCCTGAACTTCGGGATCCGGGACCCCGAGACAACCTTCGGCCATTGGGCGTACGTTCCCGAGCGCGCTTATCCGTTCTTCCGGATCGGCTTCCTCTCGAACGTCTCTCCCGGCTCGGCCCCCGGCGGCTGCGCGTCCGTCTTCACGGAGAAGAGCTTCCCCGCGGGGGCAGCGATCGACGTCCGCTCCGAGATCCGCAGCTCGCTCGACCACCTGGTTCGGATGGGCGTGCTGCGGAAAGGGCGGGCCCCGGAGGTCGTGGAGCCCATCGTGCTCGACCCGGCCTACGTGGTGTTCGACCACGCCAGGGAAGGGGCGGCGAAGCTCCTGCTGGAACACCTGCGGGAGAAGGGGATCTTCGCCGCGGGACGGTACGGCGCCTGGGACTACAACGGCATGGAGGGCTCGATGGCCGACGGGATCCGCGCGGCGGGCGAGGCGCTTCGCGCGGCCGGCGGGGGCGCCCCATGAGCGGCGGGGCGCAAGGTCCCCGCGCCACGGCGGTCCACGTCATCACCCTGCTCGAGTGGGGAGGGGCGCAGGAGAACACGCTGCACACCGTGGGATCGCTCGACCCGGAGAGGTTCGACCGCGTCCTCGCCTGCGGCCGGGGAGGCATGCTCGACGCCCGGGCCCTGGCGATCCCCTCCGTGCGGGTCCGTTTCGTCGACGACCTGGTCCGCGAGGTCAGGCCCTTGCGCGACGCGAAGGCGTTCTTCGCCCTGAGGGCCATGCTCCGGGACGAGAAGCGGAAGGCCGGCGGGAATCCCCTGATCGTGCACACCCACAGCTCCAAGGCCGGCATCCTCGGAAGGGCTGCCGCCCGGGCCGCGGGCGCGGACCTGGTCGTCCACTCGATCCACGGCTTCGGCTTCCACGACGGGCAGCCCTTTCCCTCGCGCGCGCTTTTCGTGTCGGCTGAGCGGCTGGCGTCCCGCTGGACGGACGCGTTCGTCGTCGTGTCGGAGGAGAACGTGCGGACCGGGGAGCGGGCAGGGGTCCTCCGGCGGGAGCGCTGCCGGCTCATCCGAAGCGGCTTCGACGCCGGGAGGTTCCTGGAAGGGTCCCGGGAGCGGGGGCGGAGCATCCTGGGGATCGCGGAGGGGGAGAAGGTGGTCGGCACCGTCGCCGTCTTCAAGCCCCAGAAGGCCCCGCTCGACTTCGTGGAAACGGCGCGTCTCGTGTCGAAGGATATCCCCGGCGTCCGGTTCGCGATGGTGGGGGACGGCGAGCTGCGCCCCGACACCGAGCGCGCCGCCGCGGCCGCCGGGCTCGCCGACCGGTTCGTCTTTCCCGGATGGCGGAAGGAGATGCCGGACATCCTCTCGGCGTTCGACGTCTTCCTGCTCACCTCGCGGTGGGAAGGGCTCCCCAAGGTGATTCCGCAGGCCCTCATCGCGGGCGTTCCCGTGGTGGCGACGGCCGCCGACGGAACGAAAGAGATCGTGGATCACGGGGTGGACGGGCTGCTTGCGGAGCCGGGGGACGTGGCGTCCCTGTCCCGCGGGGTGATCGACATCCTCTCGGGGCGGCTGCGGCTGCAGGCGGGGGCCAAGCGCGAGCGGCTTCTCCGGGAGTTCGGCCAGGAGGGCATGGTGAGGGCGCAGGAGCGGCTGTACGCGGAGCTCCTTGCCGGAAAGGGGTTTCCAGGATGGTCCCGGTGACGGCGGCGTTCCTTTTCGGGGCTTGCATCGGCAGCTTCCTGAACGTCGTGATCTACCGTCTGCCGCTGGGGCAGTCTATCGTCTCTCCCGGCTCGCGCTGCCCGTCCTGCGAAAGGCCGATCCGCCCGTGGGAGAACGTCCCGATCCTGGGATACCTGTGGCTGAGAGGAAGATGCGCCGGGTGCGGGGCCCCGATCTCGTGGAGGTACCCCTTCGTCGAAACGCTCACCGCTCTCGGCTACGCGGCGATCGCGTGGCACGCAGGCGACGCATGGCAGGCGGCGCGCGATCTTCTTTTCTTCACCCTGCTCGTGCCGGTCGTGTTCATCGACATCGACCACCGGATCATCCCCGACGAGATCTCCCTCGGCGGCCTCGCCGCCGGCATCCTCCTGTCGTTCCTGCCGGGAGGGGACTGGAAAGCGAGCCTGGCCGGGGCGCTGCTGGGCGGCGGTGTCCTTTACGGCACGGCATTCCTGTACGAAAAAATCCGCGGGGTCGAGGGGATGGGCGGCGGCGACATCAAGCTGATCGCGATGATCGGAGCGTTCCTGGGCTGGAAGGGGGTGGTCGCGACGATCTTCCTGGGTTCGGTCCTGGGCGCGGCGGGCGGCCTCGTCGCCATGAGGAAAGGCGGCGAGGGGTTGAAGACGGCGATCCCCTTCGGCCCCTACCTTTGCGCTGGCGCCCTCCTGGCAAGGTTTCTCGGAGGATGGCTCTGGGGGACGATAATCAGTTCCTGAAGAAGAGCGACGTGTTGTCCTGGAACGGGTCCATGCTCTTCGTGACGAACCATCGGTCGCCGCTCATTGGCCCGGTGCCGGCCGCGGTGCCCGTGTAGTTCTTCCTGGTGTTGTCGAGAGCGACGGTCACCGAGTAGAACTCGTATTTCACCGGGTTGAAGTCGAGCGTGTCCATATCGTCCGTGTAGACGTCGTGGTCCGCGAAGTATATGGTTTCCGTCTTCACCAGATGCTGCAGGGCGATTTTTGCCTGCATCATCCGGGCCTTCGCCAGCAATCCCCTGTAAGTGTATACGGCAACGGTCGCCAGGATGGCGGTGATGAGGAACACGATGGCGAGCTCGACGAGCGTGAAGCCGCCGGGACGACGTTTCCCCGAACGGACCCGGAGGTTCATGGGCGACCGTTCTCCTCCCTTTCCCTCGGCGGGCCGTGCAGCTTCGAGGAAAGCCGTTCCAGAAGGGAGGCCGTAGGGTGGAACCAGTCGTTCTTCCGGAACGTGACCTTGCCCGGCCGCTTGTCCTGCAGCAACTGCTCCAGCACGGCGTTGATCCGGCAGATGGGCCCCGCGATCCGGCGGGAGAGGATGATGCAGTAGATGAACACGCCCGCGAAGCATAACAATACGGCAGGCCATACCCTCTTGTGCAGGAGGAGGAACTCCTCCGCCGCCTTTTCGAGAATCTCCGGATCGGTGGCGGCCCCCAGATGGTAGACCGAAGGGGCGAAAACCAGGACCAGCCCGGCGAGGGACAGCAGGGCCGAGGCGATGAACAGACGAAAGGCAAGACCGTACTGGAACTTCCTGTCGATCAGACTCCAGGCACGACGATCGGGGCGATAACCCAATTTCGCCTCCACGTCCGGTTTTTGCTATTCTAAAATCAATGCCGGACAAGTCAAACATTGTTTCCGCTTACCGCCCGAACGGGTCCGGGGAGTCTCTGTGCATGCGCCGAAGAAGGGCGGTCGTCCTGGTACTGGTGCTTTCCGGAATCGTCCTGTTGACGGTGTCCCTTCTCGGAGATCTGACTTCCGCCGGCCGTTACGTCAGTCTGCCGCGGAGATCCTGGGAAAGGTTCGACCCCGCGTTGGCGTCGAGGACGCCCGACCTGGCGGCGCTGTTCCGTTCCGCGCAGGAACGCGCCGGCGGGCGCCTGGGGGAGATCCCCCATTCGCAGGCGATGGAGATACTCTACGGGACGGTGGCGGACCGTTTCACTCACGGGGACCGGGCCAGGTACAACGTCTTCAGCAACTGGGCTCTCTGGCTGCTGGGCGGCCTCAGCCCGAACCGAGGATACATACAGGATCCCGACATCCTGCTTCGCAACGGCCATTCGGCCCTCTGCGGAGACGTCTCGCACGTGCTTCTGCGACTTGCGGAAAGGTCCGGCATCCGGGCCAGGCACGTTTTGCTGAACGGGCATATCGTCATGGAGGCTTTCTACGAGGGGAGCTACCATGCGTACGATCCCGACCTCGAGGTCACGGTCCGGGACAAGTCCGGCCAAGTCTTGAGCGTCCGCGCCGCGGCCGCCGACATGGAGCTTGTCCTGCGCGCCTATGCCGGCAGGGGCGATTCCGAGTTCATAATAGCCATCGGAAAGATCCTTGGCGACACCTCGGACGACGTATACCTGGTATATCCTCCAGCCGGGATCTTCGGAGAGAGCGGACAGCGGCCCGGAAGGGTCGAGCAGGCCGCCCGGCACGTCCGCTACGGGTTGCCGGTCGCTCTCCTGGCGGCGGGGTGCTTCTTCGTGCGGGGCGACGGCCGAAAGGGAGGGGAGGCATGATGAGGGCTGAAGTCGTCGCGTCCCTGGACGAGCAAGCCGCATTCTCGGACGGCTGGAAACGAAAGAACCGGTATTACTACGAATCGGTAGAGCGGATCGTGCGGTTCCACGTGCCCCCGGGGTCCAGGGTCCTCGAGATCGGCTGCGGGACAGGCGACCTGCTCAACGCTCTCGAGCCGTCCCGCGGGGTCGGCATCGACATCAGCCCGAAAGCGGTGGAGATCGCCCGGTCCAGGTTCCCGATGCACACGTTCCTGCCGGGCGACGCGGAGAACCTCCCGCTCTCGGAGCCGTTCGACTACGTCATCCTGTCCGACGTTGTCGGCTACCTGGACGACGTGCAGCGCGCGTTCGACCAGTTGAACCGGGTGTGCCATCCCCGGACGCGCGTGATCCTCACGTACTTCAACTATATGTGGGCGCCCATCCTCCGGCTGGGGGAACGCATCGGCATGAAGAGGCCGCAGCCGGACCAGAACTGGCTTGCGCCGGAGGACATCCAGAATCTCCTGTCCCTGGCGAACTTCCAGACGATCTCGAAGGGGCACAAGCTTCTCCTGCCCGTCCGCATCCCGCTGCTGTCTTCGCTGTGCAACCGGGTGCTTGCGAACCTTCCCCTCCTCCGTGGACTCTGTCTCGTGCAAGTGATCGTCGCCAGGCCCGCGCCCGTGCCGGTGGCGCAGGAATCGCTGTCCTGCTCGGTGGTGATTCCCGCGAGGAACGAGAAAGGGAACATCGAAGATGCGGTCCGACGTGTTCCCGCGATGGGTTCGCACACGGAGATCGTTTTCGTCGAAGGGAACTCTTCCGACGGGACGGCGGAGGAGATCGAGCGGGTGATCGGGGCCTCCCCGGAGCGGGACGTGAGGATGCTGCGCCAGGGGAGCGGAATCGGGAAAGGGGACGCGGTCCGGAAGGGCTTCGCCGCCTCGTCGGGAGACGTGCTGATGATCCTCGACGCCGACCTGACCGTCCCCCCGGAAGAGCTGCCGAAGTTCTTCGCGGCGCTGTGCTCGGGACGGGGGGAATTCATCCACGGGTCGAGGCTGGTATACCCCATGGAGAAGCAGGCGATGCGCTTCCTGAATGCCCTCGGGAACAAGTTCTTCAGCATCGCGTTCTCCTGGCTGCTCGATCAGCGCTTCAAGGACACGCTGTGCGGGACGAAGGTGCTACGGCGCTCGGACTACGAAAGGATCGCCGCCGGGAGGAGCTACTTCGGGAACTTCGACCCCTTCGGCGACTTCGACCTCATCTTCGGAGCCGCGAAGCTCGACCTGAAGATCATCGAGATCCCGATCCGCTACCGGGAGCGGATCTACGGGACCACCCAGATCTCCCGGTTCCGCCACGGCTGGCTGCTCCTGCGGATGTGCCTCTTCGCGCTGCGGCGGATCAAGTTCGTCTGACGCCATGGCGAAGGAAGACATCCGGGGGCATTTCGACGGCATCGCGGCGGACTACGACCGATGGAAAGAGAAGTCTTCGTACTATTACCGGCTTCTCGCGGGGATCTACCGGCAGCGGATCCCCGAAGGGTCCTCGGTCCTGGAGATCGGCTGCGGTACAGGCACGCTCCTCGCTTCTTTGCGTCCGGGGCGGGGAGTCGGGCTGGATATTTCCCCGCGGATGGTCGAGATCGCGGCGTCCAAGTTCCCCCGGCTGACGTTTCTCGTCGGCGACGCGGAGTCGTTCGACCTCGGGGAGACGTTCGGCTTCATCATCGTGCCCGACGTCATCGAGCACCTGACGGACGTCGCCGCAATGTTCCGGTCGGCCCGCAGGCACCTGTCTCCGGGGGGGCGCCTCGTCATGACGAGCGTGAACCCCCTCTGGGCGCCGGTCCTGCACCTGGCGGAACGACTGGGGCTGAAGATGCCGGAGGGGGAGCACCGGTGGCTTCCCGCCGCGGATTTGGACGCGATGGCGGAAGCGTTGTCGTTCGTTCCGACCTGGTCCGGCGGCAGGATCCTGTGCCCGAAGGAGGTTCCGCTCCTTGCCCGGGCCCTGAATGAGGCCGCGGAACGATGCGCCTTCCTGCGCCCGGCCTGCCTTACGCAGGTTCAGGAATACGCCCTCCACTGACCCCGCCGATGGCCCCGGCTCCCCGCGGGAGCGCGAATAACGCCAACAGGGGGTAGACGGCGAGGCCGAACCGCGGATCGCCCCAGAGAGCGGCGTGCTCGGCCCAGTACGTCCAGTACAGGAGCACGAGGAAGCCGTACGGAGGCGACGTCCCGCCTTTCCACCAATCCCGGGTTCTGATCAGCAGCATCAGGTACAAGGGAATGTGGAACAGGGCCGAAAGGATCCAGAACCCGACCCTGTGCTGTCCCGGCCGTATGAGCCCCCTTGCGATCCACCAGTCCCTCGGCGGTGCGCCGAAATGGATTGCGTTCCTCAGGGTGCGCCGGAAGAGGAAATGCCCCGGGTGATCGAGGACGTATCCCCACAGCAGCTTTTTGCGTGCCACTTCCGGAAGACCCGACCGGGACACTTCCCCGGCGAATTCCCGGCCGGGGCGCTCGCCCGGGATCACCGCCTGTTTCACGTTCCATTCCAGCATCCCCGTCCCCTGCGCGTTCACGGGGATGAATCGCCCGGTGTGAACGTAGTTGCGGATCGTCCATGGCGTGGCTACGGCCGCGAAGCACGCCAGAAGCGCGGCGGCTTCTGCGCCCCGCAGTGGCGTCTTCCTGCCGCCCGGCAGGAACCGCATCGACAGGAGCAGGAACGGCGCGAACCAGGAGACCACCTTCGCAAGCAGGCACAGGCCCCAGGCGGCCCCGGCGAGTGCGGCCCGGCCGCGGGAAGGCCCCCGGAGGAGCCGGACCGAGAGCCAGGCGGCAAGCGTCGTGGTCAACAGAATGGTCGGCTCCTGCAGGACGAAGACGACCCTTGTCACGAGCAGAGGGTTCACGGCGAGGAAGAGCGCGCCCGCCGCCGCCCATGCGAGGGACGGCGCGAATTCCATAAAAAGGAGGAAGGATATCCAGACTCCCGCGGCGTGCTCCAGCGACTGGAAAACGGCCGCCGAGAGGGTGGAGGAGGTACCTGTGAGGAGGAACCAGCCGCCCAGCAGGATCGAGAAGAGGGGGGGGCGGTAGAGCATCGGCGTCGTTCCGTCCTGCGAGAATCCCTTCCCTGCGGCGATGTTCCGGGCGATCTCCAGGTACCCGACGGCGTCATTAGCCGCTTCCGGCAGGGGATAGGCCAGCGCGAAGAGGATGGCCGCGAGGAAGGCCGCGAGCGGGATCAGCGCGGCCGCGGCGAGGCGGGGGGGGATCCTACTTCTCGCGATGATCGCCGGCATCGGCATTGTTCCCGCGAACGAAGTGGTTTCCGCCGCCGCATCCGATGCCGGGGAAGCTCTTCCCCTCGACAGGAGCGCCCCGAAAATCCAGGAGCCGCATCCGGGAGGTCTCCGCCTGCGCCTCGCTGCAATGCTCCCGGATGTAACGGTCCCGGTTCCGCCCGAACGAGAAAGCGTTCGACATCCCGGCCTGCCTCCCGGATTCCCTGGTCGATTCGGACACGATCGAAAAGTATATTCCGCCTTTCCGGCGGTTACCAGTCGCCCCGGAATCCGGCAGGGAGGGTGCCGCCGGTCGACCTGCGCGGGTTACGGGGCTTCCCGCCGGAACAGGTCTCCCCGGGCGAAGCTGCGCATCCAGTCGGGGGCTGCGATCGCTCCCATGGCGGCTGCGGCCGCCGCGCCGCAGGGGAGCTTCATCATCAGACTCCAGGCCGGGGACGCACTCCATGGGAAGGACATCAGGGCTCCTGCCCCGATCGCCAGCGCCGCGGCGCCCGCCAGTTTTCCCCAGGGGATCGGCAGGTAAAGGCGGCACTGCGCCGCGCGGACCATGCCTGCGGCGATGAGGGCGTAGGACAGAAACGAGGCAAGGGAAGCGCCCATGGCGCCGAAAGGGCCGACCAGCAGGGCGTTCAGTGCCAGGTTGGCTGCGGCGCCGGCGGTCCAGCACCACGCCGTCGGCACGAGGTTCCTGGACAGGAGAAGCCCCGTGTTCGCAAGGGACGCCATCCCGTTGAAGAAGACTCCCCCGGCAATCCACGGGACGAATGCCGCTCCTTCGTGGAACCTTCTGTCTGCGAACAGCCGGATCAGGTCCCCTCCCGAGGCCGCTACGGCAAGCCACGTCACCATCAGCAACGCCGCGAGCCGCGCCCACATCCTTCCGATCGCCGCGGGCGAGCCGCCCGGTGACGCCTCGTATTCCCGGCTGACTTCCGGAAACCAGGCCAGGGTGAGGGCCGAGTTGACCATCATCCCTATGAGCCCGATCGTGGAGGCGAAGGAGTAGATCCCCAGGGAGCCTGCGCCCGCCCACGCTCCGAGGAACCACCGGTCCGCGGAGGCTATGACCCAATACATCGGCGCGGTCACGGCGCCGGCGATCCCCATGAGCAGCAGTTCCTTCCGTTTTGCGGGCCCGAGCCCCGACGGCCGCAGGAGCGACGAGACCGGGGGAATGCCCAGGATCGCCACCGTCGCGAGGGAACCAATGAGCGCGCCGACGAGCATTGCCTGGGCGTCCGCTCGCCAACGCCACGCGAGGAATACGGATACGACGACCCCGACAGCCCCCCCGGCTACCGTAGCCGCCGCGATTCTCGGGTAGTCGCCGTGAATCCTCCGCCGGGTCGTTGACATGGTGACGATTAGCGCGACGAGCGTGCCCGCCGCCACCACGGGGGCAAGTCCGCTGTAGAGGGACGAGGGGCTGATCAGCCACCATCCGGCTCCGGCGACGAGCGAGAAGCCCAGCCCCATCGACAGGGAAAAGCGCCAGCAGAACCGTTCGACGGAGCGGCCTGAATCCCCTCCGATGAAGAAGAAGCGGAAATACGCGAGATCCACTCCCAGGAGGGCCACCGTGGTTGCGAGGGAAGAGATCGTCCCCGCAAGCGCTACGACGCCGTAGGGCGCCGGACCTACAAGCCGGGTCAATATGGGGGAGGAGGCCAGGCCGAACATCCGGGTCACGATCCCGGCGATGGTCAGCAACGCTGTGCCGCCGAGAACGGCGCGGGCAAGGGAGCGACCCTTCGGGCCGGGAGCGGGGATGTCGGTTGGTCCAGTGTCCATCTGGGGGGAAAATACCACATGGCGCATGACGGATACCATCCGGGTGTGCGACGTTGACAGCATGGAGGGGAATCGGGGACACTGCCTACGGACCCTGCCATGATGGAAAAAAGACCGGCCTCATTTCCCGCGGGAGTGGCGTACGTCCTTCCCGGGCTCGGGCGCGGGGGAACGGAGAAGCACGTGCTGGACCTCGCTTCCCGCATCGACCGGGAACGGTTCGCCCCCTGCGTCATCAGCACGTCCGAGGACGCGGCGCTGTCGGAGGAATTCGCCGCGAGCGGAATCCCGGTGTACCGCCTTCCATACCGGGGGATATCCCTGCGCCCGGCCAAGTTCCTTCCTCTCGCGAGGGATGCCTTCCGGTTCTTCCGGGGATTCGCCCGCGTCCTGGAGGAGCGCCGCGTGGGGGTGGTTCACGCCTACCTTCCCGCGGCATGCGTACTCGCCATGGCGGCGACGCTCGGCCGCGGCACGAGGGTGAGGATCGTCAGCAAGCGGGCGCTGTGCCGGTACAAGGAAGGGCACCCCGTCTACTCGTTCTTCGAAAACCTGGCGAACCTCGCCGCGGATGCGGTGATGGTGAACTCCCGGGCGGTCGCCGGGGACGTGCGGAGGACCGAGCGGTTCGCCGAGGGGAAGATGTTCCTGGTATACAACGGTCTGGATGTCCCGCCGGGGCCCGGCGGGAAGGGACCGCCGCCGGTGGATCTCGGCCTTCCACCCGGCGTCCCGGTCGTGTCGTACGTCGCCAACATCCGCGAGGACAAGGGGCACCTTTGCCTGGTGGAAGCCGCCCGGATCGTCGCGGAGGAGTTCCCGGCGGTCCGTTTCCTCTTCGTCGGGAGGGAGGACGCGGAAGCGGCGCCGGTCCGGAGGAGGATCCGCGAACTCGGCCTCGAGCGGGTCGTCGTTCTCGCCGGCTCCCGAAGGGACGTGGCGGCGATCCTCGGCGCGTCGCTCCTCGTTGCCCACCCCGGGGAGCAGGAAGGGTTCTCCAACGCCATCCTCGAGGCGATGGCCGCGGGCATCCCCGTCGTGGCCTCCGACGCCGGGGGCAACCCCGAAGCCGTGGAGGACGGGGCGACCGGGATCCTCTTCCCGCCCGGGGATTCCCGCGCCCTGGCTGCCGCGATCCTCGGCCTGCTCCGGGAGCCTGTCCGGGCCGCGGAGATGGGACGCGCGGCGAGGGAACGGGTGCGGGACCGGTTCGGGCCGGAGGGAATGGTGTCGGCGGTGGAAGAGACGTACGTCGAACTCCTGGAGGGCAGGCCCCTGTCCCGTCGGGTATAATCCATCGGCGATGAGACCCGTCAAGGTCGCATACATCCTCCCGAACGTGGAGTCCGGCGGGACCGAGCGCCATGTGTTCGCGCTGGCGCGCCGCATCGACCGCTCCCGCTTCGATCTTTCCCTGATCACCACTGCAGGCGGCGGGTCGCTCCATGACGACTTCGCGGCGCTGCTGCCGGTGACCGTCTTCGGGGATCCCCGGAAGGGGCGGCGGTTCCGCACGGGGCCGCTGGAGCAACTGCGTACGATTGCCCGGGCGGCGCGTCTCCTGCGCCGGGACCGGCCGGACATCGTGCACGCCTACCTGCCTGCCGCGAACGTCATCGGGCCGGTCGCGGCGCGGCTGGCCGGCGTTCCGCGCGTGATCGTCAGCAAGCGCGCCCTGGCGGACTACAAGCGTCTCTATCCGTTCCTGCGGCGCGTCGAGCCGCTGGGAAACCGCCTGGCGGACGTCATCCTCGTGAACTCCGACGCCGTGCGGCGGGACGTGGAGCGGACCGAGACGCACTGGGAGGGGAAGTTCCGGAAGATCTACAACGGGGTCGCGCCCCTGGACCCCTGGACTCCCGGTGCGGTCGAGGCGTTCCGGGTCAGGGAGGGGCTGCCCCTCGGGTCGCCGGTGATCGTGTGCGTCTCCAACTTCTACCCCTACAAGGGGCATGCGGAACTGGTCGAAGCCGCGGCGCAGGTCGCCCGTCGCTTCCCGGCCGCGACGTTCCTTCTCGTCGGCCGGGATTCCGGCACGCTGGAGGCGACGCGACGGATTGCCCGGAGCCGGGGGATCGAGCGGTCCGTGCGCTTCTTGGGAAGCCGCACGGATGTCCCGGACCTTTTGCGGGCGAGCGACCTGTTCGTCCATCCTTCGCGGGAGGAGGGATTCTCGAACGCCGTCCTCGAGGCGATGTCGGCGGGGTTGCCGGTGGTCGCGTTCGAGGTCGGGGGGAACGCGGAGGCCGTGGAGCACGGCGTGACGGGGCTGTTGGCGCCGGCGCGGGACCACGCCGCCCTCGCCGCGGCGATGGAGGAGCTGCTTGCGGACGCGGACCGGCGGAAATCGATGGGCGAAGCGGGACGGAAGCGCGCGTGCGGGAGCTTCTCGGTGAACCGGATGGTTGCGGAGATGGAGGCGATGTACGGATCGCTGGCGGGGGAGGGGCGTTAGGGGATGTGCGGGATCGCGGGATTCCTGTCGACGGGGAACGCCCTTCCGGGCGAGCGACTGCTCCGCGCGATGGGCGACTGCATGCGGCGCCGGGGTCCGGACGCCTCGGGGACCTACCTTTCCCCCGACGGCCGGGTCGGGCTGTCGCACCGCCGGCTATCCATCATCGACCTGTCGGAGGCGGGGGCCCAGCCGATGTTCTCCTCCGACGGGACGATGGTCCTGTCCTTCAACGGGGAAGTCTACAACTACCGGGAGCTGCGGGACGAGCTCGCGGGGCGCGGCCACACCTTCCGGGGAGGTTCGGACACCGAGGTCATGCTGGCCGCCTTTCGGGAATGGGGCGTCGACGCCGCGGTCCGTCGCTTCATCGGCATGTTCGCATTCGCCCTGTGGGACACCGGGGCTCGGAAGCTCTACCTCGTGCGGGACCGGATCGGGATCAAGCCGCTGTTCCTCGCGCGCCTGCCGGGCATGTTCCTGTTCTCCTCCACGCTGTCGGGCCTCCTCGAGCACCGGGATTTCCCCCGCGAGGTCGACCGGGCGGCCCTGCAGTACTTCCTCGAATTCCAGTACGTCCCCGCGCCCTTCTCGATCTACAGGAACGTGGAGAAGGTGCTGCCGGGGCGCATCGTCGAGATCGGGGCCGACGGGGCGGTGGCGGACCGGGCCTACTGGGACCTTTTCGACCATTGGCGGAAAGCGGAGGGCTCCGTCCGCAGCGAGGGGGAGTACGAGGAGGAGCTGGCCGCGTTGCTCGACTCCTCCATCCGCTACCGGTTGATCAGCGACGTCCCTCTCGGGGCGTTCCTATCCGGGGGGATCGATTCGTCCCTGACGGTGGCGCTCATGAGGAAGGCGGCCACGGGGAAGGTGAAGACCTTCTCCATCGGCTTCCGGGAGAGCGGCTACGACGAGTCGCCGCACGCACGGGCCGTCGCGGAGCACCTGGGGACGGAGCATCACGAGAAGATCTGCACGCCGAGGGAGGCGCTGGACCTGGTCCGCCGGATCCCGGACGCGTACGACGAGCCGTTCGCGGACTCCTCCGCCATCCCGACGATGCTGGTCTCGGAGTTCACGAGAAGCCACGTCACCGTGAGCCTGTCCGGCGACGGGGGGGACGAGCTGTTCTGCGGGTACCCGCGGTACGCGTGGGTGCGCCAGGGAACCCTGGCGCAGGGGATCCCGGGGTTCCTCCGCCGGCCTCTCTGCTCTCTCCTTTCCCGCGTGCCGATCCACAAGGTGCAGCGGGGGGCGGAGAGCATCCTCTATGACGACCCGGCGGAGATGTATTTCCACACGGTGGGGATCTTCGAGCGGCGTCGGCTCGGGGAGATCCTTCCGGAGACCTTCGACGACCGGGGGCTGCGGTACTTCCAGGCCTTCCGGGACCCTCGCGCGGGCGGCATCGTCGAGCGGGCGATGGCCACCGACATCCTGACGTACCTCGCCGACGATATCCTGGCGAAGGTCGACCGCGCCTCCATGGCGTACTCGCTGGAAGCGCGGGTGCCGCTGCTCGACCACCGGATCGTGGAATTCGCGGCCCGGCTCCCCATGGAGTTCAAGGCGCGGGGCGGGGAGACGAAGCGCCTTCTGAAGAAAGTCCTCTTCCGGCACGTGCCCGAGGCGCTGGTGGACCGGCCGAAGATGGGGTTCGGCATCCCGGTCAACCGCTGGCTGCGCGACGAGCTGCGGCCGCTGCTCGACGAGTACCTGAACGCGGAGCGCGTGCGGCGCGAGGGATTCCTCCGGCCCGAGGGCGTGAAGCGGGTCGTCGAGGAACACCTTTCGGGCCGCCGCGACAACCAGTACCGGCTGTGGGCGCTCCTGGTCTTCGCGATGTGGCTCGAGCGGTACCGGCCCGCGGGATAGTTCCCCGGGCGCGGTTTTGCTATCCTACGTCCTGTGACCTCCCGGCCCAGCGAACCCGTTCCCCGGTGGGCGCGCCTCCGCGCGCCGCTCTCCATACGCGCCGGCGTGCTGATCCAGCTCGCGCTGGTGGCCACCGCGTCGCTCGCGCTGCTGGCCATCTTTGCGCTGAAGGTCATCGAGGTCGCCCTGGAGCGCCGCCATGTCGAGGCGGGCGTGTCGGTCGCCGAGGTGGTCCGGCGCGCGATGGAGAAGGACGTCGACTATTCCGGCAGCCTCTCCCCGTACATAAAGGAGATCACCCTCCTTCCGGAAGGACCGGCCGAAGGGCGGCCGCTCGTGACGCCCGTCGGGAGGAAAGCCTTCACCCTGCTTCCGATCTACCCCACGGTGGACGTGACGCTGCCGTTCAACGCGCCGCGCGTCGTCGCCGCCGGGGACGGCGCGCCTCCCCCCCGCGGGATCCGCGTTCGGTTCCATTCGCCCGGGATCGCCGACGAGGTCCGCACCCTGATGAACGTCACGCTGCTGCTCGCGGCGGTCGACGTGGCGGTCCTGGTCCTGTTCGGCGGGTTT
>DCUH01000139.1 GCA_002327765.1 bacterium UBA2219 | reverse complement strand
GCTGTCCCGCGCCGGTCTCGGCGATGATCCGCGGCTTTCCCATCCGCCGGGCGAGCAGCCCCTGGCCCAGGGTGTTGTTGATCTTATGCGACCCAGTGTGCGCCAGGTCTTCCCGCTTCAGGTAGATGCGGGCCCCGCCGCCTTTTTCGGTCAGGCGCTCCGCGCAGTACACCGGCGTGGGGCGCCCGGCGTAGTCGCGGAGCAAGGCGTCGAGCTCGTCGAGGAACGAGCGGTCGCGCTTCGCCGCCTTGTACGCCTTCTCAAGGTCGATCAGGGCGGACATCAGCGTCTCGGCGACGTACCTGCCCCCGAAGGCCCCGAAATGCCCCAGTCGATCCGGCAGCGCCGGCGCCCTACCTTTGCGCACGCCGGAATCCCTCCCTTGCGTTTTCGATGAAAGCCCTCACCTTGTCCGGATCCTTCCTTCCTGGGGCGGACTCCACCCCGGAAGCCGTATCCACCCCGGACGGCTTCGCGGTCGCGATGGCCCGCTCGACATTTTCCGGGGTCAATCCACCCGCGAGGACCCAGGGCTTCCCCAGACCCGCGAACCTCTTCGACATGCCCTCCCAGGGCAGCGTCCTGCCGGTGCCCCCGTACTCCCCCGGCCCGCCAGCGTCCAGGAGGAACGCCTCGCAGGGGTAGCCCGCGAGCGCCTCGAAGTCCACGGGGACCTCCATGTGCACCGCCTTCATCCGCCAGAGCCCGATCCGGGCGGCGTCTACGGCCGACTCGTCCCCGTGGAGCTGGACCCGGCGTATCCCCAGGCGGCCGCAGAGCGCGGCGACCGCTTCCGGGGACTCGTTGACGAATACCGCCACGACTTCCGCCCGGGACCCCACGGCCCGGACGATCTCCCGCGCGGATCCTTCCGGCACGTACCGCTTCGATCCCCGGTAGAAGTTGAGGCCTACCGCGTCCGCGCCGCACGATACGGCGAACGAGGCGTCTGCCGCCGTGGTCACGCCGCAGATCTTGATCCGGAACATCCCCCGCTTCTCACAGGTCGACCTTCGGAAGCCGCACCAGCGCCGCCTCGATCGCCTCCGACGGGTGCTCGTGGTCCTGCAGCCGGCCGTTCCGGAAGTCGTCGTAGGCGGCGAGGTCGAAATACCCGTGCCCGCTCAGGTTGAACAGGATGGCCTTGCTCTTCCCTTCCTCGTCCGCGCGCTTGGCCTCCACGATGGCCGCGTGGATGGCGTGGGACGACTCGGGGGCAGGGAGGATCCCCTCCGACCTGGCGAACGTCAGGGCGCTGGCGAAAACGGCCAGCTGGCCATACGCCTGCCCTTCCAGCAGCTTCTCGTGGTAGAGCTGGCTGAGGACGGCCGAGCTCCCGTGGTAGCGCAGCCCCCCGGCGTGGATGCCGGGCGGGACGAAATCGTGCCCGAGCGTGTACATCTTGAGCATGGGAGTCAGCTTCGCCGTGTCTCCGAAATCGTACGCGTAGACGCCTTTCGTGAGCGTCGGGCAGGAAGCCGGCTCGACGGCGACGATCCGGGGATTGCGGCCCCCATCGATCTTGTCCCTCAGGAACGGGAAACCGATCCCGGAAAGGTTGCTTCCCCCGCCGCAGCAGCCGATGACGACGTCCGGGTAGTCGCGCGCCAGCTTCATCTGCTCCTTCGCCTCGAGCCCGATGACCGTCTGGTGGAGGCAGACGTGGTTCNNCCACCGCCTCGCTGATGGCGATCCCGAGGGAGCCCGGGGAATGGGGGTCCTGCGCCAGGATGGCCCGGCCCGCGTTCGTGTCGCGGCTGGGGGAGGAGACGACTTCCGCCCCGTACGTCTCCATGTACATCCGGCGGTACGGCTTCTGGTCGAAGCTGACGCTCACCATGTAGACCTTCACCTGGAGGCCGAAGAGCGTCCCCCCGAGAGCCATGGACGAGCCCCACTGCCCCGCGCCGGTCTCGGTCGCGATCCTCTTCCGGCCGGCCTTCTTGTTGTAATAGGCCTGCGGGATGGCGGTGTTCGGCTTGTGGCTGCCGGCGGGGCTCACCCCTTCGTACTTGTAGTAGATTCTCGATCTCGTCCCGATCGCTTCCTCGAGACGGAACGCCCGGCACATGGGGGTGGGGCGCCACAGGGCGTAGATCCTCCGGACTTCTTCCGGGATGGGGATCTCCCGCTGCGCGGATACCTCCTGCTCGATCAGCTCCATGGGGAACAGGGGGAGCAGGTCTTCGGGCCCGACCGGTTTGCCGGTCCCCGGGTGCAGGACGGCGGCCGGGGGGTAGGGCATGTCCGCCACCACGTTGTACCACGTCTTGGGGATGTCCGATTCCTTCAACAGTATCTTCGAGTCCATCCTGCGGGCTCCTTCACCATGGAATCCGGTTATTTTCCCACATAACGGCGCAGCGTGTCAGCGGGGTCCCCGCTGGTCACCAGCGATTCCCCCACCAGGAATAGCCGCGCCCCCATCCGGTGGAACCTCTCCACCTGTTCCGGCCCGGTGATGCCGCTCTCGACCACCGCGATCGCCCCTTCCGGCACGAGGGGAAGGAGCCGGGCGGAGGTGGACAGGTCGACGGCGAGCGTCACCAGGTCCCGGTTGTTGATCCCCACGAACCGCGCACCCGCCTTCGCCGCGATCGACATCTCCTCCTCGTCGCGGACCTCGACGAGCGGCTCGAGCCGGTGCTTCCGGGCGAGGGCCACCATTTCCGCGGTCCGATCCCCCAGCACGGAAACCATGAGTAGCGCCATGTCCGCGCCGTACGCCCGGGATTCCGCCAGCATGTATTCGTCGAGCAGGAAGTCCTTCCTCAAAAGGACCGCGTGAGGGAACTCCCACCGGACCCGTGCCAGGTCCGCAAGCGACCCGCCGAACAGCCGCTCCTCCGTCAGGATGGAGACCGCCCAGGCGCCGCCCGCGATGTACGCCCTGGCCGCCTCCACGGCGTCGAGGTCGCGGCGTATCCAGCCGCGCGAGGGAGAGGCCCTCTTGATCTCCGCGATGACCGCCGGGACGCCCGGTATCGTCCGCGCGAGTTCCCCCGCGGGCCCCCGGATGGCCGCCATCTTCTCGAGGTCTTCGAGGGAATGCCGGGATTTCCGGGACGCGAGGTCTTCCCGGACGCCGTCGAGTATCCTCGAAAGGTGGGTGCCCATCGGGCGTCAGCGGTCGCCCTTGCGCCCCAGCACGGACAGGAACGCCTTCAGCCGGTCCGTCGCCGCGCCCGAATCAATCGAACGGGCCGCCGCCTGCACCCCTTCCCGGACGTCCTCGGCCGCCCCGCCCGCGACGATCGCGAAGGCGGCGTTCAGCAGGACGGCCTGGCGCGCCGGGCCCGAGACGCCGGACAGGACGTCCGTGAGGATCTTCGCGTTGACCTGGGCGTCGCCGCCCTTGACGGCGTCGAGCGGCGCGTAATCGAACCCGGCCGACCGGGGATCGAACAGGTAGCGCTTCACCTTCCCGTCCTGCACGTCCCAGACGATCGACGGGGCGGACAGGGTGACCTCGTCCAGGCCGTCGGTGCCGTGGACGACGAACGCCCTCCGGTGCCCCAGTTCGGCAAGGACGCGGGCGTACGTCTCCCCCAGCTCCTCGCTGAAGACCCCGACCACCTGGCGCCGGACTCCCGCCGGGTTGCTGATGGGCCCGAGGACGTTGAAGATCGTTCGGATGGCGATCTCGCGCCGGGGCCCGATGGCGTACTTCATCGCCGCGTGGAACTTCGGGGCGAACATGAACGTGATCCCCGTTTCGTCGAGGCACCTCTGGACCCTCGAAGGGTCGGCGTTGAGGTCCATCCCAAGAGCCTCCAGGACGTCGGCGCTCCCCGACCGGCTGGTGACGGAGCGGTTGCCGTGCTTGGCCACGAAGATCCCCGCGCCCGACGCCACGAACGCCACAGTGGTGGAGATGTTGAACGTGCCCGCGCGGTCCCCCCCGGTCCCGCAGGTATCGAGCCCGTCCCGGCCCTCGGGTAGGATGATCCGGGTCGCCTTCTGCCGCATCACTTCCGATGCCGCGGCGATCTCGGTGATGGTCTCCCCCTTCATGGAGAGGCAGGAGAGGAAGGCCGCGACCTGCGACGGCGTCGCCTCGCCCCCCATGATCATCCGCATCGCGTCCCGCATCCCGTCCGCGGACATGTTCCTGCGAGCGGAGACGGCTCCGATCGCCTCCCGGATGTTCCCGAATTCGCGGAGCACCGGCTGGGACGGGTCGATCAGCGACAGGAAGTTCTCGACGACCCGCATGCCCGACTGGGTCAGGATGGACTCGGGGTGGAACTGGACGCCGTAGACCGGCTTCTCCCGGTGGCGTATCCCCATCACCTCGCCGTCCTCCGACTCGGCGCACACCTCGAGCTCGGGCGGCAGCGACGACTTCTCGACGGCGAGCGAATGGTACCGGGTCGCCGTCATCGGGTTCTCGACCATCGAGAAGATCCCCTTCCCGTTGTGCCGGACCCGGGAGGTCTTCCCGTGCATCAGCGACTGCGCGTGGACGATCCTGCCGCCGAAGGCCTGCCCGATGCACTGGTGCCCGAGGCAGACGCCCAGGATCGGGACCCGGTCCTGGAACGCCCGGATCGCGTCGAGCGAGACGCCCGCGCCATCGGGGTATCCCGGGCCGGGCGAGATCACCAGTCCCGCCGGGGAGACGCGCGACAGCTCGTCCACGGTGACCGCGTCGTTCCGGTACACGGCCACCTCCGCACCGAGCTCGCACAGGTACTGGACGATGTTGTAGGTGAAGGAGTCGTAATTGTCGATGACCGCGATCAACCCGTGCCCTCCGTCTCCGGCGAGGCGCCGACCGCCCGGAACAGGATCCGGGACTTGTTCATGATCTCGTCCCATTCGCGCTCCGGCTCGGAATCGGCGACGATCCCGCCGCCGGCCTGGATCATCGCCTCGCCCCCCGACATGACGATGGTCCGGATGGCGATGCAGAAATCCATGTTCCCCTGCGTGTCGAAATACCCCACCGCCCCCGCGTAGATCCCCCTACGGAACGGCTCGAGCTCGGAGATGATCTCCATGGCCCGCACCTTCGGCGCCCCGGACACCGTTCCGGCGGGGAACGCCGCGCGCAGGACGTCGAATGACGTGAGCCCCTTGCGCAGCTTCCCGACGACGTTCGAGACGATGTGCATGACGTGGGAATACCGCTCGATGACCATGAGCTCGTTCGTCTTCACAGTCCCCCACTCGGCGACCCGCCCGACGTCGTTTCTCCCGAGGTCCACCAGCATCACGTGCTCGGCGATCTCCTTGGGGTCGGACAAAAGCTCCGCCTCGAGTCGGCGGTCCTCGTCCGGGTCGCATCCCCGAGGCCGGGTCCCCGCAATCGGCCGGAGCTGGATGTCGTTCCCCTCGAGCCGCACGAGTACCTCCGGCGAGGAGCCGACCACCGCAAGCTCCCCCATCTTCAGGAGGTACATGTACGGCGAGGGATTAAGGGCCCGCAACACCCTGTAGACCTCGGCGGGCGACCTCTTCGTCTTCACGGTCGACCGGTTGGAGAGGACCACCTGGATGATGTCCCCGTCCCGGATGTGCTCCTTCGCCTTCCTCACGGAAGCCATGTGGCCGTCTCGAGACACCTCGAACCGGGCCGCTTCCGCGCCCCCCTCGGGGATGTCCGACCAGACCAGCGGGGCGCGAAGGATGTCGCGGACCTCCCCGATGGCCACGACGGCCCGGTCGTAGGCCTTTGCAGGGTCTTCCCCGTTCCCCGTGTCGACGTGCGCGACGATGATGATCGTGTGCCGCACGTTGTCGAAGATCACCAGGCGCGAAGGGAAGAGGAACATGGCGTCGGGCGCGGCGCCCAGCGGCCGGTCGCCGCCGACCTTCTCGATGTACCGCACGTAGTCGTACCCGATGAAGCCGACGGCCCCCCCGGACAGCCTGGGCAGCCCTGGGGCCGACCGGTAGCGGATCCCGCCGAGGAGGGACGACAGGACGGCGAGCGGGTCCTCTCCGGCGGGCTCGGTGCGGGTGTGCGCGCCTTTCCTGACCGTGATCCCCGTCGCGTCGGCGCGGAAACGGACGTGCGGGTCGAACCCGATGAAGGAATACCTGGCCCACTTCTCGCCGCCTTCCACGCTCTCCAGCAGGAAGTGGTCTTCGGGGAACTTCTCCGCGATCTTCAGGTAGGCGGAGACGGGGGTCTCGAGGTCGGCGTGGAACTCGCTCCACACCGGGACCAGGCCGCCCTCCCGGACCTGCTCGAGAAACCGTTCCTTGCCGGGCAGGATCATGGCTCCGTCCTAGTCGGCCAGCAGGATGACGTCGATCTTCAATGCCGTCCGGATATCCCTCATCGCCTTCAACGCCTCCTCCTTCGATCCGTGGGGGCCGACGCGGACCTTGAACAGATCATTCCCCTTGCCCTTCCCCGGTACCAGGATCACCCTCGCCTTGTAGCCTTCCTTCTCCAGCCTGCCTTTGAGCGATTCCGCCGCTTCGCGGGTCTTCAGCGCTGCCGCCTGCAGGATGAACCGCTTCTTTGCGGCGGATTCCGGCGCCGCCTTCGGCTTGACCAGCGGCTGCGGGGCGGGGTCCTTACGGGTCAGCGACTCCGGGAAGGTTGCGGTCGCCTCGGTCTTTTTCAGCTCCTCGTCGGCATCCGGGGGAGGAGGCGGTGGCGGAGGGGAAGGGGCGACGACCGGGATCCGGACCGCCTCGTCCGAGTACGATGTCATCTGCTTGCGGATCTTCTCCTTCGTCCCGGCGTCGGCCTTCTTCGCGCCCTTCTCCTTCATCGCCCCCTTCTCGACGACGCGCCCCACCTGGAAGCCGATGAAGAAGATCGCGGCGACGGCGACGAGCGCGCCGAGGATGAAGAAGGCGTTGTAATACCGGTCCGGGTCGCCTCGCCGGTAGCGGGCTTTGTATCTGACGGTTCTCACATGGTCTCCGGGGCCGTGACGCCGATCAGGGAAAGACCCGTGGCGACGACCGTCTTCACCGCCCTGGCGAGCGCCATGCGGGCCTGCGTCCGCTCCGGCGTCTCGCCGAGGAACCGGTGGTTCTGGTAGAACTTGTGGAACTGGTCCGCAAGCTCGATGAGGTAGAACGGGATCCGGTGCGGCTCCCTGGACTTCGCGCTCTCTGAAACCACGTCCGGGAAGCGCGCCACCGCCTTCATGAGGCGGATCTCGTCGGGCAGCGTGAGGATGGAGATCGGGGGGTTCCCGGCCAGCGTCACGCCCCGCGCCTCCGCCTCGCGGAAGATGCTGCAGATCCTCGCATGGGCGTACTGGACGTAATAGACGGGATTGGACCGCTCCTGGCTCTTCGCCAGCGTCAGGTCGAAGTCGAGGTGCGTGTGGTAGCTGCGCAGGAGGTAGAAGAACCGGGCCGCGTCGGTGCCGACCTCCTCGAGGACTTCCCGAAGTGTGGTGAACTCCCCGGAACGCGTCGACATCTGGACGGGCTTTCCGTCGCGGACCAGCGTGACGAACTGGACGAGCAGCACCTCGAGCGCGGAGTCGGCCCCCCCGAGCGCGCGCAGCGCGGCGCGCAGCCTCGCGACGTACCCGTGGTGGTCCGCCCCCCAGATGTCGATCAGGCGGTCATACCCTTCCCGCACCTTGTGCCGGTGGTACGCGACGTCGGCCGCGAAGTACGTGGTGCGGCCGTCGGCCCGCACGAGGACCCGGTCCTTCTCGTCCCCCATCTCCTGGCTGCGGAGGAACGTCGCGCCTTCCGACTCGTAGAGCAGACCCTGCCCGCGGAGCTCCTCGACGGCGCCGGTCACCTCGCCGCGGGCGTGCAGCTCCCGTTCCGGGAACCAGTTGTCGTACCGCACCCGGAACGTCTCGAGATCCTCCCGGATCCCCGCCAGGATGCGGTCGCCCGCCTCCTTCCGGAACAGCGGGAGCACCTCCTCCGCCGGCGCGTCGGCGTACCGGTCGCCGTGGTCCGCCCGGAACTCCCGGGCGAGCTCGATCATGTATTCTCCCCGGTACCCGTCCTCCGGCAGCTCGGTGGGGCGGCCGCACTCGGTCCGGTATCGCGCGAGGAGCGACCGGCCGAGGTTGTCCATCTGGTTACCGACGTCGTTCACGTAATATTCCCGGACCACCACGTGCCCGGTGAACTCGAGGATGCGTCCGAGGGCGTCCCCCACGGCCGCACCGCGGCCGTGCCCCACGTGCAGCGGGCCCGTGGGGTTGGCGGACACGAACTCGAGGTGGACCCTCTCTCCGGCCCCCCTGGAAGACTCGCCGAAGCGGTCCCCCTTCTCCAGGGCCTGGGCGACTACCTCCATCCAGGCCTTCTCGGACAAAACGATGTTGATGAAGCCCGGACCGGCGATTTCGAGGCTCGCGATCCTGCGGCCTCCGTCCTCTTCCCGGATCGCCTTCGCGAGCTCCTCCGCGATGGGGCGGGGCTTCCTCCCCAGCTTCCGGGCGATCTGCATCGCCGCGTTCGTGGAGAAGTCCCCGTGCGCTTCCTGCCGCGGAATTTCAAGAAAAACGGGAAGGTCCGCGTCCTCCCCCCATTCCCCGGCCTTCCGCTTCGCCGCGGAAGACACCAGGGATTCGACGATCTCCCGTATGTTCAAACGTTGCCTCGGTGGGGAAATATCCGTAAGGGAAGAAGTTTATCTTGGTACCGGCGGGGTGTCAACGCGCGGTCAGCCCGGATACAGCGTCACCCGGTCGCGCCCGCGCTGCTTGGACAGGTAGAGCGCCTCGTCCGCTTTTTTGAGCAGCTCTTCCGGCCGGTTCCCGTGACCGGGAGCGCAGGACAGCCCGAAGGACGCCGTGACGGCCACCTCCTTCCCCTCGTGCGAAAACTTCGTTTGACGGATCATCCGGCGCAGCCGGTCCGCCCCCTCCACGGCCTTTACGGGGTCCGCCATGGGGAGGAAGAGGACGAACTCCTCCCCGCCGTACCTGCCGACGGAGTCGCCGCGTCGAATGGCCTTCCCCAGGACGGCGGAAACCCCCCGCAGCACCTCGTCGCCGAAGGGATGCCCGTAGGTATCGTTGATCCGCTTGAAATGGTCGATATCCACCATGATCACGGCCAGCGGGTGCCGCCCGTCCAGGCGCTCGAGCTCCGCCTCGAGCCGCTGCAGGAACGACTTCCGGTTGGCAAGCCCCGTCAGCCCGTCGGTCTCCGCCCGCTTCGTCAGCATCTCGAGGTGCCCCACGTGGGAGAGCCCGAGCTGCATGACCTCCGTGATGTCCCGCGCGGTTTCCGCGTGCTGCCGGTGGAACCGCCTCTCCTCCCCGTGGCAGCAGACGACGGCGCCGCGGAAGCCCCCCACGCCCGCCACGGGCAGCAGCAGGAAGGACTTCTCGCAGGCTTTCGTCCAGGCGGGAGGAAGAATGTTCTGCCCCCGGGCTCCCCCCCGGGTCTCGGTGATGATGCGCCTCGAACCCGTCCGGATCACCCAGCCGGCGTACGACGATTCCAGCGCTTCCGGCAGGTCCGACCCGCCGGCCCCGGATTCCGTCTCCTCCCATGTGATCCAGCCGGTCTTTCCCCCGTCGCTGGTCCCGATCAGCAGCGCCCGGTCCGCGCCCACCTGCCTGCGCAGCTGCCCGACCGCCTCCGCGTAGACCTTCTGCCGCCGCAGCGGCAGGCTCTCCTGCGCGCCCTTCTCCGCGCCGCCGACCCGCACCATGTTCCTCACCATCCGGTGATACCAGTCCTCACGGAGCAGGTACCTTTCCGCCTGGTGGAGCAGGCGGGTCCTTTCGATGTCGCGCCCGACGAAATGCGCGACGAATTCGAGCAGGGACGCGGCGCAGTCGGGCCATCCCCCCTCCTCTTCCCGTATCGCCAGGAGGACGCCTTCCACCGACTCCCCCCGGAACACGGGCTCCGCGAAGATCCCCGTCGGCCGCCCGCCGATCTCCAGTTCCTCCGGGACGTACCTCGCGGCCGCCGGCCCTTCCTCCCGGAACGGGCGGCGGAAGACGACGGCCTCGCGGACCGGCACGAAAGTGTCCGGAACTTCGAACGCCCTGCTCGGACCCTTCCCCAGGCTCGCTACGAGCCCCTCGTGGCATGAGCTTCCGGGCGCCGCCGCGGGGGCCAAATACGCGACGTGCGCCGCCCCGATCAACGGCAGGAGCCGCTCCAGCGCCCCCCGGATCCCCTCCGTGAGCTCCAGCTCGCGCCGCAGCAGCGCGAGCTCACCGGCTGCCTCCCCCGGCGCGCTCCCGCGGCCCGGCACGGGCTCCTCCCAGGGAAGGACAAGGCAACGGCTTCCGGCGATCGTCTCTCGGGCCCGGATCTCGTCCGCTCGGGGACTATCGCACTTCTTCCGGGCGAAGAACCCCGCCGCCCCGGCAGGCAAAGCGAGCGCCGCGATCGAGGCGAACCCGGCGGCCGCCCCCTCCGCGGTCCGCGAGGCCATCAGGGCGATCCATGCCGCAACGCCGATCATGGACGGGACGGAGATCGCGGGGCGCAGCCGGAAAGCCAGCGCAAAGGAAAGCGCCGCCGGGACGGCACGGGTTCCCGCGACGGCGGGAAACGCCGCGTGCAGCTCCAGAGCGGCGACGCCGCCCCATGCAAGGAGAGGCGTCCAGGGAGGCACGCGCCCGCCTCCACGTTTTGCGGCGAGGAAATCGGCGAGGACCCATGCGAATACTGCGGGGCCGGCGGCGCAGGCCAGCAGGAACGGCCAGCCGTCGATCCCGCGCGCGCGGAGGAACAGGAGCAACAGTAGGTACGGCGGGGCGAAATAACCCGCCCGTTCGGGCGACGGCGGCACTACGGACGCTTGGCGTCGCCCCCCGCGGGAGCCGCCTCCCGGGAATCGCGACGCGGGGGCACCACGATGACCTTCTCCTTCTCCTTGATCAGCCCCATCCTGCGGGCCTCGTCCTCGATCACCGACGGGTTGCTGCGCAGCCCTTCCACCCGGCTTTTCAGATCGGCGTTCTCCCTGCGGAGCCGCTCGACCTCCGAGCGGAGCTGCTTCTCCGTGTTCCGCAGCTTGACGAGGCCTATGACGCCCATGTCACGGAAGAGGGAGATGAAGATCGCGATCAGCACCAGCGCCCCCGCTATGAGAAGCGGAAGACGGACCCTTTGGCGCATGGTTTCGTTCGGCTGTTTTCTCATCGATGGGTTCCCGTCGCGTCTAGAAATCCACGGCGATGGAGGAATCGCCCGAACCGCCCGAACCGCCTCCGCCGCCGGCAAGGGCCGCGGCGATGCCCGCCCCCGCGACCACCATGCCCCAAACCCACCACTTCTTGTACCACGGTTTCGCCTCGAGGTCTTTGCTTTCGGGAGGCCAGCCGTGGGCAACCAGCCGGGCGGCGAGCCACTCGGCGACGGCGTGGGAGGCGCCGTCGCCCGGCGGAAGCCGCGTCTCCCCTAGGTACGCCGGATCGCCCCCCGGCGCCACCCGCGAGTACGCCCGCGCGAGATACCCTCCCCCCGCGGCGTCCTTCTCGAGCGTGACGACGGCGACCCGTTCGACGGAGGCCGCGGCTGCGAATTCGTCGATCAGCGGCCCCGCGCCCCTCGCCCGTCTCCCTCCTCCGTCCGAGAGCAGCTCCCCGAGGCGGGCCTCCCGGTCGCCCGAAAGCGTGAAATCGAGGGTCTCCGCGTCTCCGGGCAGCCATTGCCCGACGCCTTCTGCGTCCCGGTAACCCTTGTGCGACAAGCGGATGCGGACCGGGCCCGTCCTGCCGGGGCGCACGCGCAACGGCGTCCTCCCCTTTAGTGCGCCGTCCACCTCGATCGAGGCGCCGGACGGCAGCGACTGGACCAGCAGCTCGGCCTCGGGCAACGGCCTGCCGGCGGCTTTGCGCCATGCCGACAGGACCTGGGGCGGGAACAACGCGGGGTCGGGCGTAAATCCCGGCCGCAGGGCAAGCGACCGGGAAAAAAGGATCTCCGCGGCGTGTGCTTCACCCGCCCGGAGCTTGAGGATCCCTTCCCTCAGGAAGATATCGGCGAGGAAGGGAAGCGTCGTCTCCGTGAACCGGTAGGACCGGGCTTCCTTCTCCGCTTCCTGGAGCAGCCGCTCGGCCTCCCGGTTTTCCACCCGTTCCATGTGCGCGGAGGCCCGGGATATCTTTCCGGAGATCCTCCGGAGGGCCTCGTCCCCCGGCACGGGGTGCGCCGCGTCCGGGTCCTTGGCGAAAGGGCCCTCCGCCGGGACGGGCACCCAGCGGACGCGCACTTCCCCGGCCACCTTTCCCGGGACCGGGTCAAACATTCGCCGCGACGCCTCTTCCGGGATGTCGGGCGCGGCGTATTTCAGCAGAAGGGCGGCCTCCGGCGTCTCGCCGCCCGCCGCCCGCGCCGCCGGCGGGACGGCAAATTGCAGCGGAAGCGCGAAGCACAGGAGGACGGCGACGGCGCTACGCCTGCTTGACGAAGATCTCATCCGTGATGTCCTTGTCCACGGCGACCGTCGTCTGCCCGATCTGGAGCACGTGGGACGGGTTCCTCTGCATCAGCCGCACGGTGCTTCCGGGAACGATCCCCATCGAGGAGAGCTTCTCCAGCCGCTTCACGGACTTCGGGGTGATGAAGACGATCCGGAGCGGGGCGCCCAGCGAGGCGTCGGACAGTCGCGTGACGAGGGGGCGGACGTCCATCCGGATGCGGTCGCAGCACTCCCCCCTGGGGATCGGCTGCCCGTGGGGGCAGGCGGGCGGGTGTCCCAGGAAGGTACAGACGCTGTCGGTGACCGCCTCCGACAGGATGTGCTCGAACTGGCAGGCGCTGCTCTCCAGGTGCTGCCATTCCACCTCGAAGAGGTTGTTCAGCAGCACCTCCGCCAGCCGGTGCCGGCGGATGATGCCTCGGGCGCGCTGCTCCCCGGCCGGGGTCATGCGGATCTCGTCTCCCTCGATCTCGACCTGCCCGGAGGAGCGCAGCTCCTGGAGCAGCGCCTCCGGGGCCTCTTCCTGCGTGCTGCAAAGCAGCTCCGCGCGGCTGCTCTTCCCTTCCTCCCGCAGCGTCCAGAGGGTCTCGAGGATCTCGTCCTGGCCATACAGGGTCATGACGCCTTTCCTTTCCGAAGGATGGATTTCAGCAGGTTGATCACCTTCGACTCGGGCATGGGAAAAGAGTACCGGCATCTCGGGCAGCAGACAAGGGAGCAGCTCCTCCCCATGGGGCAGCCGGTGCGGCATCCCCGGTCCGCGGGGTCGATGTCGAACCCGCACAGGGGGCAGCGGATCGTCTTTCCGCCGTCGCCGGGCATCAGAAGTGGATCCCCAGCTCCCGTGCGGCGAAGTTGACCGCGGCGCCGACGAGGACGGCGAAGGGGAAGATGAAGAGGACGATGTACGCGGTCACCTTGCCGCCCTGCTCCTTGTAGATGACGAGCAGGTTGGCAAGGCATGGGATGAACAGCGTGATCGTCACCAGGCTGACCAGGACCTGGAGGTTCGTGAGCATGCCGGCCTTCGCCATGGCGAACAGCCCCGCCGCGCCATAGTCCCTGCGGAGAAAGCCGATCAGAAACGCCTCCGCGGTCTTCGGCGGCAGGTCGAGCAGCCTGACCACGAGCGGCTCCGCCGCCTTCTGGACCCACGGCAGGAGCCCCATGCGGTCCGAGACGAAAAGGATCAGGGTCCCGACGATGAACAGGGGCACCGCCTCCCGCAGGTACCATTCGATGCGCGCCATCGTCTTCACCAGCAGGTTGCCCGGCTGCGGCCAGCGGATGGGAGGGATCTCCAGGATGAAATCGGACGGGTCTCCCGGGATGACCTTGGCCGCCAGGTACCCCACGAGGAAGATGACGCCGACGAGAACGAGGAACCATGTGATGGACGCCGCCGGCCCCACGTCGGCGAGCATGCCGAGGATGACTCCGAGCTGGGCCGAGCAGGGAACGCCGAGTGCGAGCAGGAGCGTGATGATGATCCGCTCCTTGCGCGTCTCCAGGATGCGGGTCGTCAAGGTCGCCATCGTGTCGCACCCCAGCCCCAGGATCAGCGGCAGTACCGCCTTCCCGTTGCAGCCGATCCGCTTGAACCCGCGGTCCACCATCACCGCCAGCCGCGGGAGGTACCCCGAGTCCTCCAGGACACCGAACCCGAAGAAGAAGGTGCCGACGATCGGCAGGACGATGGCGATCGCGTAGGAAAGGGCCATCGATACCATGCCGTAAGGCCCCACGAGGAAGTCCCTCGCGAAGGGCCACGGGAACGCCCGGTCGACGACCCAGGCCACCGCCGGGACGATCCACCCGTCGAACACCTTCCCCTGGAGAAGATCGACGAGGAACCCCGCGCCGAACACCCCGACGAACTCGTACGCGAGGAACAGGACCGCCGCTAGGATGGGGATCCCGTACACCGGGTCCATCGAGAGGCGACCGAACCGTTGGGCGAAGTCCAATCCCCTCGGCGGCGCATCCTCCCTTCCCATCGTCCCCAGCAGGCGGTCGATCCACGCCAGGCGGGCCTGGTTCACGCGGTAGGAGATGTCTTCCCCGACCGCCTCGGTAAGCCGGTTCCTCACGGCGTTCATGTCCCGGATTCGCTGCGCCGGGACGTTCTCCGCCAGCCACGAAGTGAGGGATTCGTCGCCGCACAGGAGCATGAGCGCCAGCGCCCGCTTGCCGAGCGGCGCCTCCCGGGGGAGCAGCTCCTCCATCCTCGAGATCGCCGCCTCGATCCGGTTCCCGTAGTGGACCGCGGCGGAGGCGGGTTTGGCCCGGCCGAGCAGCGGCAGCAGACGGTCCGTCCCCTGCTTCCGCACGGCCACGGTCGGCACCGCCTCGACCCCGAGCCGCTCCTCGAGGAGCTCCAGCCGGGGCATCACGCCCTCGTTACGCGCCTCGTCCGCCATGTTCACCGCGAGGAGAAGCGGTACGCCCATTTCCGCGAGCTGGATGGTGATCATGAGGGACCGGCGCATGTTCCTCGCGTCACACACCTGGAGGACGCGTGCGCCCGGCTCCCGCATCAGGATGTCCCGTGTGACCCGCTCGTCCTCGGACATCGGCAGCAGCGAGTACACCCCCGGGGTGTCGATCACCTCGTAGACCGTTCCCCGGTCCCTCGTCTCCCCGCGGGTGACTTCGACCGTGGTCCCGGGGTAATTGGAAACGTTCACGTATCGCCCGGTGAGCGCGCCGAAAACGACGCTCTTCCCCACGTTCGGGTTCCCGACCAGTATCACGGCGGAGGACGCCTCCTCCTTCTTCCAGGCGGAGGTCATCTTCTTCCCGCCTCCCCTGCCAAGGACGCGCACCTGCGGCAGCGCCCGAAGATCTCGAGCCGGTGCGCCTCCGGCAGGAACCCGTGGCGGCGCGTCACGAGGTTTTGGAGCTTCTCGATCTCGTGATCTTCGAACTCGATGACCTTCCCGCAAACGGTGCAGACGAGATGGTCGTGATGGGCAGAGAGGTTGCTTTCATACCGCCGGGCCCCGTCCCCGAAGTCGAGCTCCTTCACATATCCCATCCGGGAAAGGAGCTTCAGGGTCCGGTAGACGGTGACGTTGCCGACCCCGGGGGAGCCCTCTCGGACCGCCCGGGCCAGCTCCTCCACGGTGACGTGCGTGCGCCCCCGGAAGAAGGTCTCTATCACGGCGGAGCGGCTCCTGCTCCTTTTTCCGCCTTCCGAAAGGATGCGCCGCTCGATGCTTTCGAGGATTTCCTTCACGCGCGGTGGGAACCGACCTTTCCGATCATGAAATTCGTTTTCAAAATAATCGCCGGCGCCCGGGGCGTCAAGGGATACTTTTTTCTTGAAGGGCAAAAAAAAACGGCCCCGATTCTCCGGGGCCGTCCACCGTTTCCGTGATCGCCGGCCACGCGGGCGCCGGCTTCCCATCTCCCGCCCTTTTTATCAGGCCTCGGGGCTTTTCCTCGGCGCGCGAGCGGGCTTTACTTCCTGTCCGCCGCGGACCGCACCCTTCTTGTCCGCCTTTCCGGAGACCCGGCCCCTCGGGGCCGCCTTCTTCTCCGCCTTGCCCGCTGCCTTCTTCCCGGCAGCCTTCTTCTTTCCCTTCGCCGCGGCCTTCTTCTCCTCCGTCGGCAGGTACTCGATGATTGCCATCTCGGCGCCGTCCCCGACGCGGTAACCGGTCCGGAGGATGCGGGTGTAGCCCCCCGCCCTCTCCGTGAAACGGCCGGCCAGCGTCTCGAACAGCTTGTCGGTGGCGTCCTTGTTGCTCAACAGGGCGAAGGCCATGCGGCGGGCGTGCAGCGTGCCGCGCTTCCCGAGCGTGATCAGGCGGTCCCCCAGACGGCGCAGCTCCTTGGCTTTCGGGACCGTGGTCTCGATCCTTTCGGAAAGGACCAGCGAGTTCATGAGGTTCCGCAGGAGCGCCTTGCGGTGCCCCGGGCTCCTTCCGAGTTTCCTGTGGTCATTGGCGTGGCGCATAAGGCATCCTCTTCGTGTTCAGTTGATCAATCCTCTTCCCGCGGAGGGCTGTACTTCTCCGGCATGAACCCCTCCACCTTCATCCCGAGGGAGAGCCCCATGCCGACGAGGACCTCCTTGATCTCGTTGAGGCTCTTCTTGCCAAAGTTCTTCGTCTTCAGCATCTCCTGCTCCGACCGCTGCACGAGCTCGCCGATGAACTTGATGTCGGCGTTCTTCAGGCAGTTGTAGGCGCGGACGGACAGCTCCAGCTCCTCGACCGGCTTGTACAGGTTCTCGTTGCCCGCCGCTTCGTCGAGGCGCAGCGGCTCGTCCGGCATCTCCGCCTCGTCGTCGAAGTTGATGAAGACCGTGAGCTGGTCCTTCAGGATCTTTGCGGCGTACGCGACCGCGTCGGCCGGGAGCATCGAACCGTCGGTCCACACCTCGAGGGTCAGCCGGTCGTAGTCTGTCTGCTGCCCCACGCGGGCGTTCGTCACGGTGAAATTCACCTTGCGCAGCGGTGAGAAGATCGCATCGATCGGTATCGTTCCGATCGGGGCGTTCTCCTCGAGGTTGCGCTCCGCGGAGACGTAGCCTTTCCCCATGCGGACCGCCAGCTCCATCTTCAGGACCGCGTTGTCGGAGAGCTCCGCGATATGGTGGTCGCGGTTGAGGATCTCGACCATCGGATCCGGCGAGATGTCCCCGGCCTTCACCCGGCAGGGCCCCTTCGCCTCCAGGCGGAGGGTCCGCTGTTCCGGCGAGTGCATGCGCAGCCGGATCTCCTTCAGGTTGAGAACGATGTCGGTCACGTCCTCCACGACGCCGACCATCGTGGAGAACTCGTGCTGGACGCCCTCGATGCGAACGGAGGTGATGGCGCCACCCTGGAGTGACGACAGAAGCACACGGCGCAGCGCGTTCCCCAGCGTGGTCCCGAATCCACGCTCCAGCGGCTCGGCTACGAACTTGCCGTAGTTGAATGTGGCCGTGTCGGTCTGGACTTCGATCCGACGGGGCTTTATGAGCTGCTTCCAGTTTCTCTGAAACATGCGTCCCCCTTCTCCTGCCGAAAGAGGTTTACTTCGAATACAGCTCGACGATCAGCTGCTCCTGGATCGGTTCCTGGATGTCGGTCCGCACGGGGAGCGCCTTCACCAGGCCCTTGAACTCGTCGCGGGCGAGGTCCAGCCAGGGCGGGATCCCCTTCCGGACGACCGCGTCGAGCGCCTCGTTCACGTTGGGGATCTTGCGGCTCTTCTCGCGGAGCTCGATGGTGTCTCCGGCGCGCACCAGATAGGAAGGGATGTTCACCTTCCTGCCGTTCACGGCGAAGTGGCCGTGGCGGACGATCTGCCGGCTCTCGCGACGCGTCGGGGCGAACCCCAGCTTGTATACCACGCTGTCGAGCCGCCGCTCCAGGAGGATCAGCAGATTGTCGCCGGTCTTCCCCTTCATCCGCTCCGCCTTCTCGAAATAGTTGCGGAACTGCTTCTCGAGGATCCCGTAGATCCGCTTGGCCTTCTGCTTCTCGCGAAGCTGCACCCCGTAATCGCTGTGCTTGGGGCGGCGCTGACCGTGCTGGCCCGGAGGATACCCTCTCCGCTTGATCGCGCACTTGTCGGTGAAGCAGCGGTCGCCTTTCAGGTAAAGCTCGACCCCTTCCCTGCGGCACAGCCTGCAAACGGCTTCTCGATACCTTGCCAAAGAAAATTTCCTCCTTGTCCCTTAGGAGTTGCGCCGGTTTTAGACCCGCCGCCGCTTCGGCGGCCTGCAGCCGTTGTGCGGAATGGGCGTCACGTCCCGGATGTAGTTGATCTTCAGCCCCGCGGCCTGCAGGGTCCGGAGCGCGGCCTCGCGACCGGACCCGGGGCCCTTGATGTTGACCGTCACGGTGCTCACGCCGCAGTCCATCGCCTTCTTCGCGACGTCTTCCGCCGCCATGGTGGCCGCGAAGGGGGTGCTTTTCCGCGACCCCTTGAACCCTTTCGCGCCCGCGCTCGCCCAGGCCAGGGTGTTCCCGTCGGGGTCCGTGATGGTGATGATCGTGTTGTTGAACGTCGCCTGGATGTGGGCGACGCCGACGGGCACGCTCCTGCGGACCTTCCTCTTCCCCTTTTTCTTCGGTGTTGCCATCGTCCCTCCGATGCTTGTGTGCTTCCGGCTATTTCTTGGTGGCTTCCTTCTTCTTGGCGACGGCGCCCTTCCTCGGGCCCTTGCGCGTCCGGGCATTGGTGTGCGTCCGCTGCCCGCGCGCCGGCAGTCCCTTCCGGTGCCGCAGGCCCCTGTAGGTGCCCAGGTCCATGAGCCGCTTGATGTTCATCGAGATTTCCTTGCGCAGGTCGCCCTCGACGCGGTAGTTCGTCTCGATCACGTCCCGGATCCGCGCGACCTGGTCCTCGGTCAGCGTGTTCGTCCGAAGGTCCGCGGATACGCGGGCCTCCTCGAGTATCTTCGTCGCGGCGGTCGGCCCGATCCCGTAGATGTAGGTCAGGGCCGTCCCGATCTTCTTGGTTTTCGGAATGTCAACTCCCGCTATGCGTGCCAAGCGATTCCTCCTTGCCCTTCCCGGGCGCATCCGGCGCGGCGCCGGTGTTCCTTATCCCTGGCGCTGCTTGTGCTTCGGGTTTTCGCAGATGATCCGGACGACGCCCTTCCGCCGGATGACCTTGCATTTGGCGCAGAACTTGCGCACCGATGGCCTGACCTTCATCTTCGTCCCCTTTTCACTTCGAGCGGTAGATGATCCGGCCTCGGGTCAGGTCGTACGGCGTCAACTGGACCGTCACCCGGTCCCCCGGCAGGATCTTGATGAAGTGCATCCGCATTTTCCCCGAAATGTGGGCGAGCACCTTCATCTTGTTGTCGAGCTCTACCCGGAACATGGCGTTCGGCAGCGGCTCGATTACGGTACCTTCGATCTCTATCGCTTCTTCCTTGGACATATAATCCTTTTGTTATTTGATATTTGTCCTATTATATATCAAGGAATACTTAATATTTCGTTGCCCTCTTCCGTAATGGCGATCGTGTGCTCAAAATGGGCCGAACGGCTGCCGTCCCGCGTCAGGACCGTCCACCCGTCGCCCTGGACCTTGACCGCCCAGCCGCCTGCGTTGACCATGGGCTCGATCGCCAGGGTCATCCCCGGGTGCAGCTTCGGGCCGGTCCCCTTCATCCCGAAGTTCGGGACCTGCGGCTCCTCGTGCATCGACCGACCGATCCCGTGACCCACGAAATCCCGCACGACGGAATAACCCGCTCCCTCGACCACCGCCTGCACCGCGCCCGATATGTCTCCCAGCCGGTTCCCCGGCCTGGCCGCCTCGATGCCAGCGAACAGCGACTTCTCGGTCGTTTCCATCAGCCGCGCCGAGTCCGGGTCGATCTCCCCGACGGCGAAGGTCTTCGCCGCGTCGCCGTAGAAGCCGTCCTTGAGCACCCCGAAGTCGATGCTCAGGATGTCCCCTTCACGGATCACCCGTTCCTTCGAGGGGATGCCGTGGACCACCGTGTCGTTCAGGGAGGCGCAAATATGCGCGGGATACCCCATGTACCCCTTGAAGGCGGTCCCGACGCCGCACCGCCGGATGTACCGGTCGGCAAACTCCTCGAGATCCCAGGTGGTGATCCCGGGCCGGATCAGCGGCCTCACCTCTTCAAAGAACTGCCCTACGACGGCGCCGGCGCGCCGCATCGCCTCGATTTCCCGAGGCGACTTGATCAGGATCATCTTCTACCTGAGGATCCCGACGATGCTTCTGTATATCGCGTCGATGTCTCCGGACGCCATGACGGTCCGGATCTTCCCCGTGCCCTTATAATAATCGAGCAGGGGCGCGGTCGACCTGTTGTAGTTGTCGAGCCGCTTCCGGATGGTCTCTTCCTTGTCGTCGTCCCGCTGGACGAGGGGCGCGCCGCACTTGTCGCACCGCCCTTCCGCCTTCGGGACGTTGAACTTCACGTGGTACATCGCGCCGCAGCCGGTGCAGGTCCTACGGCCGCACAGCCGCTCCATCAGCTCCACCGGGTCCACCTCGAGCGAGAGGACGAACCCGATCTCCTTCCCGAGCTCGGCCGCGGCGCGGTCGAGCGCCTGCGCCTGGGGTATCGTGCGCGGGAAGCCGTCGAGGATGAAGCCCTTGCCGCAATCGGCCAGGGCCAGACGCTCCTTCACGATGCCGATGACGACCTCGTCGGGAACGAGCCCGCCGGCGTCCATGAAGGACTTTGCCGTAAGCCCCAGCTCCGTCCCGCTCTTTACCGCCGCCCGGAGCATGTCGCCGGTCGAGATCTGTGGGATCCCGAACTCCTCGGTGAGCTTCTTGGCCTGCGTTCCCTTGCCGGCCCCCGGGGGGCCGAGCAGGATGATCCCCATCATCTTCGCTATCCTCTCCTTCCCTTGATCTTCCCCTTCTTCAGGAACCCCTCGTAATGACGCGTGATGAGATGCGACTCGATCTGCTGGATCGTGTCCATCGCGACGCCCACGACGATCAGGAGCCCCGTCCCGCCGAAGTAGAAGGGAACGTTGAACCTGGAGATGAGGATGCTGGGCAGGACGCAGATGACCGAGATGTAGAGCGCCCCGCCGAGGGTGATCCGGGTGAGGATCTTGTCGATGTACTCTGCCGTCTTCTTCCCCGGCCGGATGCCCGGCACGAACCCGCCGTACTTCTTCATGTTGTCCGCGACGTCCACGGGGTTGAACGTCACGGCGGTGTAGAAGTAGCAGAAGAAGATGATGAACGCGACGTAAAGCGCCTCGTAGGCGAAACTCCCCGGGGTGAGGATGCCAGAAACCTTCTGCGTGATCGGGTGCTTGATGAAGCTCGCGATCGTCGCCGGGAACAGCAGGATCGAGGAGGCGAAGATCGGTGGGATGACGCCCGCGGTGTTCACCTTCAGCGGCAGATGGGTGCTCTGCCCGCCGTAGATCCTGCGGCCGACGATCCGGCGCGCGTACTGGACGGGAATGCGCCGGTGGGCGCGCTCGAAGTAGATGATGACCGCGACGACGCCCACCATGAGCGCCAGGATGAACAGAGCGGAGAAGATGTTCATCTCGCCCGTCCGGACCAGCGTTACGGTTCGGACGAGGCCGCTCGGGAAGCGGGCGACGATGCCTGTGAAAATGATCAGGGAGATGCCGTTCCCGATGCCGCGCTCGGTGATCTGCTCGCC
>DCUH01000018.1:287-5435 GCA_002327765.1 bacterium UBA2219 | reverse complement strand
CACAAGATGAAATGACTGACCGGCCACAGAGGAGAACTTCTCTGCGGAAGGTACGTACGGGAAAGCTATCGATATAGGGGCGAGCGGTTTCGGGGGACACTCTTGGTTTTACAGGGGCGGAGGGAAAGAGTGTCCCCCCCCAGTTCAGGCGTAGGGATAGAGTGTCCCCCGCCCGGCAGGCCGCCTGTAGTATTATCTGTTCACATCAACGCCGGGGGTGGGGGATGCGAAAGCTCGTCGTCGCGCTGTGTTTCCTTTTGATGTCGTCGGAGGCGTACGGCCTGGAGGTCGCGGGAGTCGAAATCGCCCCGACGGTGTCCGCGGGCCAGAAGACGCTGGTGCTCAACGGGACGGGGATCCGGAAGAAGCTCGTGATCAAGGTGTACGTCGGGGCGCTCTACCTGGAGCGGAAGGCGGCCTCCCGGGAAGAGCTGCTCAAGGACGCGGGCGACAAGCACGTCCGGATGACCTTCGTCTACAAGAAGGTGGAGAAGGAGAAGATCGTCGAGGCGTTCGCGGAGGGGCTCGCGAACAACTCGCCCGACGTGGCGCAGACGGCGGACGCCAGGGCGTTCCTTTCCTGGTTCACGTCCGATTTCCGGGCGGGGGACACGGTGGACGTCTCGATGGGCGCGGACGGCACGGTCTCGGCGGCGCACAACGGGAAAATCCTGGGCACGGTCCGCAACCCGGCGCTGGCGCGGGCGGTGCTGCTGATCTGGTTCGGGGAGAAGCCGGCGGACGCGGGGCTGGCCAGGGGCATGCTCGGACAGTGACGCGGATGGCGGCTCAGCGGGGGATGTCGTAGTACTCCGCGATACGCTTCCGGAACCCCTGGATGTCCCGTTCGAGCGACGAAAGCTTCCGGATCTTCCGCCGGATGGCCTCCAGGTGGCCGTCGAGGATCTCGATCAGCCTCGGCATGATCGTGTCGGGCATCTTCGTCTGGCGGTAGATCTCGGCCAGCTCCTGCATCTGCTTGAGGGAGAGCCCGAGCTCCTTCACCTTCAACACGAACTTGATCCGCCGGATGTCCTCCTTGTCGTAGAAGCGGATACCGCCCTCGGTTCGGCGCGGGGGATCGATCAGCCCGAGCTGCTCGTAGAGGCGCAGGGTCCGGGTGGTGATCCCCAGGGAGCCGGCCAGCTCGCCGATCTGCTGCGTGTCTTCGCGGTTCAGCTTCATACTTTACCTCAACGTTAATGTTAACGTCGGGGGCGGGTCCTGTCAAGGGAGGCCGCCGCGGAGGCGGCGCCCCGCATCCCGTGCCCGCTACCGGCATCCAACGGGTAGCCGGAAGGAGAAAGGGGGGCGGGGAGATGACGATCGAACGGTGGATCCGGGTGATCGCGGGGAGCTTCGTGCTGGCGAGCCTCGCCCTGGGATGGTACGTGTCGCCCTGGTTTTTCCTGTTCACCGCGTTCGTGGGGCTGAACCTTTTCCAGTCGGGGTTCACCGGCTGGTGCCTGATGGAGAAGATCCTGAAGAAACTCGGGGTCCCGGAACGGCGGTCTCTATAATGCGCCCAGTACCGCCGCCGCGTGGCCGGCGGCCTTGACCTTCCGGTAGATCTTCGCGATCCTTCCGCGCCCGTCGATCACCACCGTGGTGCGCACGATCCCCATCGATTTTTTCCCGTAGAGGTTCTTCTCTCCCCACGCGCCGTACTTTTCGGCCACTGTGTGCGTCGGATCGCACAGGAGTGTGAACGGCAGGGAAAATTTGGCGGCGAACTTCGAGTGGCTCTCCGGGGGATCCGGGGAGATCCCTACGATCGCGGCGTTTTTCTTCGCGAAAGGCGCCTGCAGGTCCCGGAACTCGCACGCTTCCGTGGTGCAACCGGGGGTGTTGTCCTTCGGGTAGAAGTAGAGCACCACCTTCTTCCCGGCGAAGTCGGAAAGCCTCACCTTGTTCCCTGCCGCGTCGGAGAGGGTGAATTCCGGCGCCTTGTCCCCTTCCGCAAGCTCCGCCATCGCGCTCACCTGTTCAACGGACGATGTTGAGGTTCGGCTTGATCAGCTCCATGAACTCCATGCGGGTAGAGTTGCGGGTCCGGAACACGCCCAGCATCGCCGATGTGACCGCCTTGGAGTTCGTCTTCTCCACTCCGCGCATCATCATGCACAGGTGAAACGCCTCGATCACCACCGCCACACCGTGCGGCTGCAGGGTGTCCATCAGCGCGGTGGCGATCTCCTGCGTCAGCCGCTCCTGGACCTGGAGGCGCCGCGCGTACAGGTCGACGACACGGGCGATCTTGGAGAGGCCGACGATGTTGTTGCGCGGGATGTACCCGACGTGGCATTTCCCGAAGAAGGGCAGGAGGTGGTGCTCGCACATCGAGAAGACCTCGATGTCCTTGACGGTGACCATCTCGTCGTACCGCTCGTGGAAGACGGCGCCGCGCAGCACTTCCCTCGGGTCCTCGTCGTACCCCTTGGTCAGGAAGCGCATCGCCTTCTCGAACCGCTCCGGGGTCTTCTTCAGCCCCTCGCGGTCCGGGTCTTCGCCGATCTTGATTAGGAGGTCGCGAATGATATTCTGCATGATGGAATCATCATAATGCAGGCGGAGGCGGCGAAGATAATGAAAATGGGGACCCCGGGGATCCGTGAGGAGTGGATGCGCGCGGCCCTGGCAGAGGCGCAGAAAGCGGCGGCGGCCGGGGAGGTGCCGGTGGGCGCGGTCGTCGTTTCCCCCGACGGGGAGGTCCTTTCCCGGGGGCGCAACTCGCCCGTGGGGTCGAACGACCCCACGGCGCACGCCGAGATCCTCGCCCTGCGCGCGGCGGCCCGGAAACTGGGAAACTACCGGCTGACCGGCTGCCGGCTGGTCGTGACGCTCGAGCCGTGCCCCATGTGCGCGGGCGCCGCCGTGTCGGCCCGCGTGGCGGAGATCGTGTACGGGGCGGACGACCCGAAATCCGGGGCCGTGTCGACCCTTTACCGCATCGCCTCCGACCCCCGCCTCAATCACCGCGCGCAGATCGTCCCCGGCGTCCTCGCCGACGAGTGCACCGCGCTCCTCAAGAACTTCTTCCGCGGAAGGCGCGCGGGGGGAAGCTGAAACAGCCGCCGGATCAAAGGATCGGGGAAAGGATCCGGCAGCTGTCCTCCAGCAGGCGCTGCGCCCGGGACCGCCGGGCGAACGCCTCCGGGTCGATCTCGTCGGACCGGGAGAGGTCTTCCCGGAAGATGGTGGCGAGCTCCTCGACCCGGCGGAAATCGTACAGGAACAGCCCCAGCTCGAAGTTCAGGAAGAAGCTGCGGATGTCGACGTTGGGCGACCCGATGCCGGCCACGTCCTGGTCGATGATCAGGACCTTGGAATGCAGGTTCGTCGGCCGGTACAGGTAGATCCGGACCCCCGCCGCCAGCAGCTCGTTGAAGTACGACCTGCCGGCGTAGGAGACGATGCGTAGGTCGGAGGCGGCCGGGACGATCAGCCGGACGTCCACCCCCCGGAGGGCGGCGTTGCGCAGGGCCGTCAGGATCGCCTCGTCGGGGACGAAGTAGGGGGTCTCGATCCAGAGGCGGCGGCGCGCGGCCGTGAAGGCGGTGAACGCCCCGTGGTAGATGGCCTTGAAGGGGCGGTCGGGGCCGGAGGCCGCGACCTGGAGGTAGCACGGCATGTGGCTCCCGCAGTCGACGGGGGAAAGCTCGGGGAAGAGGTCGCCGGGCGGCTCCGGCTGGTCCGTGGCGTAGGCCCAGTCGTCGAGGAACAGCGCCTGCAGGTCGGTGACCGCGGGCCCTTCGATCAGCGCGGAGAGATCCCTCCATTGGGAATCCGTCGCGCGGGGCCCCATGTACTTCTTCCCGATGTTCATTCCGCCGGTGAACGCCTTCCTGCCGTCCGAGACCAGCAGCTTCCGGTGGTTCCGCAGGTGGGCCGACCTTCGCCGCTGCAGGGGGAGGGCGGGGAGGAACGCCGCGACCTCTCCCCCCGCGTCGCGCAGCGGCCGGACCATCGTGCGCAGCGCCCGCCACGATCCGATGTCGTCGAGGAGCAGCCGCACCCGGAGCCCCTCCCTCGCCCGGGCGGCGAGCGCCTGGACGAAACGCTTCCCGACGACGTCCGCGTCGAGGATGAAGAACTCGGCGTGGAGGTGGTCCTTCGCCTCCGAGATCAGGGTGTGGACGGCGTCGTACGCCTCGTCTCCCTTCGTGAGGAAGGAGACCCGGTTCCCGGTGACCGGCGGCGGCGACCCCGCCGCCTTCAGCACCTTGCCGACCTGCTCGGCCGCGGCGGACGGCAGCTCGGGCGGGGAGACCCGGTGGTCCAGCGGGTAGTCGATCGAGGAGGACGCGGCGATCTTGGCGCGGATGTGCCGCTGGATCCTCCGCACGCCGATCAGGTAGTAGAGCGGGATGGAAACCAGCGGGAGGAAGATGATGGCGAGCATCCAGGCGAGCGTCGCCGACGGGTGGCGCCGTTCGAGGATCACGCGGGGCACGAGGAACAGGGCAAAGATGTACCCGGCGATGCTCAAGGCCAGAAGCGCGTTGTCCCAGAGCTCGTACATTGCCACCTCGCCGGATGATAGTTATAATACCTCCCTCTCCGGGCGGAGGGGTACCGAAGTGGCCGTAACGGGGACGACTCGAAATCGTCTTGGTGCCGCGAGGCGCCACGTGGGTTCGAATCCCACCCCCTCCGCCAAATTATTTTTCTCCCGTTGAATTTGGCGGAGGGGGTGGGATTCGAACCCCCCATAAACGATAACCCTGACGGGCAAGGAGGCCCTAATGCCGAGGCGGGCATGGATGCCCACGGATCTTGTTGCCGAGGCCCCGCTAATTTTCCCCAACACGAGAAAAATTGCGGTCGAGTGGGATTCGAACGCGAGCCCGCCGCCCCGGTCAACAAGAAAAAACGATTCCTGATTCGCGAGGGGTTCTCTCCACAAAGACCACGCTTTTTCAGGGGCATACCCCCTTGGAGCATGGTATTGCGAATCGTTGCTTGAACGGTGGCCCCTGCGACGTCGGTGATGTCGCCGCCGGTCCTTGAAATGCCACCGGGAATCCCGTAACATACATCTTTCCGCGCGGTACGATCCGCGGGATCGCCCCGATGCCCCCCCGAGGGTGCGCCGGCGGTCAGGCCCGTCGCAACGGAATGCGGCAAACCCCGTCAGATCCGGAAGGA
>DCUH01000018.1:0-274 GCA_002327765.1 bacterium UBA2219 | reverse complement strand
TGGCCGCCGGCGGACCCCCGGCCGGGGCGCCAAGGTTTCCGCCGGCGGGGTCCTCCCTGCCGCCAGAAGGGGGAAGGCCGATGGCCTACGAGGCGTTGGCAAGGAAATGGCGCCCCAGGACGTTCGAGGAGATCGTCGGGCAGGGCCACGTCTCCCGCGCGCTCGAAAACGCCATCGCATCCGGCAAGATCCACCACGCCTACCTGTTTTCCGGCACCCGCGGAGTGGGAAAGACCACCTTCGCGCGGATCCTCGCCCGCGCGCTCAACTGCGA
>DCUH01000070.1:6307-6875 GCA_002327765.1 bacterium UBA2219 | reverse complement strand
GGATCGGCGTCACGTCGGTGATGCTCAGTATCTTGAACCCGCCGTTGTTCAGGGACCGCACCGCCGAATCGCGACCCGGCCCGGGACCGTTGACCACCACGTCCAGGGTCTTGACGCCGAATTCCTGCGCCTTGGTGCCGGCCTTGTCGGCGGCCACCTGGGCTGCGAACGGCGTGCTCTTGCGCGAACCCTTGAAGCCGCAGGAGCCGGCCGTGGCCCACGACAGGGCGTTCCCTTGCCGGTCAGTGATGGTGATGATCGTGTTGTTGAACGAGGCGTGCACGTGCGCCACGCCTTCGGAAACGTTCTTCTTGACGCGCTTGCGCGTCTTGCTGGTGTTGGGCTTGGCCATGAGGCGTCCTGTTGGCGATTACTTGCGAATGGGCTTGCGCGGACCCTTGCGGGTGCGGGCGTTGGTACGGGTGCGCTGACCGCGCACCGGCAGGCCGCGCCGATGACGCAGGCCACGATAGGTGCCCAGGTCCATCAGGCGCTTGATGTTGATCTGCAGCTCGCGCCGCAGGTCACCCTCGACGGTCAGCTTGCCGACCTCGCGGCGCAGCGCCTC
>DCUH01000070.1:5839-6250 GCA_002327765.1 bacterium UBA2219 | reverse complement strand
CGCGACACGCGCGTGCTTGTTGTCGGGAATGTTGATACCAGCAATACGAGCCATTTACCGAACTCCAGAATTCCTGTGCGGCCGACGTGGCCGACTCAGCCCTGCCGCTGCTTGTGTCGGGCTTCGACACAAATGATGCGGACCACGCCCTTGCGCCGAATGATCTTGCAATTGCGGCAAAGCTTCTTGACCGATGCGCGAACTTTCACTGTCGTGACTCCAAAACTAACGGGGGCCAAACAAACCGGCGGTGCCGCGGCCCTTCAGGTTGGCCTTCTTCATGAGGCCCTCGTACTGATGGCTCATGACGTGGGTCTGCACCTGCGCCATGAAATCCATGATCGTAATGACCACGATCAGCAGCGACGTCCCACCGAAATAGAACGGCACGTTCCAGTAAACGATCATGAA
>DCUH01000070.1:209-5739 GCA_002327765.1 bacterium UBA2219 | reverse complement strand
GCCGTGTCCTTCGGATTGAAGACCACGGCAGTATAGAAAAAGCAGAAAAACACGATGCCGGCCGCATACAGCAGCACGTACAACGGCTGGCCCGGCGACAGGGCCGTGGTCACGTGCCGCAGCCAGGACAGGGCGCCATCGCCGCTGCCGGCCCAGCTGGCGAGCGTCGACGGAAACAGCAGAATGCTGGACGCAAAAATCGCCGGAATCACGCCCGCCATGTTCAGTTTCAGCGGCAGGTGGCTGGTCTGCGCCGCGTACATGCGCTGCCCCTGCTGACGCTGCGCGTAATTCACCGTTATGCGTCGCTGGCCGCGCTCGACGAACACCACGAACGCGGTCACACCCAGAATCACCAGCAACAGCAGCAGTACCACCGCACCACCGATCTCTCCGGTGCTGACCAGCTCAAGCGTGCCGCCGAAGGCGCCCGGCAATCCGGCCACGATGCCGGCGAAAATCAGCAGCGAGATGCCGTTGCCGATACCCCGTTCGGTGATCTGCTCGCCGAGCCACATGAGGAACGCCGTCCCGGCGGTCAGCGTCAGCACCGTCATGAGCCGGAAGGACCAGCCGGGGGTGTAGACGACCGAGCCGGAGCCGGCGACTACACTCTCGAGGCCGACGGCGATCCCGAACCCCTGGATGACGGACAGCACGATGGTCCCGTAACGGGTGTACTGGGTGATCTTCCGCCTCCCCAGTTCCCCTTCCTTTGAAAGCTTCTCGAGCTGGGGGATGACGACCGTCAGCAGCTGGAGGATGATCGAGGAGCTGATGTACGGCATGATGCCCAGGGTGAAGATGGAGAACCGGGCGAGCGCGCCGCCGGAGAACATGTCGATCATCCCGAACAGCGTCCCCGCCTGGCTGTCGAAAACGGTCTTGAGCGCCAGGTTGTCGATCCCCGGGGTGGGAACGTGGATCCCGATGCGGTACACGATGAGCAGGAGCGCCGTCACCAGTATCCGGCGCTTCAGCTCAGGGACGCGCGTTATGTTCTGGAATCCGCCGATCAAGGGGGTCAGACCTCCACGGTGCCGCCGGCGGCCAGGACCTTCTCCACGGCCGCCTTGCTGGCGCGATCGACCTTCACGGTGAGTTTCCGATCGAGCTCGCCGTCGCCGAGGAGCTTGATCCCGGCGGACGCGCCCTTCACGAGCCCCTCGGCCCAAAGGGCGTCGGCGTCGACGACCGAGTCGGGTGGGAACCGGTTCAGGTCCTTCACGTTGACGACGGACCATTCCTTGCGGAAGACGTTCGTGAATCCGCGCTTCGGAAGGCGCCGCTGCATCGGCATCTGGCCGCCTTCATACCCGGGGCGCAGCCCCGGCCCGCTGCGGGCCTTGAGTCCTTTGTGCCCTTTGCCGGAGGTCTGCCCGAGGCCGGAACCCTGGCCGCGGCCGACGCGCTTCCTCTGGGTTTTCGCCCCTTCCGCGGGACGCAGTTCCGAAAGCTTCATTTCGTATCCCCCACCTCTTCCATTCGGACGAGGAACTTGACCTTCTCGACCATTCCGCGGATCTCCGGGGTGTCCTTGCGGACGACCGGCCTGTTCAGGCGGGTGAGCCCCAGCCCCCGGACGACCTTCCGGTGATACGCGGTGCGGCCGCTTAAGCCTTTCACCAGGGTTATTAGCAGTTCTCCGCTCATGCCGTCGCCTCTTCTCCCCTGGGCCCCCGGACCTCCGAGATCTGTTCGGCGGTCCGAAGCTGCCCAAGCCCTTGGATGGCGGCCTTTACGAGGTTGTGCGGGTTGTTGCTCCCCAGGGATTTCGTGAGGACGTTCGAGATCCCGCCGGACTCGACGACCGCGCGGACGCCGCCCCCCGCGATGACCCCGGTGCCGGGGGAAGCGGGACGGATGACCACCTTGCTGGCTCCGAACTCCCCCAGGACCTCGTGCGGGATGGTCCCGTTCACCAGCGGGATGCTGATCATGTTCCGCTTGGCGTTCTGGACCGCCTTCTTGATCGCGTCAGGAACCTCGTTGGCCTTCCCCAGGCCCGTCCCCACGTGACCGTTGGCGTCCCCGACGACGACGACCGCGCTGAAGGAGAAGCGCCGCCCGCCCTTCACGACCTTGGCTACCCGGCTGATGTGCACCACCCGGTCCTTCAGATCCAGCCCTTCCGGATTGACTCTTTTCAAACCTTCCTCCCCATGCACTCCCAGAAGTGTTCGTTTGCCGTCAGAACTCGAGCCCGGATTCCCTCGCCCCCTCCGCGAGCGCCTTGATGCGCCCGTGGTAGAGGAACCCGTTCCGGTCGAACACCACCCGACGGATGTTCTTCTCTTTCGCCTTCTTCCCGATAAGCTGCCCGACCTTCTTTGCGGCGTCGCTCTTGTCGAGCTCGCCGATCTCGGACCGGATCTCCGGGGAGAGGGTGGAGGCCGCAAGGATGGTGGAGCCGGTGGAATCTACCACCAGCTGCGCGTATATGTGCTTGGCGCTGCGGAATACCGACAGCCGCGGGCGCATTTCGGTGCCGAATATCCGTTTCCGGATCCGGGATTTCCGGTTCTGTCTTGCCTCTTCACGCTGGTTTTGGCTCATGGCTTTCCGATCCCCGTCTTCAAAGGTTGCGCGTTGCCGGTTACTTGCCCGCCGCCTTGCCGACCTTCTTTATGAGGCGTTCGCCGCGGTAACGTATCCCCTTGTTCTTGTATGCGTCCGGCTTCCGGAGCATGCGGATCCTGGCGGCGGTCTGCCCCACCAGCTCCTTGTCCATTCCGGAAAGCTTTATGACCGTGTTCCCCTCGACCTCTGCGGTGACCCCCTCCGGCAGCGGGAACACGACCGGGTGGGAGTAGCCCAACGCGAGCTGGAGGCTTCCCGCCTTGACCTCGGCCTTGTAGCCGACGCCGACGATCTCGAGGACCCTCGAGAACCCCTCTCCGACGCCCGAGACCATGTTCGAAAGAAGGGTCCTGTACATTCCGTAGAGGTTCCCGGCCCCTTCGTCGAGCAGCTTCACCGTGGCCGTCTTGTCCGACACCTCCACCGCCACCTTCCCGGGGATGGAGCGGGACAGGGAGCCCTTCTTCCCGGTCACCTTGAGCTGGCCGTCTTCCACTTCCACTTTGACGCCGGCGGGGATGACCACCGCCTTCTTTCCGATTCGAGACATCTTCTCACTCCTCCGTGGAAAGGACCGGTGCTATCGTCACCAGACTTCGCAGAGCAGCTCCCCGCCGATGGAAAGCTTCTTCGCCTTATCCCCGGTCATGACGCCCTTCGAGGTGGAGATGATGGCGACGCCGAACCCGTTCTTGACGGTCGGGATCTCGTCCTTGCCGACGTAGATCCGGCGGCCCGGCCTGCTCATGCGGCGCATCCCCTTGATGGCGTACCCCGCCTCCGGAGAGGACTTGAGGGCGATACGGAGCAGTTTGATGTTCTGCTCCGAGGCGACCCGGTACCCCTTGATGAAACCCTCTTCCTTGAGGATCTGGACGATGTTCTGGAGGACGCCGGTCACCGGGACATCCAGCTGGTCGGAGCGTGACATCTGCGCGTTCCGCAGTCGCGACAGGAGGTTCGATACGTGGTCGTTGATGGGCATGTCCCCCCCCTTACCAGCTCGCCTTGATCACGCCCGGAAGCTCGCCCTTCAAAGCGAGGTCCCTGAGGCAGATCCGGCAGAGCTGGAACTTGCGGTAGAAAGCGCGCGGTCGTCCGCAGCGCGGGCACCTGTTGTACTTGCGGACCTTGAATTTCGGGACCCGCTTCGCCTTCGCGATGAGCGATTTCTTTGCCAACGTCTGTTCTCCTCTCTCCCGCCGCGGGATTACGCCCGGAACGGCATTCCCATGAGCTTCAGCAGCTCGAATCCTTCCTCGTCGGTCTTTGCGGTGGTGACGATGGTTATGTTCATTCCCCGGATCTTGTCGATCTTGTCGTAATTGATCTCGGGGAATATGATCTGCTCCTTCACGCCCAGGGTGTAGTTGCCCCTCCCGTCGAACCCCTTCGGGGAGACGCCCCGGAAGTCGCGCACGCGCGGCAGCGCGATCGCCATCAGCTTGTCGAGGAAGTAGTACATCCGATCGCGGCGGAGGGTGACCATTACGCCGATGGGCACGCCCTCGCGGAGCTTGAAGTTCGCGATGCTCTTCCTCGCCTTGGTGACGACGGCCTTCTGCCCGGTGATGACGCCGATCTCCTGCGCGGCGGTGTCGATCACCTTGACGTTCTCGATTGCGTCGCCGAGGCCCATGTTCACGACGACCTTGACGACCTTGGGCACCTGCATCATGTTCCTATAACCGAACTTCTCCTTCAGCTTGGGAACGATCTCTTTCTGATATGCGTCATGCAGTCTCGGCATTTCCGCTCACCCTCTTCCGCCGGTCATAGGCGGAGGCCTTCCGTTGTCTGTCTACCTGGCCTTGGCCGCGAGAACGTCGCCGCAGCGCTTGCACGTGCGGCTCCTCTTCCCTGCCCCGTCCACGGACTTCGCGATCCGGGTGGGCTTGTTGCACTTGTCGCACATGATCATCACGTTGGAGTAGGCCATCGCCGCCTCTTTCTCGACGATCCCGCCCTGCGGGTGCGCCTTGCCGGGCTTGATGTGCCTTTTGACCATGTTGACCTTCTCCACGATGATCCGCCCGCTCTCGCGGTCGACTTTCAGCACCCTGCCGACCTTCCCCTTCTCCTTGCCCGTGATCACCTTGACGATGTCGTTCTTGCGGATCTGCACCCTGATCTCCGACTCCATCTCGCCCCCCCTGCTCACAGTACTTCCGGCGCCAGGGAAATGATCTTCATGAACTTCCTGGCGCGCAGTTCGCGGGCGACGGGGCCGAAGATGCGGGTGCCCACCGGTTCGCCCTGCGGGTTGATGAGGACGGCGGAGTTCTGGTCGAAGCGGAGGTAGCTGCCGTCGGGACGCCCCACCTCCTTGACGGTCCGGACGACCACGGCCTTGTAGACGTCGCCCTTCTTAACCTTGCCGTGGGGGATCGCCTCCTTGACGCTGACGACGATGATGTCGCCGACGTTGGCGTACCGACGCCTGCTGCCACCGAGCACCTTGATACAACAAAGACGCTTCGCCCCGGAATTGTCGGCGGCGTCCAACATGGTCTGCATCTGGATCATGGCTTTTTGCGCTCCGCTGCTGGAATTGACCGGTTACCGCACGACCGGCCGGTCGATCAGCTTGTTGACCCGCCACCTCTTGTCCTTGCTCATCGGGCGGGTCTCGATGATCTCCACGCGATCGCCGATCTGGTACTCGTTCTTCTCGTCGTGCGCCTTGATGCGATTCCTGCGCTTCACGTACTTCTTATAGACGGGGTGCGCGACCAGCCGCTCGACCTGGACGACGATCGTCTTGTCCATCTTGTCGCTGACGACCACCCCGACCTTGCGCTTTTGTATCCCACGGGTCCCCATCGATTCCTCCGCCGTCATGTCAGCCCGCCTTCCCTTCCGTCTTCGCGTGCAGGAACGTGATCACCCGGGCAAGGTCCTTCCGCTTGTTGCGGATCAGCATCTTGTTGTCCAGGGCGGACGCGCTTCT
>DCUH01000070.1:0-145 GCA_002327765.1 bacterium UBA2219 | reverse complement strand
CTGGCCAGGAATTTCGTCTGGATCGGGAGCTTGTGCTCCGCCAGGCGGAACGCCTCCCGGGCGGTGGCCTCGTCGACTCCTTCGATCTCATAGAGGACCAGCCCCGGCCGCACGACGCAGACCCATTCCTCGGGCGCGCCCTTCC
>DCUH01000055.1:11694-11896 GCA_002327765.1 bacterium UBA2219 | reverse complement strand
CCTCGCCGACGTACCCCGCCTCGGTCAGCGTGGTCGCGTCCGCGATGGTGAACGGGACGTTCAGGATGCGCGCCAGCGTCTGGGCGAGCAGCGTCTTCCCGCTCCCGGTGGGGCCCAGAAGCAGGATGTTCGACTTCTGGAGCTCCACGCCGTCGCCGCCGCGCGCCTCGATCCGCTTGTAGTGGTTATAGACGGCCACGGA
>DCUH01000055.1:11357-11600 GCA_002327765.1 bacterium UBA2219 | reverse complement strand
GCTCGACGCACTCGTCGCAGATGTAGACCGTGGGGCCCGCGATGAGCTTGCGGACCTCGTTCTGTGCCTTACCGCAGAAGGAGCAAACCAGAAGGTTCGCCTTGTCGTTGAATTTCCGGGTCAATGCAACCTCCGTCAGTCGACCAGGGGCTTTATCGAGGGAGCACGCTTGGCCACTACTTGATCGATTATACCATACGCCTTCGCCTGCTCCGCCGACATGTAGTAATCCCTCTCGGTATC
>DCUH01000055.1:11065-11331 GCA_002327765.1 bacterium UBA2219 | reverse complement strand
AGGATCTCCTCCGCCTGGATCTTGATGTCGGTGGCCTGCCCGTGCGTTCCCCCCATCGGCTGGTGGATGAGGATCCGGGCATTGGGGAGAGCCGTCCGCTTGCCTTCGGCCCCGCCCGCCAGCAGGATGGCCGCCATGGAGGCCGCCTGCCCCAGGCAAACCGTCGAAACCTGGGGCTTTATGAACTGCATCGTGTCGTAGATGGCCATCCCGGCGGTGACGATTCCCCCCGGCGAGTTGATGTAGAGGTTGATGTCCTTGTCCGG
>DCUH01000055.1:0-10948 GCA_002327765.1 bacterium UBA2219 | reverse complement strand
CGGCTGGTCTGCTCGACAACCATCGGAACCAGGTTCATTCGGCCACCTCTTCCTTCACTTCGGCATTCTCCACCAGGAAATTCATCACTTTTCGCTCCATCAGGCGGTCGCGCAGGGAGTCCATCCTCTCCTCCGAGCTGTATTTCTCCCGGACGTCCTCGAACGGCTGCCCCTCGAACTCGGCCATCCGCTTCATCTCGGCCTCGATCTCGGAGTACGGGACGTCGAGGCTCTCCTGCCGGGCGATGGCGTCGATGAGCAGCCCCACCCTCACGTTGCGCTCCGCGCTGAACTTGAGCCGGTCGTGCATCTCGTCGAAATCGAGCTTGGTCTTCTTCAGGTTGACCCCCGAGGATTCCATGTGCTCGATGGTGCTCCCGATCATCGACATCGTCTGGCGCTTCACCAGCGTCGGGGGGACTTCGATGGGGTTGCGCTCCGCCAGCACCCGCCGGATCTCCTCCTCCGCCGCGTGCCGGCTCTTGCTCTCGGCCTCCTTCTCGAGCTTCTCCCGCATCTTCGCCCGCAGGTCGTCCAGGCCGCCCGGGGCGCCGAACTGCCGCGCGAACTCGTCGTCGAGCGCGGGGAGCTTCCTCTCCCGCACGGTGAAGACCTTCACTTCGAAGTCCACGGTCTTGCCGGCGTACTTCGATACGGGGTGCGCGGCCGGGAACTCGATCCGGAAGGAGCGCTCGTCGCCCGCGCCGATCCCCAGCATCTTTTCCTCGAACTCCTGCCCGAACGGGATGCCGTTGGAGAGGACGATCGACGTCTTCTCGTTCTCGTCCACCGTGACGCCGTCGGAGACCGCCATGAACGAGAACTCCGCCAGGTCGCCGCGCTCGGCCTTGCGCCCTTCCTCGGGCTGGAACCGGGCATACGGGGTCCGGAGCCGCTCGATCGCCGCAGCGACATCCTCGTCGGTCACCTTCGCCTTCCCCATGCCGGCGGGTATCCCCTTGTAATCCTTCGCCTCCACCTCGGGGACCACCTCGACCTTGACGGAGAACGTGAAGCCCTCCCCCGACGCCACCTTGCCGGCTTCCACGTCCCCGAGGGAGAGGATCTTGATGTCCTTTTCCTTCACCACGTCGGACAGCGTCTCCCGCACGATCCGGTCGGAAAGGTCCTTCTCTACGGATTCCCGGAAGAACCGCCGGACCATGTCAATCGGCGCCTTGCCTTTTCGGAACCCCTTCAGCGGCACGTCCCTGCGGATTTCCGCGAACTGCTCCTCGATCCGCTTGTCGACCTCCTCGGCGGAGATCTCGACCGTGATCTTCTTTTCGACGCCCGACACGGCGTCTATGCTCGTCTTCATGGCGTTCCCGTTCCCCTGTCTGTTTATATTGGGCGTCTATCCCCCGGATTCTGGTGCGAGAGGAGGGACTTGAACCCTCATGGTTGCCCACCGGATCCTAAGTCCGGCGCGTCTGCCATTCCGCCACTCTCGCACTTTGCGGAAAGGGCCGAAACAGATACTGTAATCGATTACGGCTGCGGGATCAACGGTCGGCGGACGAGTCCTTCTCGGGAAGGCAGAGGGCCTCCACGGCGGCCGCTTCCTGGTCGAACTGCATGCCGAAGATGAAGAAGCCCGCGGGGCTTTCCACGCTCCGGAACCATGCCACGGTCCCCTCGACGCGGATCGGCGGCTTCCCCTCGGGAAGGATCGTGGCGTCGATCCGGTTGTGGTGGACCATCAGCGTGTCGTACATGATGTGGAGCCCGTCCGGCGCGATGCGCGGCGTGACCACGGACATGCCCTTCGGGGAGAGGTCCTTGACCGTTCCCGTTACGGGGGAGGAGACGCGCCGGGGGTCTTTCCCGCTGCGGACGGTGAACACGACGGTGGCCACGGGACGATATCTCTCCTTCCTGCGCCTGTCCTTGCCGAACAGGGACGTCATCCGGCCGGCTCTTCCTTCTTCTCCTCGTCGAGACGCCGCAGCCCTTCCATCATGAGCTGCATCTCGTCCATCTCGATCGTGCGGAGCTTGGTCGACTGCCCATGCGCGATGGTGAAAGGCCCCTCCTGCCAGCGAAGCATCTCGTAGAAGGCGGCCTCGCCGGAGACCGGCCCGCGCTCCGCATGACGTATCCTCCCGTTTTCGAAAAAGATCCTCCCCTCCCCGATCGGCCCCTTGATGCTGACGCAGGCGGTCTTGAGCCCCAGGTGGAGCGTCTGCACGATCTCGGGGATGCCGAGGTTCTTCAGGTCGCCTACGACGCCGGTGACCTGCCCCGAAGCGGCGCCTCCCTTCCTCCATTTCGCGTCGCGCCGGATGATGTTCCGGATCCGGGCGCCCAGCACCGAGAGGTCGGCCGGCTTGGACAGGAAATCCTCGGCCCCCAGGTGAAGGGCGTCGATCTTCGACTGCGGGTCGTCCTTCCCGCTGATGAAGATCAGCGGGGTGTCGCCGATCGGCGGGCCCAGCTCCCGGATCTTCCGGAACATCTCGATCCCGTCCATCCCGGGCATCATGATATCAGAAACGATGAGATCGGGGGCCAATTTCTCCACGTTTTCGAGCACGTCCTGCGCGTTGTCGTAGGTGACGACGTCGAACCCCTCGTTGACGAGCCGCAGCTTGATGAGGGTGAGGTAGTCGATCTCGTCGTCCACCATCAGGACCTTGGGCTTGGGCCCCATCCCCCGGTAGAAGTACTTCCGGTTCACCACCGAGGAGAACACCTCGACCACCTCGGGGTCGAACTGCGTCCCCACGTTCTTGTGCAGCTCGTGGATCGCCTCTTCCTTGGTCAGGCTGCGGCTGCGGTACGGGCGATGCGCTGTCATCGCCGCGAAGGCGTCGACCACGGAGAGAATCCGGGCCCCGATGGGGATCTCCCGGCCTTTCAGGCCGCTCGGGTAACCCTTCCCGTCGTACCGCTCGTGGTGGTGTATGATGATCGGCTTGATTTTCCAAGGGAAATCGATCGACTCGATGACCTTCGCGCCGTTTTCGCAGTGCCCGCGGAGCGTCTTGTACTCCACTTCGGTGATCTCCCGCTTCCCCTGGAGGATGTCGCTTTTTATCCCGACGCGGCCGATGTCGTGGAGGAGGGCCCCCACGACGATCTCGTCGATCGTCTCCGGGGAGAGCTTCATCTCCTCCGCGATCGAGCGGGCGTACTCCATGGTGATGTGGGAGTTTCCCCCGAAGAACGGGTCGTTGATCTCCTGCAGCCCGACCATCACGTCGATCGTGTCGATCAGGCATTTCTTCAGCCGGTCGAGCCGCTCGTCGGGGGCCGGGGCGGGGGCGGCCGGGACGGGCATCGAGCTTCCCCCCTGGAGCAGCTCGAGCACCTCGCGCTGGTCGAGGATGAAGTCGGAGAATCCGAACCGCAGGACGTCGTCCGAGCTGCGGATCGTTGTGAAGGAGGACAGGACGACCACCTGGGTCTTCGGCGACGCCTTCACCAGGCGTTTCTTCAGCTCCACTCCTGAGAAGTCCGGCAGGAGCTGGTCCACGAGGGCGCAGTCGATGGACGAGCTCGTCGCGATCTTGATCGCCTCGGCGCCGGACCCCGCCAGGACGACGTGGTATCCCTCCTCGGTGAAGAGCTTCAGGAGCATGTCCCGGACGGCGGCGTCGTTGTTGACGATCAGGGCCGACCGGGGCGCCGCCTGCGCTGGCGACATCTCAACCCTCCCGGACGTCGGTCCCGGTCATCGCGGAAGGGACCGGTACCGACAGCAGATTCAGGATCGTCGGGGCGATGTCCTCCAGGGCGCGGTCTTCCCGGAGGCGCTTGCCGCGGGCCCGCGGGTCCGCCAGGATCAACGGGACGAGGTTGGTCGTGTGCGCCGTGTGGGGGCCGCCCGTCCTCGGGTCGATCATCGTCTCGGCGTTGCCGTGGTCCGCCGTCACCAGCGCCACCCCGCCGATCTCCCACACCTTCTCGACCACCTTCCGGACGTTCCGGTCGACCGCCTCGACCGCGCGGATCGCCGCGGGCAGGATGCCGGTGTGCCCCACCATGTCGCAGTTGGCGAAATTGAGGATCATCAGGTCGTGGTTCCCCGAGACGATCTCCGCCGCCGCGCGGTCCCCCACGGCGTCCGCGCTCATCTCGGGCATCAGGTCGTAGGTGGCGACGGCCGGCGACGGGATCAGGACGCGCGACTCGCCCGGGAACCTGCTTTCCTCCCCGCCGTTGAAGAAGTAGGTCACGTGCGCGTATTTCTCCGTTTCCGCGATCCGCAGGTTCCGCAGGCCATTGGAAGCGAGCGCCCGGGCCAGGATGTCGTCCATCGTCTGCGGCGGGAACGCCACCGGCAGCCCGAAGGCCTCGTCGTAGGCGGTCAGGCAGGCGTAGGACAAGGGGATCGGCCCCGGGACGGGGAACCGGTCGAACCCCGCCTGGGTCAACGCCCGGGTGATCTCCCGCACGCGGTCCGCGCGGAAATTCCAGCAGATGACCGAATCCCCGGGAGAAATGCACCCGAAGGGGCTGCCGTCCCGCACGATCACCGAAGGCTCGATGAACTCGTCGGTCGTCCCGGCCGCGTAGGAGGCCGCAACTGCGGCGACGGGATCCTCGAAGCGCTTCCCCTCCCCGCGGACCATCGCCTTGTAGGCCCGCTCGACGCGGTCCCACCGGTTGTCGCGGTCCATCGCGTAATACCGGCCGATGACCGTGGCCACCTCCCCGACGCCGATCCTCCCGGCCTCCGCGAGAAGGGCCTTCAGGTGCTCCACGCCGCTTCGGGGCGGGGTGTCGCGGCCGTCGAAGAACGGGTGGACGAACACGTGCCGCACCCCGGACTCCTTCGCCATGCGGAGGAGGGCGTAGACGTGGGTGTGGAGCGAGTGCACCCCCCCGTCGGAGAGGAGCCCCATGAGGTGGAGCGCCCCGCCGCCCTCGCGGGCCGCGTCCATGGCGCCCCGCAGCACCGGGTTTCGGAAGAAGTCGCCGTCGCGGATCGACTTCGAGATCCGGACGAGGTCCTGGTAGACCACCCGGCCCGCGCCGAGGTTCAGGTGGCCGACCTCGGAGTTCCCCATCTGGCCGGCAGGCAGGCCGACCCGTTCCTCGGAGGCGTGGATCCGTGTCCGGGGGAACTCCGCCCACAAGCGATCGTAGAAAGGCGTGGAGGCCAGGGCCACCGCATTGCCTTCCGGCTCCTCGCGGCAGCCCCAGCCGTCCATGATGACCAGCGCTACGAACGGTCGTTTCATCTCAGATATTATAGAACACTCCCCTGCCCTCGAACCGCGCCGTTTCCCCGAGCTCCTCCTCGATCCGCAGAAGCTGGTTATACTTCGCGATCCGGTCCGTCCGGGAGGCCGACCCGGTCTTGATCTGGCCGGTGGAGAGCCCCACGGCCAGGTCGGCGATCGTACTGTCCTCGGTCTCCCCCGAGCGGTGGGAGATCACGGCGGTCCAGCCGGCCCGCTTGGCCGTCTCGATGGCCTCGACCGTCTCGGTCACCGTGCCGATCTGGTTTAGCTTGATGAGGACGGAGTTTGCCGCCCCTTCCGCGATCCCCTTCCGCAGGATCGCGGGGTTGGTCACGAAGATGTCGTCCCCGACGATCTGGATCTTCTCCCCCATCGCCTCCGTGAAGAGCTTCCAGCCTTCCCAGTCGTCCTCGGAAAAACCGTCTTCGATGGAGACGATCGGATACTGGCGGCACAGGTTCTCGTAGTACTTCACCATCTGTTCCGCGTTCCGCTTCGATCCGTCCGACTTCCGGAAGGTGTATTTCCCCTTCTCGCCGAACTCGGACGCGGCGGGGTCGAGGGCGATGCAGACGTCCCGGCCCGGCTTGTAGCCGGCCTTCACGATCGCCTCGAGGATGACCTCGATCGCCTCGGCGTTCGAGCGCAGCGAGGGGGCGAAGCCGCCCTCGTCCCCCACGTTCGTGTTCAGCCCCTTGCCCTTGAGCACCTTCTTCAGCTGGTGGAACGTCTCGACCCCCATCCGCAGGGCGTCCGAGAAGCTCTTCGCCCCGACGGGCATCGCCATGAACTCCTGGATGTCCACGTTGTTGTCGGCGTGCGACCCGCCGTTGAGGATGTTCATCATCGGGACGGGGAGGCTGCAGGCCCCCACGCCGCCGAGGTACCGGTAGAGCGGAAGGCCGCAGGCGTCGGCGGCCGCGCGCGCGACCGCGATCGACACGCCGAGGATGGCGTTCGCGCCGAGCTTCCCCTTGTTGGGCGTCCCGTCGAGGTCGATCAGCATCCGGTCGACCAGGACCTGGTCCACCGCGTCGTACCCGAGGAGCCGGGGCGCGATCACCTTGTTCACGTTGCGGACCGCCTTCGTCACGCCCTTCCCCAGGAAATACTTCGGGTCGCCGTCGCGCAGCTCCACCGCCTCCCGGGTGCCCGTGGACGCCCCGGACGGCACGATGGCCCGCCCTTCCGCCCCCGACTCGAGCAGCACCTCGACCTCGACGGTCGGGTTCCCGCGCGAGTCGAGCACCTGCCTTCCGTGAACGTCGATGATCATCGTCATGCCGCTTCCCTCCTCCACGCGAAGAATCGAATTACGGGTGAACGAATTCCTTCCCTCCCTGACGCACGGAAAGCACGGGGCACGGCGCCATCCGCACCACCTTCTCGGCCGTGCTGCCGAAGATCACGTGCTCCACCCCGGTGCGGCCATGGGTCCCGATGACGATCAGGCCGGCGCCCGTTTCCCGGGCGGCCCCGATGATCTCCCGGTACGGGACGCCGGAGACGATCCGCGTCTCCACGCCGGGGAGACCTTCGAGATGCGAGGCGAGGAACCGGCCCATCTCCTCCCGGCAGTACGCTTCCATGCGCCCGCGCAGCAGCTCGATCGGGACCTCGCCGCGGAACATCGGGTCGAGCGCCGCGGGCTCGTCCATCACGTGGAGGACGAGCAGCTCGGACCCGAAGTGCTCCGCCAGCCGGCGCGCGGCGCGCGCCGCCTCCGCGGAGCAAACGGAGAAATCGGAGGGCAACAGGATCTTCGAGAACATGTCTCCTCCCCCCTTAAAAATACGCCCCGGCCGATTCGCATGGGTCGGCCGGGGCCGGATATACCGCTATATCGGACCGCTATATCGGAGCCGCGAACGGCTTCGCGCTACTTCTTCTTCCCGCCGACCGCCTCCTTCAGGGACTTGCCCGCGGTGAACTTGGGGATCTTCGCCGCCTTGATCTTGATGGCCTCGCCGGTCTGGGGATTGCGCCCCATCCGCGCCTTCCGGTTGCTGACGCCGAAGGTCCCGAAGCCGGTCAGGGTCAGCTTCTCGCCCTTCTTAAGGCACTTCGTGACCGTGGCCAGAAACGCCTCGACAGCCGCTTCCGCCTGCCCCTTGCCGATCTCTGCTTCCGCGCGAATGGCCTCGACCAGTTCCGCCTTCGTCATCTGCCGAACCTCCCGTAAATTTTTATGGGCTCTCCGGGAACCGGAGAAAAACGCGGATTTGAAGCGCCTTGGATTGGTTTCATTAATCCCGAAAGGCGTTCCCGTGTCAAGGCCAAACCCGAGGCGGCGGGCGTCCTTGGGGCCGCACCGGAACTTGCGATGCGACATTGATATAATGAAACGTTATGCCGAGTCACAGGACGTTTCTCATCTGCACGGGAATTTCCGTGCTTTTCCACCTGGCCCTGTTCTGGCTGGCGACCGTGCTCCCCGCGCCGTCCGCCCGCAAGGAAGAGGTGATGATGGTGGAGATGGCGGACATTCCGCGGTCCGCCGACTTCCTGCCGCCGCAGGCCGGGGTCATCGAGCGGCCGCCGCCCGCGGCGCCGCGCCCGGCACCGCCTAAGGGCCGGCCGCCGGCCGAGATGAGGGGACGCGTCCCGGACCTGCCCGTGAAGCCGGACCTGCCCCCCGAGAAGTCGTTCCCCGCCCCGCGCCCGAAGGCCGAAACGAAAGAGGCGGCGAAGGAGCCGCAGGAGCGGGAAGAGCGGCAGGTGAAGGCGGAAGGGGCGTCTCCCGGCCGCGCGCAGGAGCCCGCGGGGAGCGAGGGGAAAAGCGCGCCGCCTTCCTCCGAATCGCCGCGCTCCCTGCGGGATCTCACGCCCTCCCTCGGGAAGCTGGTGATGGCGCGCGACGAGCCGTCGGGCGGGCGCGGAAAGGGGGAAACGCGCGGCAACGCCGTGGGCACCGGGGGGAAGGCCGCGGGGAAGGAAGGTGTCACGGAGGAGGGCGGCGGCGGCTTCCGGCTGACGCCGCTGAACGCGCCGGAGATCCAGTACATATCCTACTTCGCGTCGATCAAGCGGAAGATCGAGCTGGTGTGGCAGTACCCTTACGACGCCGCCGTCCACGGGATCCAGGGGGATCTCCAGATCGACTTCGTGATCGGGCGCAGCGGGAAGGTGGAGGGGATCGAGCTGGTCCGGAGCTCGGGGCACAAGATCCTCGACGAAGAGGCGGTCCGGTCGATCCGCAAGGCAGCGCCCTTCGACCCCATCCCCGCCGAGTACAAGATTCCCAACCTGGTCATCCGCGGGCGGTTCATCTACGTCCACGGGGGCGCGCTGCGCCTGCGCTGAAATAATCCTACCCTTCCTCGACGCGCCTCTCGTATTCCTCCCGGTCCAGGAGGGAATCGATTTCGCAGGAGTCCGCGGGGCGCACCGCCAGAAGCCAGCCCTCCCCGTAAGGGTCGTCCGTCACCCGGCGGGGGACGCTCTCCGCACCGGAGTTCACGTCGGTCACGGTGCCGGTGAGGGGCGAAACGAGCTCGAAGACGGTGAAGGAGGACTCCACGAGCCCGATCGGCTCGCCCGCGGCGATGCCGGTTCCCCGCGGGGGCAGCTCCAGAAAGACCGCGTCCCCGAGGAAGACCTTGGGGACGTGCGTCAGCCCCATGCGGACGTCCCCGCCGGGGGCGCCCATCGCCCAGAAGTGCGACCTGGAGTACTTCCGGTCGGGCGGGGAATTCACGAAAGCGCCCGCAGGGCCGCTTCGCAGGTGTTCTGGAGGAGCATGGCGATGGTCATCGGGCCGACCCCGCCGGGCACGGGGGTGATGGCCCCCGCGGTCTGCCTCGCCTCCTCGAAGGCGACGTCGCCGCAGAGCTTGCCCGCCGCGTCGCGGTTCATCCCAACGTCGATGACGACCGCTCCCGGCTTGATCCAGGACCCGCGGATCATGCCTCCCCTGCCCACCGCCGCGACCACCACGTCCCCGGTGCGGACCACGGAAGGAAGGTCCTCCGTGCGGGAGTGGCAGATCGTCACCGTCGCGTGGCGCGACAGCAGGAGCATTGCGGCGGGCTTGCCCACGAGGTTGCTGCGCCCGACGACCACGGCGTGCTTCCCTTTGAGCTCCACCTTCTCGTGGTCGAGCATCCGCAGGATCCCGTAAGGGGTGCAGGGGATGAACCCGGCGCCCCCCGTGAACAGGAGGCCGGCGTTCACCGGGTGGAGGCCGTCGACGTCCTTGCGCGGGTCGATCGCCTCGATCACCTTCTTTGCGTCGATATGCTTCGGCAGGGGGAGCTGGACGAGGATGCCGTGGACGGAAGGGTCGGCGTTGAGCCGCGCCACGACCTCGAGGAGCTCCGGCTCCTTCGTGTCCGCGGGAAGGTCGATCTGGCGCGAAACGAATCCCGCCTCGTCGGCGGCCTTCCCCTTGTTGCGGACGTAGACCCGGGAAGCGGGGTCGTCCCCCACCAGGACGACCGTGAGGCCGGGCCGGACCCCCGTGCGCGCCGCGAGCTCGGCGGCCTTCTCCCTGACCTCTGCGCGGACGGACGCGGCGATCGCCTTCCCGTCGATCAGGCGTGCGGCCATCGCATTCCCCTCCTCAATCGGGATCGGTCGACAGCTTCGGCAACGGCTTCTTGGGCGCGGAGGGACGGTCGGCCGCCCCCTCCTTCTTCCCTTTCGCCCCCGCGGGCTTTTTCTCCGGCATCTGCGACTTCTTGCCGTAGTCGGTGACGTACCACCCCGACCCCTTGAGGACGAAATTTCCGCCCGAGATCTTCATCCTGGCCCTGGCGCCGCACCCGGGGCACTTCACGACCGGCTTCTCGCCGATCCCGTGGAGCTCCTCCGTGACCGCGCCGCACTTCGGGCACATGTATTCGTAGATCGGCATGCCGCGACTCCTCCTGGGACGACTTCTTCAAGACGCGGTCGTAAAAAGGCGCCCCCCGGGCCGGTGAAGGCCCGGGGAGCGCCTGCGCCGCCGCCGGAATCTAATACATGCCGCCGCCGGGCGACGACGGGTGCATCGGCATCGGGTTGGAGGACTTCTCCTCCGGCTTGTCCGCGATGGCGCACTCGGTGGTGATCATGAGGGCCGCCACGGAAGCCGCGTTCTGCAGCGCCACCCGGGTCACCTTCGTCGGGTCGAGGATGCCGGCCTTCATCAGGTCCTCGAACTCCTCCGTTCCCGCGTTGTAGCCGAAGTTCCCCTTGCCGGTCCGGATCTTGTCGACGATGACGCCGCCGTCCTGGCCGGCGTTGATCGCGATCTGCTTGGCCGGCTCGTACAGCGCCTTCTTCACGATGTCCACGCCCGCCTGCTGGTCGATGTGGTCCATCTTGAGGCCGTCGAGGGCGGGAATCGTGCGGATGTAGGCGACGCCGCCGCCCGGGACGATCCCTTCCTCGACCGCGGCGCGGGTCGCGTGCAGGGCGTCCTCGACGCGGGCCTTCTTCTCCTTCATCTCGGCCTCGGTGGCCGCGCCGACGTTGATCACCGCCACGCCGCCGACGAGCTTGGCCAGCCGCTCCTGCAGCTTCTCCTTGTCGTACTCGGAGGTGCTCTCGTCGATCTGGGCGCGGATCATCTTCACCCGGGCCTCGATGTCGGCCTTCTTCCCGGCACCGTCGATGATCGTGGTGTTCTCCTTGTCGATGACGACGCGCTTCGCGCGGCCGAGGTCGTTCAGCGTGACCGCCTCGAGCTTGATCCCCATCTCCTCGGCGATCGACTTGCCGCCGGTGAGGGTCGCGATGTCCTCGAGCATCGCCTTGCGCCGGTCGCCGAAGCC
>DCUH01000093.1 GCA_002327765.1 bacterium UBA2219 | reverse complement strand
ACCATTTCATGAACCCCCGGAACGTGGGGGAGATCGAGGGTGCGGACGGCGTCGGCGAGGTCGGGAACCCGGCCTGCGGCGACATGATGCGGCTGTACCTCAAGATCGAGAACGACATCGTTGTCGACGCCAAGTTCCGCACGTTCGGTTGCGGCGCCGCGATCGCCTCCAGCTCCATGCTGACGGAGATGATCAAGGGGAAGACGGTGGAGGAGGCCCGGGCGATCTCGAACCAGGCGGTCGCCGACGCCCTCGGCGGGCTTCCCGCGGTGAAGATCCACTGCTCCGTGATGGCCGAGCAGGCGGTGAAGACGGCGCTCGACGACTACGCGAAGAAGCACGGCGGGTGAGATGGGCGACGGCCCGATCGACCTGATCCGGAAGGCGCTTGCGCGCGAGAACGCGGCGCACCGGGGCTACGTGGAGCTCGCCGCGACCGCTTCCCCGACGGAAGTGCGCGAGCTGTTCCTTTATCTCGCGGAAGAGGAGAAGAAGCACGCCAGGCTCCTGACCGACGAGATCGAGAAGGAAACATTGCGGGAGATGTGACCCGGGGACGCTGCCGCCGGGCTCAGGCGCGGAAGGATGCGGGAAATGGATAGCCAGGCGGCGTTGCTCCTTCGTGACAGTGTTTCCCGGCGGAAGGTACCGCTCGTTCCCGCGGACCCCGCCCGGGTCACGATCTACACCTGCGGCCCCACGGTCTACCGCTACGTTCACATCGGGAACCTGCGCACCTACCTCCTCACGGACCTCCTCGTTCGCACGCTCCGTTTTCTCGGTTACGGAACCTACACCGCGCAGAACATCACGGACATGGGGCACATGCACCAGGAGCAGTTGGAGCTGGGCGAGGACAAGGTGATCGCCGCCGCCCGGGCGGCCGGGAGGACCGCGCGGGAGATCGCGGCGTTCTTCACGGAGGCGTTCTTCCGGGACTGCCGCAGGATGGGCTTCCTTCCGGCCGACGTCTATCCCCGCGCCTCGGAGCACGTCCCCGAAATGATCGCGCTGGTCCGCCGCCTCGAGGAGAAGGGGGCGGTATACGGCAGGGACGGTTACCTCTATTTTGACGTGACCCGGGCGCCGGGCTACGGCGCCCTTTCCGGGGCCGCGCTGGGGGAGGGGACGCCGGCGGAGCGGACGGGCGCGGAGGGGCAACGCCGCAAGAGGCGCCCGGAGGATTTCGTCCTGTGGATGCCGGCGGAGCCCGGGAGGGAGTTCCAGTGGGACAGCCCGTGGGGAAGGGGATGGCCCGGCTGGCACTCGGAGTGCGCGGCGATGGCGATGGCGCACCTCGGCACCGGGTACGACCTGAACGTCGGCGGCGTGGACCTCCGGTTCCCGCACCACGAGAACTCGCGGGCGCTGGCGGCGGCCGCCACGGGAAAGGAGCTCGCCAGGATCTGGCTGCACGCGGCCCACCTCCTGGTCGACGGGAGGAAGATGTCCAAGTCGCAGGGGAACGAATACACGCTCGACGACCTCGCGGGCGGGCCGCCGGGCGGGGGAAAGGGGTATTCCCCCGCGGAGTTCCGGTATTACTGCATGACGCTGCACTACGCGACCCCCATGAATTTCACCTGGGAAGGGCAGGCGGCCGCGTCGAGGGGGCTGGCGCGGCTCCGGGAGGCGTTCCGGAAAGCCGCGGAGCGGGCAACGGCGGGGTCGGATGCCGCCGCCGCGCTGCGGGAGCGGTTCCGCGCGGCGCTCTCGGACGACCTGAACCTTCCCCGGGCCCTGTCGGTCGCCCACGATGCGGCCCGCTCCGGGATCGGGGGCGACGTGGCCCGCGCCCTGGCGGCGGAATGGGACCGCGTACTGCGGGTGGGGCTGCCGGGGGAGCCGGGAGCCGCGGCGGGGGCGGAGGAGGTTCCCGCCGAAATCGCGGCGCTGGCGCGTGAGAGGGATGCCGCGAGGAGGGCGGGCGATTTCTCGGCTGCGGATTCGCTCCGGGCCAGGATCCGTGCCCTGGGATATGATGTGGTGGATGCCGGCGGGGGGGAGTCCTCCATGCGGAAATCGCCGGACGCCCCGGAGGGAACTGCGAAGGATGGGACCGGACCGGAATCCCGGTGACCCGACGACCGCCGGGAAACGCGCCCGGGTAGCCGTCATCGCCCCGTACGCGGACCTGATGCTCGAGGCGCGAGCGGCGGTGGAGGAGCTGGGGATCGACGTGATCGTCGAGGAAGGGGACCTGGCGGAGGGCGTCCGCGCCGCGAGGCGTGCGGTCGACGCCGGGGCGGAGGCGATCGTCAGCCGGGGCGGCACGGCGCTCCAGATCTCCCGGGCCCTTTCCGTCCCGGTCGTCGAGATCCAGGTTTCCCCCTACGACATCCTGCGCTGCCTGTACCAGCTCCGGGAGTACCGCGGGCAGATCGGGATCACGGGCTTCCGGAACGTGGTCTATGGCTGCGAAAGCCTCGGCAACCTGCTCGGGATGAAGATCCGGCAGATTGTTGTCGAGTCCGGCGAGGACGCGCTGGAAAAGGTCACGGAAGCGGCCCGCTGCGGGATCGGCATGATCATCGGCGACGCCGTGTCCGTGAGGCTGGCCTCGAAGCTGGGGATCGGGGGGATGCTGGTGGCCTCGGGGAAGGAAGCGATCGCGAAGGCGATCGAGGAGGCGGAGAAGATCGCCGAGGTGCGCGTCCGCGAGCGGGAACGTTCCGAGATCCTGCGCGTCGTGGTGGACAGCTCGCACGACGGCATCGTGGCGATCGACCGGGACGAGCGGATCACCCTGTTCAACCCGGCGGCCGGGAAGATCTTCGGCGTCAAGGCGGAGGATGCCCTCGGCGCGCCGGTGGGCGCGATCATCCCGACCACCGAGCTGCCGAGGGTGCTGAAGGAAGGCCGGTCGGAGTACGGGGCCCTCCAGCGCGTGAAAGACAAGGTCATCGTCACCCAGCGGCTGGCCGTCAAGGTGAAGGAGAGCCCGATCGCCGCCATCGCCAATTTCCAGGACGTCACGGACCTCCAGCGTCTGGAGGGGATCGTCCGGCAGAAGATGCACAGCAAGGGCTTCGTCGCCCGGACCACGCTGGACGACGTGATCGGTAAGAGCCCGCCGGTGCTTCACTTGAAGGCGCGCGCCGCCAGATTCGCCGCCGTCGATGCGTCGGTGCTGATCAGCGGCGAGTCCGGCACGGGGAAGGAGATGCTGGCGCAGGGAATCCACAACCTGAGCCGCCGCGCGAAGGGCCCGTTCGTGGCCGTCAACTGCGCCGCCCTGCCCGAAAGCCTGCTGGAGAGCGAGCTCTTCGGGTACGAGGAAGGGGCGTTCACGGGGGCGAAGAAGGGCGGCAAGCCGGGGCTGTTCGAGCTGGCCCACGGCGGGACCATCTTCCTCGACGAGATCGGTGAGATGCCGCTGAAGCTGCAGGCCGAGCTGCTCCGGGTGGTCCAGGAGAAGGAGGTGAGGAGGGTCGGAGGTGACCGGATCATCCCGATCGACGTCCGGATCGTCGCCGCGACGAACCATCATTTCCACACGCTGCTGAAGCACGAGATGTTCCGGAAGGACCTGTATTACCGCCTCGCTGTGCTGAAGATGCGCGTCCCCCCGCTGAGGGAGAGGAAGGGCGACGTCCCGATGCTCGCGGAATATTTCCTGTCGAAGTCCGGCCACATGAACCGCCGGGTCCGCCCGATGGAGACGGAGCACCTGCGGCTCCTGGAGCGGTACGACTGGCCGGGCAACGTGCGGGAGCTCGAGCACGTGATGCAGCAGCTCCTGATCCTCGCCGACGGGGACACGATCGGCCGGGAGAGCGTCGAGGACATGCTGCTCGAGCTCCAGTCGGAGCGCCGTGGGGAAGGCCGCGACGGGTCGGACCGGGGAGAGCGGCTGGAGGACATCGAGGCCGACGCCATCGCCGCCGTCCTGGCGGAGGAAAACCAGAATAAGACGCGGGCCGCCCTCCGGCTGGGGATCAACCGCTCCACCCTCCGCCGGAAGATGCGGGGTGGCGCAAAATGCACCGACACCGCTCAATAATGCGCCAGCCGTAAACCGTTTTGGAGCCGCCGTCGGCCTTCGGGCGGGGTGATCGTCTCTTAAGCATTCGTTTTCAATGGTTAATTTATTTATTTCGCCTGTTTTTGCCGCAGGGCATGCCGCTTGCTCCTGAACCATGGATCCCATGACAAACAACGAGAACAACGACAAGCGGATCGCCGTCATCGCCGACGACCTTACTGGCGCGAACGATACGGGTGTTCAATTCGCGAAGCAGGGGCTCAAGACGATCGTGCTGATGGGCGGGAACATCCCCCCCCGCCCTCTCGAGGAGGACGTGCTGGTCGTAGACAGCCAGAGCCGGGCCCTGGATCCCGAGGAGGCCTACCGGAACGTGTCGAAGGCCGCCCGGATGTTCCGGGACAGGCGCTTCGGGGTCGTGTTCAAGAAAATCGACTCGACGCTGCGCGGAAACATCGGGCGCGAAATCGACGCGATCATGGACACCTGCGGGCAGGAACTGGCGATCGTGGCCCCCGCGTTCCCGAAGAACGGCAGGACGACCGTCGGGGGGTTCCACCTCCTGCAGGGCGCCCCCCTCGAGGAGACGGAGCTCGCGCGGGATCCCAAGTGCCCGATCACGGAGTCGCACCTGCCGACGCTGTTGTCGAAGCAGACCGTGCGCAGGGTGGGACACGTGGCGGCCGACGATGTCCATGCGGGCGCGGAGGGAATCCGGCTGGCAATGGAACGCATGCTCGCGGCGGGCGAGCGGGTGATCGTATGCGACGCGTGGCGCGACGAGCACCTGTCGATGCACGCCTCCGCCGCGATGCGCCTCGGGAAGCCGGTCCTGTGGGTCGGTTCCGCGGGGCTGGCGGAATGCCTGCCGCAGGCGCTGGGGCTGGCCGCGGCGAAGGCGGGGAACGGGGCGGGGAAGGACGGACTGGCCGGGCGCGAGGCGGTCGTGGTGCTCGCCGGCAGCGTCAGCGACGTAACGCGCGGACAGGTGAGGATGCTGACCCGGCGCCCCGGGGTGGAGAGTGTCGACGCGGACCCCTGCGCCCTGCTGCGGCCGGATACCGCGGGGGCGGAGATCCGTCGCTGCTCGGGCGCAGCGCTGGCGGCGGCGAAGGCCGGGCGCGACGTCGTCATCACCTCGGGGAACGACCGGGAGTCCGTCGAGAGGACCATGGAAACGGCCTCCTCCATGGGGTTCTCAAGCCAGCGGACCGCGGAGATGATCGCCTCCGCCTTCGGACTATTGTGCAGGGAGATCGCCACGAACACGAAGCTGCGGGGCCTGGTTCTGACGGGCGGGGACATCGCCCTGAGCGCATTGAGCCTCCTCTCCGCCACCGGCTTCCAGGTGGTGGAGGAAGTTGCCCCCGGCATCCCCGCGGGGCGGCTGAAGGGGGGGCCTTGCGACGGCCTGCGGGTCGTGACGAAGGCGGGGGCCTTCGGCGACGGGGATGCGCTCTGCAGGGCGGTGGACTGCCTGAAGCGGGACGAGCCGGAAGGGAACGGGCGGTGAGACGGCGGGCGCCGCAAAAGCCGGTCGTGGCGATCACGATGGGCGACGCAGCGGGGATCGGCCCCGAGATCATCGTGAAGGCGCTGACGGTGAAGAAGACGTACGACCTCTGCCGGCCGCTGGTCGTCGGGGACCGCGGCATCATGGAAAGGGCCGCCTCGATCGTGAAGGCCCCCGTGACGGTCCGCGGGGTCTCCTCGGCCGCCGAGGCGCATTTCGTCTACGGGACACTGGACGTCCTCGATCTGGCGAACCTCCCCCCCGACCTACCGTTCTCGAAGGTGGACCCGCGCGCGGGCAGGGCGGCTTACGAATTCGTGGAGAAGGCGGTCCGGCTGGCGATGGACGGGGAGATCGACGCCATAGCGACGGCGCCCCTCAACAAGGAGGCGTTGAAAGCCGGGGGGAGCTCCCTGCCGGGGCATACGGAGATCCTGGGCCACCTGTCCGGCACCCGGGATTTCTCCATGATGCTGGTCTCGAGGGAGCTGAAGGTCATCCATGTCTCCACCCACGTCTCCCTGCGCCGGTCCTGCGAGCTGGTGAAGCGGGACCGGGTTCTGCGGGTGATCGAGCTCGCCGACGGCGCGCTGCGCGCCCTCGGGAACTCCTCGCCAAGGATCGCGGTGGCGGGTCTCAACCCCCACGCGGGGGAAGGGGGGCTCTTCGGCACGGAGGAGATCGACGAGATCGCCCCGGCGATCGAGCTGGCGCGGGAGCGGGGGATGGACGCCGCGGGTCCCGTCCCGCCCGACACGGTTTTCTTCCGGGCCGCCGTGAAGCGGGAGTTCGACATCGTGGTGGTCATGTATCACGACCAGGGGCACATCCCCCTGAAACTGGGGGGATTCGAAGAGGGCGTCAACGTCACCGTCGGGCTGCCGTTCGTGCGCACCTCGGTGGACCACGGCACCGCCTTCGACATCGCGGGGACGGGGACCGCGGACTGCCGCAGCATGACGGCGGCGATCCGGATGGCGGCGGCGATGGGCAGGGCGAGGTCCTCCAGTCGATCCGCGGCGGGAAACAGCAAAACCTAGGAGGCATCAATGGCGAGCATGAAAGGGCTGGTATCCTATCCCAGCGGCGAGCACGTACTGGAGGTTGTGCCGGTCCCGGAACTCGGTGATAACCGGTATGCCCCGAACGACGTCCTGTGCGAGGTGGAATACTGCGGCATCTGCGGAAGCGACGTCCACAAATGGGGGGCCGTCGACAGAACCGGGGTGAAGAACGTTTCCCGGAAGGTGGTCGCCGGCCACGAGATCGTCAGCACGGTAAAGGCGGTGGGAAAGGCCGTTACCACGGTGAAGCCCGGCCAGCGGGTGGTGCACGAGATCGTCACCATGTACTGCGGCCGCTGCCCGGCATGCCTGGAAGGCCGGTTCAACATCTGCAACACGCTGCCGCCCATGGAGGGCCGGGCGCATTTCGTCACCGGCGGCGGGTTCGCGAAATACACCATGTGGCCGGAATGGCAGCTGCACGTCCTGCCGGATTCCATCACCTCGAAGGCGGCGGTGCTGCTCGAGCCGGTCGCGGGCTCGGTCCACACCGTGATCACGCGGATGGGGGTCAAGGCGGGCGAGTCGGTGGCCATCCTCGGGCCGGGAGCCCGGGGCATCCTGCTCGCCCAGGTCTGCAAGGCCGTCGGGGCCGGCCCGATCATCGTGTCCGGCATGGACCGCGACGCCTCCTTCCGGCTCGAAATGGCCAGGAAATTCGGCGCGGACCACGTCGTCAACGTCGAGAAGGAGGACATCCGAAAGCGTGTGGCCGGTCTGACCGGCGGCATCGGTGTCGACGTGGTCATCGAGAACACGGGCTCGGTGGAGCCCATCGGGGAATCGCTCGACATCGTGCGCAAGGGCGGCCGGGTCCTCTGGGCCGGCGGCGGCATCCGGGGCGGCATCGTCGCCCCCGTGGACACGTACAAGGTGATCGTGAAGGAGCTGGATATCCGGGGGGAGATCTCGCAGATCCCCTACGACTGGAAGACCGCCATCCATCTGGTGGCGAGCGGCCTCGTGAAGACCGAGGAGCTGGTGACGAACGTTTTTCCGCTCGAGGACTGGCACGACGCATTCCAGATGGCGGCGACCGGGGCGGAGGCCCTTCGGGTCGCGATAAAGCACTAAAACGACGGACCCCGCAACACGACGATGCGAGAGGGACGCACATGAGCGCTATCGATTCTCTTCTGGACGGCATCCCCATCCCCCGGATGGTCAAGGTCCGCCAGGTATTCGATCGGCCGAGGGTCGCCGACGTCGCGGGCGAGCTGACCCGGAAGCTGCGGGAAAGCGGCGTCCTGGCGAAGGTGAAGCGGGGGCACCGGATCGGGATCACGGCCGGTAGCCGGGGCATCACCTCGTTGCCGCTGATGCTGAAGACCGTGGCGGCCGAGATCCGTCGGGTCGGCGGCGAGCCCTTCCTTTTCCCGGCCATGGGAAGCCACGGGGGCGCCACCGCGGAAGGCCAGCGCGACATGCTCGTCGGCATGGGCATCACCGAGGAGTACGTCGGGGCCCCGATACTTTCCAGCATGGAAACCGTGGAGATCGGAATCTCCGAAAACGGGTTTCCCGTCCACCTGGACCGGAATGCCCACGAGGCCGACGGGATCGTGGCCGTCAACCGCATCAAGCCCCACGTGGCATTCCGCGGGAAATGCGAGAGCGGGCTCATGAAGATGCTCGTCATCGGCATGGGCAAGCAGAAGGGCGCCGACATCTGCCACGAGCTGGGGTTCGGCGGGATGGCGGAGAACATCCTGGCCTTCGGCCGGGTGACCCTGGCGAAGTCGAACGTTCTTTGCGGCGTGGGGATCGTCGAAAACGCCTATCATGAAACCGCCCGGCTGGAGGTGCTGGCCGGGGCGGAGATCGCGGAACGGGAGCCGGCGCTGCTGGAGGAGGCCTGGCGTCTCTACCCCCGGATCTATTTCGACCGGCTCGACGTCCTGATCATCGACGAGATCGGAAAGGACATCAGCGGGACCGGTTTCGACACCAACGTGGTGGGGCGCTACCATACACCCTTCGCCAGCGGCGGCCCCGCGATCACGAAGGTCGCCGTCCTCGACATCACCGACCGTTCGCACGGGAACGCCAACGGCCTCGGCATCCTCGACTTCACCACCCGGCGGGCGTTCGACAAGTTCAGCTTCGAGCACACCTACCCGAACGCGCTCACGTCCACCGTGCCGGCGAGCGTCAAGATCCCGATGGTGCTGAAAAACGATCGCCAGGCCGTCCAGGCGGCGATCAAGACCTGCAACATCCTCGACAAGCAAGGCGTGCGCATGGCCCGGATCCGGAACACCGTGGCCCTGGAAGAGATCCTCGTCTCGGAGAATCTGTTGCCGGAGGTAGGGGCCAGCAAGTATCTTGAAGCGATGAACGAACCGGCCGAAATGGTTTTCAACGCCCGCGGCGACCTGATCGACGCTTCGTCGTCGGCCGGCGGCCGCGAGGAAGAATACCCCTAGAGAAGAGAGGAGAATCGCAAATGCGGAAAAAGACCCTGCTCGTCGCCGTAGCCCTGCTGACCGCCCTGTTCGCCGGGAACGCCTTCTGCGCGGAGGCGGACTACCCGCAGAAGCCCATCAACACCATGATCGGCTTCTCCCCCGGCGGAGGAAGCGACGTGATGTTCTCCATGGTGCGCCCGCAGCTCGAGAAGCTGCTGAAGACCACCTTCGTCCCCATCTACAAGCCGGGCTCCGGCAGCGATATCGCCGCGACGGAAACCGCGATGGCCAAGGCCGACGGCTACACGGTCTTCATCTCCTGCACGCCCTTCATCCCCATCAACCCCTACGTCCGCCAGACCGCCTACAAGGTCTCCGATCTCATGTACGTCGCCAACGTCGTCACCGACCCGGGGCTCATCGTGGTCAAGGCCGACAGCCCCTACAAGACGATGGCCGACCTGATGAAGGCGGCCAAGGAGAAGCCCGGCGCGGTCACCGTGGCGGTGTCCGCGGCCCCCGGCGACGACTGGTTCGCCATGCACCTGCTCGAGGCGTCCTCGAATCTCGACTTCAACGTCGTCCCGTTCTCCGGCGACGGCCCCTCCTGGCAGGCGGCGGTGGCCGGCCACGTCGACGCCTCGTCGAACAACCTGGGCGTCGTGTATCCCCAGGTGAAGGCGGGCGGCCTCAGGCCGCTGGCGATCATGGCCGAGAAGCGCAGCCCCTACCTGCCGGACGTCCCCACCTTCAAGGAGCTCGGGTACAACTTCACCAGCTTCTCGGCGCGCGGCTTCGCCATGCCGAAGGGCACCCCCAAGGCCGTCGTCGACAAGTTCGCCGCCGCGGTGAAACAGGTGATGGACTCGGAGGAGTTCAAGGCGAACGCGAACAAGACGGCGTTCCCGGCCGACTACATGGGCCCGGAGCAGTACACCGCCATGATCAAGAGCCTCGACGCGATCTACCAGCCGCTCTGGGACAAGTACGGCAAGGCCGCGGCGGGCGCGAAATAACCTTCCTGGAATGCGGGAGGGGCCTTCCGAGGCCTCTCCCGCACGGAAAGCGCGGACGATGAAAAAACTGACCCCTCTCCTGTTGCCCGGCGCGCTGCTGCTCGCGGGGCTCGTCTACCAATACATGGCGCTGAAGATGCCCCGGGGCGGGATCGCCATGCCCGGCCCCGGCTTCTACCCGATGGCGGTTGGGGTTTTCCTGATCGTCACGGCGCTGGCCTGTCTCCTGCAGGAGCTGCGGAACCCGGATACGCCTCGGCAGGCGGCCCCGCCCCTGGATGAAGCCACCCCGGAGGGAAACCGGGTCGGCCAGACGGTCCGGCTGACGGCGCTCATGGTCGGCTACATCCTGGCGCTCAAGCCTCTCGGGTATCCTGTCGCCATCGCCCTGTTCCTCCTGGTTGCGACCCGGATCTTCGGCTCGAAGAACTGGTTCGTCGCCGTGATCTTCGCGGGGATCCTGACCGCCGCTTCCTACTTCGTCTTCATTCTCTGGCTGAAGGTTCCACTGCCCCTCGGGATTCTCGACACGGTTCTGGAATAGGAGCGCGGCGCATGGACGTTTTCGGAGGACTGCTGGGCGGTTTTTCGGTGGCGCTGACCCCAATCAACCTCCTCTTCGGTTTCCTGGGAGCGGTGATCGGGACGGTCATCGGCATCCTGCCGGGGCTGGGGCCCCTGGGGACCATGGCGCTGCTCCTGTCGCTGACCTACGGCTTCGACCCGACGGCGGGCATGATCCTCTTCGCCGGCATCTACTTCGGGGCGATGTACGGCGGTTCGACGACCTCCATCCTGCTGAACATCCCCGGAGAGGCGGCTTCCGTCGTCACCGTGATGGAAGGGTACCAGATGGCCCGGCGGGGGAGGGCGGGGGCCGCCCTTGCCGTCGCCGCCATCGGGTCTTTCGTCGCCGGGACGATCAGCCTGGTGGGTTTAAGCTTCCTGGCCCCCACGCTGGCGCGGGCCGCCCTCAAGTTCGGGCCGGCGGAGTACTTCACCGTCGCGTTCGTCGGGCTGCTGATCATGACGCGGTTGACGGGAGGAAGGCTTACGCGTTCGCTGATGCTGATCGCCCTCGGGCTGGCGCTCGGGACGGTCGGCATGGAGACCGTGGCCGGCTACATGCGCTACACCTTCGGGCAGCCGCTGCTGGCGCAGGGCATCGATTTTCTTCCCGTCGCCATGGGGCTTTTCGGCATTTCCGAGGTGCTCATCACCGCGGAGGAGCAGCATCAGAGCGTGCAGATGCAGAAGGTCGGCTTCCGGGAGCTGTGGCCCACTTTCGAGGAGTGGAAGCGGTCGATGTGGCCCATGATCCGCGGTTCCTTCATCGGATTCTTCGTCGGGCTGGTCCCCGGCCCCTCCCCGGTCATCTCCACGATGGTTTCCTACGGCGTTGAGAAGAAGCTCGACAAGCACGGGGAGTTCGGCAAGGGAGCCATCGAGGGGGTCGCGGGACCGGAAGCGGCCAACAACGCCTCGGTCGGCGCCGCCTACGTCCCGCTGATGGCGCTGGGGATCCCCTTCACCCCGGCCATGGCGGTCGTAATGGCGGTCCTTCTGATCCACGGGATCAACCCGGGGCCCCTGCTCATGAGCCAGAGGCCGGACCTCTTCTGGGGCGTCATCGCCAGCATGTACATCGGCAATTTCATGCTGCTTGTCTTCAACCTCCCCCTGGTGGGGGTTTTCGCCAGCATCATCCGGACCCCGCTTTTCGTCCTCATGCCGACCGTCATGCTGCTGTGCCTCGTGGGCGTCTACTCGGTCAACAACTCCATGCTCGACATCTGGCTTATGATCGGCTTCGGCCTGCTGGGCTATTTCCTGCGCCGCCTCCGTTACGACCTGGCTCCTCTCATCCTGGCCATGGTCCTTGGCCCGATGATGGAGCGGAGCTTCCGGGAGGCGATGATGATCAGCCGGGGCGACCTGATGGTTTTCCTGACGCGCCCCATCTCGGCGACGATCCTTGCGGTCGGAGTGCTGGCGATGCTGGGGCCTTTCCTGTTCGACCGGGTCGGGCGGGCCTTCGCGCGGAAGCCCTGACGCCTCAGGACGCCGGCGTCAGTACCTTTCCGGTGCGGAAAAAGGCCGTAAGGTTCGCGAGGACGAGGTCCTCCATCGCCTTGCGCGTCTCCACCGTGCCGCTGCCGACGTGCGGGGTGAGGACGACGTTGTCCCGGCGAAGCAGCTCCCCGGGGACGTCCGGCTCCCCGTCGAACACGTCCAGCCCGGCGCCTGCGATGACGCCGTCGGCGAGTGCGCGGATCAGCGCTTCCTGGTCCACGACGGTCCCGCGCGAGATGTTGACGAGGAACCCACGGGGCCCCAGGGCCTCCAGGACGACCCGGGAAACCAGGTGGCGCGTCGAGGGCCCCCCCGGCACCGCCACCACGAGGAAATCGGCCCAGCGGGCCAGCTCCTCCAGGTCGGGCTCGAACGCGAACGGGACCCCTTCGGCCGGCTTCCGGTTGGTGTAGCGCACTTCCATGGAGAAGCCGGCGGCCCGTTTCGCCACGGCGCGGCCGATCTCTCCGAGCCCCGCGATCCCCAGCCGCTTCCCGCTGACGTGCGTGGTCAGCGGGAAACTTCCCGCCGTCCAGCGGCCGGATCGCACGAAGCGGTCCGAGGCGGAAATTCTCCGGGCCGCGTCGATCAGCAGGCCGAAGGCGAGGTCCGCGACGCAATCGGTCAGCACGCCGGGGGTGCCGCTCACCTGGATCCCCCGGCGGCGTGCCAGGTCGAGGTCGATCTTGTCGAAGCCGATCCCCCGGGAAGAAATGACCTTGAGTGCCGGCAGGGCCTCGATCAGTCCGGACGGGGCCCCGACCTGGGCGCTCGTGGCCAGCCCCTCGATGGCGTGACCGTTCCGCGCGAGGTACCCGACCGGGTCGCCCTGCCTCCAGAGCGGATGGACTTCGAAGGCCTGCTCGAGGGCCGAATCGAAATACGGGGAAAGGCTTTCCGCCTGCAATATCCGCGGCTTCATCGCTTCCCCAATGCTCATTTTTTATGCGCCGCCCTGCGGTGCGTTTCGGCGAAGGACGCCAGCACACCGCGCGGGCTTCTGACGACCGGTTTCCACGCCGCCCGGCGCGAGGCGATCTCGTCCTCGGGCACCGCCAGTTCCAGCTTCCCGTCGTACAGGTCGATCGAGATCGTGTCGCCGTCCCGAACGAACGCGATGGGGCCGCCCAGGGCCGCCTCGGGGGTCACGTGCCCGATGCAGGGGCCGCGGGTGGAGCCCGAGAATCGGCCGTCGGTGACCAGCGCCGTGCTTTGCGCCAGTCCGGACCCGGCAAGGATGGACGTAATGAGGTGCATCTCCCGCATCCCCGGCCCGCCCACCGGGCCTTCGTAGCGGATCACGATCACCGATCCCGGAGCGACGCCTCCATCCGACACGACCCGGACCGCCTCCTCCATGGAATGGAATACGCGGGCGGGCCCGGAGTGGCGCCACATGCTCTTGTCGGCTCCCGACCGCTTGCAGACGGCGCCTTCGGGAGCGAGATTTCCCCGCAGCACCTTCAGGGCGCCCATGGGCGCGATCGGCTTCGACGCGGGGCGTATCATCTCCTTGTCGTTCCACGGCGCGGCGTCCGCGATCTCCCGAAGCGTCTTGCCGCACACGCTCGTCCGGTCGAGGCGGAAATGGGCGTCGCCCAGGGAGGCGAAAACCGCGGACACCCCGCCGGCAAGGTGGAAATCCTCCATCGTCTGTTTCCCGGAAGGGTTGATCCGGGATACGTACGGGGTCGACTCGCAGAGGGCCTCCATGTCGGAGAGCGTCACTTCGTATCCCGCCTCGGCGGCGAGCGTCGGGATGTGCAGGGTGGCGTTCGTGGACCCCCCGATCGCGAGGACGAACTTGACGGCATCGATGAACGCGTCCCGGTTCAGCAGGTCCAGCGGCTTCACGTCCCGTTCCACGAGATCGACGATCCTTCTGCCGACCGTCACCCCCTCGCGCAGTTTCTCGCTGGAGGATGCCGGCATCGTGGCCGAGGCCGGGTAGGCCAGGCCGAGGACTTCGCTGATGCAGACCATGGTGTTGGCCGTGCCGATCATGGCGCAGCTACCCAGGGTCGGGCAGGCCACACGCTCGACCTCCGCAAGTTCCTCTTCCGAGATGACACCGGCCTGGCAGCGGCCGACGAACTCGCGGATGACCGAGGTGGTGAGTTTCTCCCCCCGGTAAACCCCGGGGGCCATCGTGCCGGGCGCGACCATGACCGAGGGGATGTTGACCCGGAACATCGCCATCAGCATGCCGGGGGTGATC
>DCUH01000075.1:150-13814 GCA_002327765.1 bacterium UBA2219 | reverse complement strand
TCGCGCAAGGCGCCGCTGTCGCGGGTGGCCGAAACGCATTCGATCAAGGCGTTCCATTGGTGCCGTTCTGCCAAGGGCGCGCGCGCGGCGGGCAGATGCGCCAGCACGCTGTCGAGGCAATGCGCAGGCACCACCTCAAAACCTTCCAGCGCATCACCCAGCGCGCGCTCCATCTGGCGCAGCAGTGCGCGCGCCTCGACAATTCCGCCAAGCCCGACCCAAGCCGTCGCCCGCCCGATCGGGGCAGGCAGTAGCCGCAATGTCGCCGCCGTCACGATCCCCAGCGTGCCTTCCGAACCGATCAACAACTGCTTCAGGTCGAATCCGCGATTGTCTTTTTTCAGCGGGGTAAGGGTATCGATCACGTCGCCGTTCGCCAGCACCGCTTCCAGCCCCAGCACCTGCGCGCGCATCGTGCCGTGGCGCAGCACCTGCGTGCCGCCCGCGTTGGTCGACACCAGCCCGCCGATGGTCGCCGAACCCTTGCCGCCCAGCGTCAGGGGAAAACGCATCCCCGCCGCCTCGACCGCTTCATGCAGATGTTGCAAGATCACACCTGCCTCGCACAGCACTTGCCGTGCCTCGGTATCAAGCGCGCGGATCGCGTCCATCCGCCGTAGCGATAGCAGCAGCGCGGTGCCGCTGGCATCCGGGGTCGCACCGCCCGCCATGCCGCTATTGCCGCCCTGCGGGACGATCGGCACGCCGTGCGCGGCGCACAGCCTGACCAGCGCCGCAACCTCAGCCGTAGTGGCAGGAGAGGCCAGCGCCAGCGCCCGCCCGATATAGCGTCCGCGCCAATCGGTCAGCCACGCATCCATCCGGTCAGGATCGGTGGTTAGCCCGCGCGGGCCGAGCAGTGCGGCGGCCTCCGAAAGAAACGCTTCGGAGGTTGGCGAAGGGGCGGACGGTGCGGCGTGGTGCATCATTGTGGCCTCCATGCCACAGCTGGGCGCGAATATGCCACCAGTTTCGGGCAAAGCTGGCAGGCAGTTAAGCCGCGGTTCAATTCGCGCCGCTAAGGCAGAAAGTGGTTTTCATGCGCCGGATGCTGTTTTCCGCCGCGACCCGTGTCCTCCAAGGAGAGATATTTCCGCATCATGCACGGCCTGTTTGCCTTTACGGCGCCGCTGGCGCTGATGCTGCCGATGATGGCGGGGGCAGCCGGTTTGGCTGACCAAGCGGACGCAGTTCCCGCCCTGTCTGCACCGCAATGCGATGCGGTATCCATGCGGGGCGAGCCGGCACTGGCCAATCCACTGACAGCGTTTCGCGCCAGCGCCAACGCGGGGCAGGTGCGGATCGAACAGCGCGTGGTGGTGCGGATCGCTCCGCAGGGGCCTGCCGCCCGCCAGAACCTGCTCGCCCAGCTCCCACAGCGCGACCTTGGCCCTCGTTTCGAAGAGCGGCGCAAGGAAAAATGCGTTGCGCTGGAAGGCATCGCCGGGGTGCAGACCGGCAGCGGCAACCGCCTGGTGCTGTTTCTGCGCGATCAGCGGATGATCTCGGTCAACCTCGAAAAATCGTGCCGCGCGCGCGATTTCTACTCCGGCTTTTACGTCGAGAAAAACGAGGACGGGCGGCTGTGCGTTGATCGCGACAAGTTGCAATCGCGCACCGGCGCACGCTGCGAAGTCGAAGTGATGCGCCAGTTGGTGGAAGTGCGCAACTGACCGTTTGCGTCCCAAACGCACGATTTCTTGACTTTTGCGAGTATTTGCGAGAAGGGCGCGCCAACCTGATTGCGCCCTACTGCGCCTCAGGGCCAGCAATCCCGGCAGCAAACCTGCCCGCTATTTTCGGACACCACCTACCGCATGACATTCGCCGATCTCGGCCTCTCGCCTGAATTGCTCAAAGCCGTCGAAGACGCAGGCTATACCACGCCAACTGCCATTCAGGCGCAGGCTATCCCCACCGTATTGATGATGCGCGACCTGATCGGCATTGCCCAGACCGGCACCGGCAAGACCGCCAGCTTCGTGCTGCCGATGATTGACGTGATGGCCGCTGGCCGCCGCCGCGCGCTGATGCCGCGTTCGCTGATCCTTGAACCGACCCGTGAACTCGCCGCGCAGGTGGCCGAGAATTTCGAGAAATACGGCAAGAACCACGACCTCAAAATGGCGCTGCTGATCGGCGGCGTGCAGATGGGCGATCAGTTGAAGGCGCTGTCGGAAGGGGTCGATGTGCTGATTGCGACGCCGGGCCGGCTGATGGACCTGTTTGAACGCGGCAAGATCATGCTCAATGGTTGCGAGCTGCTGGTGATCGATGAGGCCGACCGGATGCTCGACATGGGGTTCATTCCCGACATCCGCCGGGTGATCGAAAAACTTCCACGGCAGCGGCAGACGCTGCTGTTCTCCGCCACCATCCCGTACGACATCGGACGCCTGGCCGACACGATTCTCCGCGACCCGGTGCGCGTCTCCGTGGCGCCGCCCTCCGCCCCGGCGGAAAGCGTGGAGCATCTCCTCTACTACGTCGAAAAGGCCGACAAGGCGCAGCTTTTGAAGCACCTGCTGTCCGATGACACCGTGAAGAACGCGCTGGTCTTCACCCGGACACGCCACGGGGCCGACCGCATCGAAAGGACCTTGAGCCGAGCGGGAATCCGGACCGAGGCGATCCACGGGGACAAGTCCCAGGGGTCCCGGGAACGGGCGCTCGCCGCATTCAAGAAGGGAACGATCCGGGTCCTGGTGGCGACGGACATCGCCGCGCGCGGCCTGGACATCGTGGAGCTGTCCCACGTGTTCAACTACGACATGCCCAACGAGCCGGAGGCGTACGTCCACCGGATCGGACGCACCGCGAGAGCGGGCCTTTCGGGGGTCGCCGTCTCCTTCTGCGGATTCGAGGAGCGGCCGCTGCTGGCGGACATCGAGCGGCTGATCCGCAAGCACCTCACCGTCGTCCAGGACAATCCGTACGCCTCCCCCGCGAAGCCGGGTCTCCCGACCCGCCTCGAGGAGGGGCGGCAGGAGCCGCGTCCCCGCCCGTACATGATCACCGTGGACGCGTCGTTCCTCTCGGCGATGCGGTCACCCGCCGCCGGGGCGCCTCCCTCTCGCGCGTCGCGCCATGCGGGAGACGAGGCCCGTCCGACCGCCGGCGCCGGGGGGCGTACGGTGCAGCATCGAGACGCCGCCCGGCCGTCCCGGGCCTTCCGGAAATAGAAGGGCGGGGCGCGCCGGCCCGCGGCTCACCTCTCGCCGGCGCACTTGTCCCCGCACGACCCGCAGGTACCCTCGTCCTCCTCCGCCTTCTCTTTTCCCTCCTCCGCCCCCTTCGCCGCGCGGCGCAGCTCCTCGAGCCGGTCCGAGACCTTCCGGTAGAAGGTCCCTTCCGGGTACGCACCGTCCGGCCCACGCTCCCCCGCCGGCATCCCCGTCAGGAGCTCGATCCCCTCCTCGATCCGGTCGATCGACCAGATGCGGAACTTCCCGTCGCGCACCGCCTCCACGACCTCCTCCTTGAGCAGCAGGTTCCGGCGGTTCCTGCCCGGGACGATGGCCCCCTGATTCCCGTCCAGCCCGCGCAGGCGGCACAGGTCGAAGAACCCCTCGATCTTCTGGTTCACGCCGCCGATGGGCTGCACGTTCCCGCTCTGGTCCATCGACCCCGTGATCGCGATCCCTTGCCGGATCGGCACGCCGGAGATCGCGGACAGGAGCGCGTACAGCTCCGCGCAGGTCGCGGAGTCCCCCTCGATCATCCCGTAGAGCTGCTCGAATGTGAGGGACGCGGTCAGGCTGATCGGCGCCTTGGCGGCGAACATCCTCCCGAGATAGTTCGATAGGATGAGGACCGCCTTGTCGTGGATCTTCCCGGACATCTTCGTCTGCCGCTCGATGTTCACGACGCCGCCCCTGCCGGCGTACACGACGGCGGTGATGCGTGACGGCTTCCCGAAGCTGTGGTCCCCGGCGTCGTAGACGGCCAGCCCGTTCACCTGCCCGGTCCGCTCTCCGCCGGTGTCCACGATGACCGTCCCCTCGGAGGTCATCTCCCGCATCTTGTCCTCGATCATGTTGTTGCGGCGGATCTGCGCCTGTACCGCCTTCCTCACGTGGGCCCCGGAGACCACCCCGGACCCCTCCCTGGAAGCCCAGTAGTGTGCCTCCCGGAGCAGGTTCGAGATGTCGCTGAACTTCGTCGACAGCTTTTCGTGGTCCTCGGCCAGCCGCGCCCCGTAGTCCACCACCTTCGCCACGCCGTCCGCGTCGAACGGCAGGAGCCCCTCCTCCTGCGTCTTGGAGGCCACGAAGCTGGCGTAATGCTTCAGGCTCTCTTCGGTGCGGGCGATCCGGTGGTCGAAGTCGGCCTTCACCTTGAACAGCTCCCGGTAATCCTCGTCCAGGTTGTAGAGCATGTAATAGATCTCGGGATTGCCGATCAGGACGACCTTGACGTTCAGCGGGATCGGCTCGGGCTTGAGCATCGAGGTGGACATGAGGCGGTACTGCTCCATCACGTCCTCGATCCGGACCTCCTTCTGCCGAACGGCCCGCTTCAGGGAGTCGTAGGAGATGTAGTTCCGGAGGAGGTCGATGGCTTGCATGACGAGGAAGCCGCCGTTGGCCTTGTGGAGCGCTCCCGCCTTGATCATGGTGAAATCCGTGATGGCCGCGCCCATCTGGAACTTGTGCTCCAGGCGCCCGAAGAGGTTGAAGTAGGTCGGGTTGCTCTCGAAGACGCAGGGGGCGCCTTTCGATTCGCCGTTGTTCACGATCACGTTCACCGAGTACCGGACGAAATCGGGCTCCGCCTTCCCTACCTTGAGGAACGGCATCTGCGGGACGTGCCGCTCCTCGCCGCCGCCCCCCTTGAAATCGTCCAGGTTCGCCAGCACGTCCTCGCGGACCCCGTCAAGGTACGCGTTGAGCTTCGCGTTCCCCTCGTGCCTCTTGCGCATCTCCTCGATGCCGTGCCCCAGGACGGAAAGCGCCGCGGTCCGCTCCAGGTCGGAAAGCGCCCTCTTGGTCTTCTTGTCCTCCTCCTTGATGACGCGGACGACGTCCTCGAGCCGCTCCTGGATCTTCTTGCCGTGCTCGCGCATCTCGACCTTCCGCTGCTCGTCGAAGGTCTCGTATTCCTCCTCCTTGATCGGCTCGCCCTCGGCGTTCACCGCGACGATGTTGTACCCGTTGACCGCCCGGTGGACCTTGAACCCCCAGGCCTCGGCCTGCTCCTCGAACGCCCCGAAGAGTTCCTTCTGCCTTGCCTGGAAGGCCTCCACGATCCGGTCCTTCTGCTGGTCGTACTCCTTCGACTCGAAGACCTTCGGGATCGTGTTCCGCAGGTAGCCCACCAGCTCCGCCATCTCGCGCTGGAACTCGACGGCGCGGCCGGGCTCCAGCGAGATCGCCACCGGCTCGCCCGCGTCCCGGAAATTGTTGACGTAGATCCAGTCGAGGGGGACGGGCTCCCCCTTCGCCTTCTCCGTGATGAAGCGGCGCACCGCCGAGGTCTTTCCCGTCCCGTTCTCGCCCAGGGCGTAGATGTTGAACCCGAGGCTCTGTATGTTCAGGCCGAAGTCGATCGCCTCGAGGGCCCGCTCCTGCCCGACGAAGCAGGTCAGCGGGGACACTTCCTTCGTCGTTCCGAACCCGAACCGGGCAGAATCGCAGGGAAGGTGGATCTCTTCTGCTGAAAGGGTCCTGGCCATGTCGTCTCCTGTAATGGGAATATTGTTTCCTCGTCGCGCCTCTTGCATCATTTGATCAGAAAATCGACGCGACTGTCCTTCAGTTTCTCCTTCTTCGCCGGCGCAAGGGACTTCGGCTCCACGAGGAACACCCTCGCGGGCTCCACCTTGCCTTCGGAAACCAGCGCGTCCCGCACCCGCGCCGCGCGGTCCATCGCGAGCTGCCGCAGATCGTCGTCCGTCACCCGGATGTTTGCCAGCATGAGCTTCTCCATCTCGGGGACGGGCAGCTCCTTCGCCATCCCGACGACGTTGCGCGGCTTGGGGAACTTCTCCTCCTTGTAGGCGAGCGCGAGGTACCTCGGGTATTCCGACGCGTCGACGCGCGCGTTGTCCACGGCAGGGGTGGCCTGCCCGGCCTTGGCCAGCTCCTTCACCTTCTGCGCGGCGACCTTGCGCCGCAGGAGGATCTGCCGGAGCGCCTCGGGTTCCCGCTCGGGGTCCGCGTGCCCCTGGATCTCCAGCTTCAAAGCGGGACGCTCGTACAACGCCTTGGCGAGGTTTCCGATCTTCGCGGCGCCCGCCGGCGGGATCGCGGACGACCCCGGCTCGAACTCCAGGTAGGCGAGCTCCTCGCCTCCTCCCCCGAACATCGCGCCGATCAGGGCGAAGGGCGCGGTGGCCGCCTTCACAAGGAGGTTCCCGACGATCTTCCAGATGATCTTCCAGACGCTGAACTTCGGGTCGTCGATGCGCCCGGAGACGGGCAGGTCGAGGCGGATCTCTCCTTTGCGGTCCTTGAGGAGCGACACCGCCAGCTTCACGGGCAGCTTCGTCGCGTCGGGGCTGTCCACGCGATCGCCGAAGGTGAACTGGTCGATGAAGACCTTGTTCTGCGCGTCGAGCTTCTTCTTCTCGATGTGATACGAGAGGTTGAGGGTAAGCTTCCCCTTCTCGATCCCGTAACCGGCGTACCGGCCGGAATAGGGCGTCAAGGGCGACAGCTCGATGTCGCGGAAATCGACGCCGAGGTCGAGAAAGAGGTCCTTCGCCAGGGGGTTGATCTTCCCGGTGATCTCGAGCGGGGTGCCCGCCCCCAGCTTCCCGCGCAGGTCCACGTCGGCGAGCATCTCCTCCGACGACGAGAGCCCCGTCACCCGGCCGCCGACCTCCGAGAGGCTCGCGGAGTAGTTCGGCCGGATGTACCGGTCGCTGAAGAAGACGTCCCCTCCCTGCAACGTCACGTTGTCGATCCGCACCGGGACCGGACCGCCTGCGTCCTTCGCGGATTTCGCCTCCCCGCCCGGCCCTGCCTCCGCCGCAGCAGCGTTGTCCGCCGCCCCCTCCTTCGCCACGATCCCCTGGACGTTCAGCGACGCGTCCTCGTTGACGATGATCCGGGAGTAGAAGTTGGAAAGGGCGATTTCGCGTATGACGACGTTCGTCGGCCGCCAGGAGACGTCGACCCCGTCGAAATGCAGCGTGTCGAACTTCAGGAACTCCTCCCCGCTCGCCTTGTCCACCGAGTCGAACCGGTTGACCGACGCTTCCCCCTTGTATTCCGCCCGCGCCCGGCCGCCTTCCGGCGGGGAAACCCGGACCGCGCCCTCCGCCGAAAGTTCCCCGTCGGAGAGGAGCACCTTTACGCTGTCCGTCCAGTAGGGCTGCAGGAGCCCGAGAGGCAGTCGCGTGGCCTTGAGCCGGCCGGCCATGGAGAACGGATCGAGGGAGAACGAGCCGTCCAGCGACAGCTTCCCCTGCCCGCCGTACCCGGTGGAAACGGAGAACGCGCCTTTCCGGTTCCTCTCCGTCGTCGCGTTCTCCGCCCGCAGCCGCATCCCGTCTAGCGACAGCGCGACGGCGGGGATCGTGGAGGCGTCGTCGAACCGCACCCCGTAGCGGTCCACGGCCGCCTTCTTCAGCGTCACCGACCAGGGTTTTTCCCCCGAAGGTTTTTCCCCTGTGTGTTTTTTCCCGGTGCCTTCCCTTTCCGGCGTCTGCGCGTTCCCATGGGTATCCACGGCGCCCGCCTCGGGGACGAGCCGGGCGAGATTCAGCCTCCCATCGGCGCCCCGGCGGATCGCGATCCGGCCCTTGTCGGTGGAGACCTCCCCCACGACGATTTCCCTGCGTCCCGGGTCGATCCGGACATTCCTCACCTCGAACAGCGGGATATCGAGGAAATCCTCCTTCTCGTCCCTCAGGCGCAGACGAAGTCCGTGCAGCGAGGCCGCAAGCCCGTCGAAGAGATACCGGTCCTCTCCGGTGGACCGGTCGAAAGAATATCCCGTCTGGAGATCGAGGGTGCCCCGGGTTACGTCGAACAGGACCAGGCCGCCGTAATATGGCGAGTACTTGCCGAGAGCCAGCCGTCCGATCGACAGCGCCCCTTCCGAAGCGACCGGATCGAGCGAAAGGGTCCCTTTCAGCTCGAGGGTCTCCTCGGCCTCGGTCGACAGCGAAAGCGATGCGTTCGCGGTCTTCCCCTTTTCCGTGCTGAAGGAATCCGCCTCGATCCGTATATCCCTCAGGGCGGTCCGGAACACGACCGGCCGCGACGCGTCCGTGAAGCGCACCTTCCCCCCGGAGAGCCGGACCGCCTCGACGGAAAACGCGCTTCCCTTTTCCCCTTTCGCCGCGGCGTCCTCCCCCGCGGAGGAGCGGGTTTCTGCCTCGTTGTCGATTCCCGGATTACCTATTTCTTTTTCAGGAATTAGCGAAAGAAGGTTCAATCTTTGGTTCCGGTCGATCGTCACGTCGATCTCCGGTTCCCGGATCGTGAGGGAAGCGAGACGATATTCCCCCGCGCCGATGTCCGCCGGCGAGACGACCGCCCGGACCGAAGGGAGGGAGATCATGGGGCTTTTGTCCTTCCCCGTGACCCGGACCTTCCGCAGCTCCGCATACCCGTCAACGCGGATGGAGGGAGGTCCGTCCTCCCTCTGCAGGAACGATACGACCGCCTGCACGTCGAGGAGGGCGGAGGGCACTTCGTACTCCCTCCGGAAAGGCAGATACTCCAGATACTTCGGAATGGAGAGATCGATGACGTTGATGTTGAAATCGGTTTCCAGCGAATCGTGGAACGGCTTGGTCCTTCCTTTCAGCGACACCGCGTCGCCGTTGACCACCGCGGCGAATGACGGCTGGATATATTCGTCGACGGCGTGCTTCAGGTTCGAGATGAACGGCACGGAGAGCTGAATCCCCTCCATCTTGTGACGGACCCCTTTCGGCCCGTCGAGGAAATCGATCCGGCCGTCGCTCAGCCGGATGTTGTTGAAGGAATACTTCAGGGGCTTCGACTCTTTTTCCGGTTTCCTCCCGATTTCCTCCAGCAGGTCCGAGAAATTGTACGAGCCGTCCGGCCTCCGGACGATGTTCACGTACGGCTTCTTTATGCGAACCTCCCTGAGCACGGGGCCGCGGCGGAACACGGACGCGATCTCGAGGTTCGCGCCGATCTCTTCCGCCGAGATCCAGGTGCCGGATCCATCCCGCTCGGAGATCGAAAGCCCCCGGACGGCGACGGCGAGCGCGTAGGGGTTCACCCGGATCTCGCGGATCGCCGTATTCCGGTGAAGCGCCTTGGACAGTGCGTTCACGGCGACGGGCTTGAGGATGGCTGGAAGGGCGAAGAACCCGAAGAGGGTGAAAACACCGACGGCTGCGGCGGCCGCCAGCAGCCATTTCCGGAACGACGGCAATGACCGGATCCCGGCGACCCAATCCATTCCCCCCCCCTTTCCTTCCCGATAACGATAATCATACATCCGTTTCGCAAGATGGCGGACGCCGCATCTTGCGAAGGCGACGACGGACGTCTTTCGGGTTATATTCCTTCCCATGGCCGGACGCCGCGAGGAAGACCCCGTGCTGGTCTATTCCACCGAACGAGGGCTCGTGTGCCCGAAATGCCGCCTCCCGGCGGCGAAATGCTCCTGCCGCCGCGAAGCCCCGCCCCCGAAGGGGGACGGCATCGTCCGGGTGAGAAGGGAGACCAGGGGGCACGGCGGGAAGACGGTCACCGTCGCGGAAGGGGTTCCCCTCCCGGGCGACGCCCTGCGGGAGCTCTGCTCGGAGCTGAAACGCTTTTGCGGCACCGGAGGGACCGTGAAGGACGGTGCCGTCCAGATCCAGGGGGACCACCGGGACAAGATCGTCGCGGAGCTGATCCGGCGCGGGTTCGCCGCGAAGGCCGCCGGGGGCTGACGGCGCGCCCCGATCTCCTCCGCGGTTACCGCGGAGCCACCCTGCCGCCGTCCTTCACCGAGTCGCCCGGGTGGACGACGACCGTCTCCCCCTCCGACAGGCCCGACAGCACCTGGGCGGCCAGCCCGTTCCTCTTCCCAAGCTCCACGTTCCGCATCCTCGCGCGTTTCCCCTCGACCGCGTAGACCACCTCCCGGCCGCCGGACCGGAAAACGGCACCCTCGGGGATCTGCAGCACATCCTTCCCCTCCCACAGGACGAAGGACGCCTCCAGCCGGTAGCCGTCGCCGATACGCTCCCACAGCTCCCGGGGCGAAGTGATGTCCGCGATCACCCAGACCCGCTGCTCCTCCACGCCCAGCGCGGAGATCTTCGTAAAGCCGGCCGGCTCCACCACCCGGACTCGGCCTTCCAGCGCACCCTCCCCGCCCCACCGGTGGAAGCGCACCGGCGTCCCCGGCCGGATCCGGACGGCGTCGGGGGAAAGCACGTCCACCTCCACCTCAATCTTCCCCGGGTCGCCCACCACCAGGAGTGGAGATCCCGCCGCCACCACGCCCTCGCTTTCCCGCACGACGGACATCACCCTCCCCGAGGCCGGCGACCGCACCACAACCTTCTCCCCTCCGCCGCCCGGCGCCTTCCCGCCGCGGGCCAGCATCGCGCGTGCCTCGTCCGCTTCGTGCCGCGCGGCTTCCGCCACGGCACGGGCGGACAGGAACGAGGCCCGCGACCTGCGGGCCTCCGAATCGACCCGGTCCAGCGTGTCCTTCGTCGCCAGCCCCGCCTCCGCCAGCTGACGCGTCCGCGCGAGCAGCTCCGCCGCGTACCCGTCCGCCGCCGCCGCCTCCCGGGCCCTCTCCTCCGCCGACCGGAGCGCTGCCCCGGCCGCGGCGGCCCGGGCCGTCGCGGCCGCCCGGGTACGCGGGTCGAGCGAGTCCGCCCGTAGCGGCTCCAGCGTGACGATCGGCTGCCCTTCCCGGACCGGGTCACCAGCGTCGAGCTCCACCCGGACCGCGTATCCCGTCACCGGCGCGGAGACCACGAACCGGTCCCGGAGCCTCGTCCTTCCCTCCTCCTCCACGGTTACGGCCAGGGGGCCCTTCACCGCCTTCGCCGTGTCCACGGGGACCGGACGGGGGAGGAACGCCCAGAGGATGAACAGCAGCGCGAGCAGCGCAAGGACGATCGCGAAGAGACGGTTTCGCCGGGGCATGATCCCTCACTCCCTCGTCTTGAGCACCGCCACCAGGTCGAGCCGGTCGAGGCGTCGGCGCACCAGCAGGCCGGAAAGCAGCGCGGAAGCGACCACCACCGCGGCGGCGAAGCCGTAGGTGGACGGCTCCATGACGAACGGCACGCGGAACAGGTCGGACTTCAACCGCTCCGAGATGAAAACGGCCATCGCCTTCCCCAGGAGGAAGCCCGAGGGGATTCCCGCCGCGATCAGCACCGCGAGCTCCCCCAGCAGGATATACGCGATCTCGCCCCGCGTGAAACCGAGCACCCTCAGGCTGGCCAGCTCCCTCCCCCGCTCGGAGAGCGCGATCCGCGTGCTGTTGTACACAACGCCGAACGCGATGCTCGCGGCGAGTGCCGTGATGACGAAGGTGAACACGAGGAACGTCCCCCCCATGGTTTCGTAGAAAGTGCGGATCGCGTCCTCCTGCGCCGTCGTCCCGGCCACCCTGGGCATGCCCTTCAGCGCATCGTACACCAGGCGTCGCTCCGCGGGATCGGTCGCCAGGTAGACCCCCGAGATCGCGTCCCCTTCCCCCAGCAGGCGGTTCAGGGAGCCGATCTCCATGTAGGCGTTGATCCCGACGTATTCCTTGATCAGCCCCGACACCGGGACCTCCAGCACCCGCCTCTTTCCTTCCAGGATCTCCACCGTGATCCGGTCCCCGGCGCGCACTCCCAGGAGGCCCGCGAGATAGTCCGTCATGAGGACCCCGTCGCCCGGCATCGGGACGGGGACAAGGGCCGTGTCGAGGACGCGGTGGAGCCGCGCGTCCCTCGGCAGCCCCTGGATCGAAAGCCGCCGTTCCCGTTGCCCGAAACGGACCCTGGCCGAAACCGTCCGGAACGGCTCGCCGAAGCGGACGCCCGGCAGGCTCCGGACGGAATGGATCGCCTTCGCGGAGGTGGGCTCGACGAAGGCGACCGTCGTGTCCTCCCGCTGGGACAGGCGAAAATGGACATCCACCATGTAGTCGATCGCGTCCCCCTGCACCCCCGACAGGACGAGGATGCCGCAGGCCAGCCCGATCCCGAGGACCGAGAGGGAGCTCTTCACGGGATGCCTCCCGATGTTCCTCGCGATCATCCGGGCCGGCTGCGAAAGGAATCGCCGCAACCCCAGCCGCTCCGCCAGCGTCACCCGGTACCTCGCCGGCGCTTCCGCCTTCATTGCCTCCGCCGGCGGGAGCGCCACCGCCTTCCGCACGGCCTGGACCGCCCCGAGCATGGCCGCCGCCGTGCTGACGAGCACCGCGGTGACCGCAACGAAGGGGCGCAGCTCGTACTCGAGGCGGGGAAACCGGTAGAAATCCATGTACATCCGGGTCATCCCGCGCCCGAGCCACGCCCCCGCCGCGAGACCGGCGGCCGCCCCGAGGACTGCGATCAGGACGACCAGCTTCACGTAATGGGCCCCGACGGCGGCGTCGGTCCAGCCGAAGGCCTTGAGGGTGCCGATCTGGTCTCGCTGGAGGGTCACCAGGCGACTCACGGAAACGTTCAGGAGGAACGCCGCCACACCGAGGAAGATGGCGGGGAAGATCGACGCCATGTTCCCCAGCCCCCGGAACTCTTCGGACAGGTACCTGTGGGAGATCTGGTCGTCCCTTCCGTACGCACCCAGCCCCCCGTAAGGAGCCAGCAGCGCGTCTAGGCGGCGTATCGCGTCCTTGTGCCCCTCCCCGGGAGAAAGCGTCGCGACGACGTCGTTGAACGCCCCTTCCATCCCGTAGGCCGCGGCCAGCCCCTCCCGCCGCATCCACAACAGGCCGTATCGCTTGGAATCCGGAAGGATCGACCCGGGGGCGACCTGGTAAACGTATTCCGGGGACAGGCCGATCCCCGAGACCCGGAACGCCTTCCGCTTGCCGTTGATCACCGCCCCGATCCGGTCGCCGGGTTTCAGGCCGTGCGCGAGGGCGAAGAGGTCGCTCACCGCCGCCTCGTCGTCCGAGCCCGGCGAGGGAAGACGGCCCTCCTTCATGTACAGGGAGTTGATGGACGCCTCGCCCTCTCGCGGAAGCGAGATCATCATCCCCCGGACCGGCTCGTGGAACCCGGGAACGTCGAGGTTCCCCGCCGCCACGACGCGCGTTTCCACCCGGCCCATCCCCGGGATGGCCCGGATATGCTCCGACAGCCCTTCCGGCGCGCGCTTCAGCGACGCGAAGATCTCCGCGAAACGGTGGTCCCGGTAGAAGGCGGCGCGGGTCTCCCGGAGCGAATCCAGCGTGCTCAAGGCGATGACGAGCGTCGCCACGCCGCCGGCGATGACCATGGCGATGGCCAGGACCTGCCCCTTCATCCCCCGGAGGTCCCGGAGCAGCTTCCGGTCCATCGTGTTCATGCGGTCACCATCGCATGTCCCGCGGCGATTTCCGGGTTTCGTTCCGAAACACGGACTGAATGAGCCCGGAGCCGAGCCGGATCACCCGGTCCGCCATCCCGGCGATGTCCGCGTTGTGGGTGATGAGCGCCATCGTGGCGCCCAGCTCCCGGTTGACCCGCTCCAGCGCCTCGAGGACGACGATGCCTGTGGCGGCGTCCAGCGCGCCGGTCG
>DCUH01000075.1:0-140 GCA_002327765.1 bacterium UBA2219 | reverse complement strand
CCGGGAAGTGGTCCGCGCGGTCCGGGAGCCCCACGAGCGCAAGGGCCTCCTCCGGTCGCATCGGGTCCGTGGCGATGTCCGTCACGACGGAAACGTTCTCGATGGCAGTCAGGCTCGGGATGAGGTTGTAGAACTGGAAG
>DCUH01000063.1 GCA_002327765.1 bacterium UBA2219 | reverse complement strand
GACCACGGGTGCGAGTATATGACCGGCGGCGTGGTCGTTATCCTGGGCAATACAGGCAACAACTTCGCCGCGGGCATGAGCGGGGGGCTCGCCTACGTCTACGACGAGTCCGAGCTGTTCGACACGCGGTGCAACCTCGACATGGTGGACGTGGAGACCGTCTGGAGGGAGGAGGACGTCCGGCAGCTGCGCGCCATGGTCGAGAGCCACTGCCGGTGCACCGGGAGCCGGAAGGCGGCCGAGATCCTCGACAACTGGGATTCCCGCCTCCCGCTGTTCGTCAAGATCATCCCGATCGAATACCGGAAGTCGCTGGAGCGGATGCGCCTCGGAGAGGACCTGGGGGCCGACAGCGTTTCCGCCACCGAGGAGGTCTTCCGTGGCTAAGCCCACCGGTTTCCTGGAGTTCACGAGGGAGGACCCGCCGCACCGGCCCGTGGAGGAACGGGTCCGCGATTTCCACGAAGTCGACGAGCTGCTCCCGGAAGGGAAGCTCAACTCCCAGGCGGCCCGCTGCATGGACTGCGGGATCCCTTTCTGCCATTCCTTCGGCTGCCCGGTGAAGAACCGGATCCCCGACTGGAACGACATGGTCTACAAGGGGCATTGGAGGAAAGCGCTCGACCTGCTGCACCAGACCAACAACCTCCCCGAGGTCACGGGGCGCGTCTGCCCGGCGACGTGCGAGGCCGCGTGCACCCTGTCGATCAACCAGCCCGCGGTCACCATCCGCCAGCTGGAGCTGCAGATCGTGGAGCACGGGTGGCGGGAAGGGTGGATCCTGCCCGAGCCCCCGGAGCGGAAGACCGGCAGGCGGGTCGCCGTGGTCGGGTCGGGCCCCGCGGGGCTTCCGGCGGCGCAGGAGCTCGCGCGCCGCGGGCACGACGTCGTGGTCTTCGAGAAGTCGGACCGCGTGGGAGGGATGCTGCGCTACGGCATCCCGGACTTCAAGCTCGAGAAGTGGGTCGTCGACCGGCGCCTGGAGCAGATGCGGGCGGAAGGGGTCGTCTTCGAGACGGGCGTCGACGCGGGCGTGGACGTCTCGGCGGCGTATCTGCGCCGCCACTTCGACGCCATCGTGCTGGCCGCCGGCTCCACCGTGCCCCGGGACCTCGACGTGACGGGACGCGAGCTTTCGGGGATCCATTTCGCCATGGAGTTCCTCAAGCAGCAGAACCGGTTGAACGCGGGGGACGAAATCCCCCCCGAAGAGCGCATCTCGGCGGAAGGCAGGCACGTCGTGGTCATCGGAGGGGGCGACACGGGCTCGGACTGCATCGGCACCAGCCGCCGCCAGGGGGCGGCGTCGATCACCCAGATCGAGCTCCTCCCCATGCCGCCGGAATCCCGGATCCCGACGAATCCCTGGCCCACCTGGCCGGTCATCCTGCGCACCTCCTCTTCGCACGAGGAAGGGTGCGAGCGGATGTGGAGCGTCCAGACGAAGGGGTTCCGGGGCGAAGGGGGACGGGTCCGGTCGCTGCGATGCGTGAAGCTCGAATGGTCGGAGCCCGACGCCGCGGGCCGTCGGACGTTCAAGGAGATCCCGGGGTCGGAATTCGAGCTGCGGGCGGACCTCGTCCTGCTGGCGATGGGCTTCGTCCACGTCGAGCACGGCCCCCTGGTCCGCGACCTGGGCATCGCGCTGGACCCCCGCGGAAACATCAAAACCGATGCCGAATTGATGACCAGCGTCCCCGGGGTGTTCGCGGCGGGGGACGCCGTTACGGGGCCGTCCCTCGTCGTGTGGGCGATCGACACGGGGCGCCGGGCGGCCGAAGGGGCGGACCGCCACCTTTCGTCCCGCCGATGAAACGAAAGGCCGGTTTCGGGAATCTTTTTATGTAAATCCCTATCCGTGGGCGGACTACGAAGGAGGGGCACATGAAAAGACTTTCGTTCCTGGCGGTCCTGCTGGTTCTCGGCGTTCCGGGGCTCGCGCTCGCGGCCCCATGGGAATTCGACGCGGCCCATTCGGCGGTCCAGTTCAAGGTCCGGCACCTGATGGTATCCAACGTGCGGGGCGACTTCGAGAAGGTGTCGGCCACCGTCCACTACGACGAGAAGGACATCACGAAGTCGCGCGCCGAAGTCACCATCGACGCGAGCTCGATCAACACGCGCGTCAAGCAGCGCGACGACCATCTCCGCAGCGCCGACTTCCTCGATGCGGCGAAATACCCGGCCATCACCTTCAAGTCGAAGCGGGTGGAGAGGGCCGGGGAAGGGCGCCTGAAAGTCACCGGCGACCTGGCGCTTCGCGGCGTCACGAAGGAGGTCGTGCTCGACGTCGAAGGCCCGACGCCCGCCATCAAGGACATGCAGGGCAACGTCCGCGTGGGCGGGCAGGCGACCACGAAGATCAACCGGAAGGATTTCGGACTGACCTGGAACAAGGCGCTGGAAGCCGGCGGCGTCGTCGTGGGCGACGAGGTCGAGATCACCATCGACCTGGAGATCTACCGGAAGCCGGGCGCGTAGCCGGAAAATAACCGCTACGGGACAAATAAACAGCCCGCGGAACCGGCCGTTCCGCGGGCTGTTTATTTCCTCAGCGGCCGTGAGCGCAGTCGGAGCAGTCCCCGATCAGGTGCAGATCGAGCACGGAGACCGAGGCGATCGGGCCCGAATCGCCCCACTGCGCCTCCACGAGCTCCTGAGGCAAGCGGATGTTGCGGACCTTGTTGCAGGAGCGGCAGTGGAAATGCGCGTGCACGGCGCCGGACGCCTCGAAGCGGGCGGGGCCGTTGTCCCCGTTGCGGACTTCACGGGCGTATCCGTGGTGCCGCAGATAGTGCAGATTCCGGTAGACGGTACCGAGGCTCACGGTCGGGAGCTTTTTCCGCGCCTTCTGAAGCACTTCCTCCGCCGTGAGGTGGGCGTTTCCCGCGCGGAGGATCTCGAGGATCAGGGTGCGCTGCCGCGTGTTGCGGGTCTTCTTCCCGTTCACGAATCGCTCCTTTCGAAGACGCACTTCCCCTATACTATTTGTCGGAAAACCTCCCGGAATCCTTTAGCGGTTTTTATCGGAGGCATGGGGATTTGAGGGCCGTGGTCCAGAGGGTGTCGCGCGCGTCGGTCTCCGTTTCCGGGGAGCTCGTCGGCGGCATCGGGGCCGGACTTCTCGTGCTGCTGGGCATCGGCCGGGGCGACGGGGAGGACCAGGCGCGCTGGATATGCGACAAGCTATTGAAATTGCGCGTATTTGAGGACACAGAGGGCCGGATGAACCGGAACGTGGCCGAGGCGGGGGGCGGGATCCTGCTGGTATCGCAGTTCACCCTGTACGGCGACGTCGCCAGGGGGAACCGGCCGGGTTTCGACGCCGCCGCCCCCCCGGAAATCGCGGAGGAGCTCTACGGGAAGGCGGTCGCGTACCTGCGGTCCGTCTCTCCCGTGCCGGTAGCCACGGGCGTTTTCCGCGCCGCGATGGAGGTGTCGCTCGTGAACGACGGGCCGGTCACCCTGCTCCTGGAACGGTAAAGGCGGGCGGATGGCCGAATTCGAGATCGATCTCCACGGGCTGCGCGTGGCGGAGGCGATCGCCCGCCTGGGCGAGGAGTGCAACCGCCGGCTGCGGTCCGGCGACGCCGGCCCGATCCGCGTGGTCCACGGCTACGGCTCCTCGGGCCGCGGCGGGGACATCCGTTCGGCGGTGCGGGAGTACCTCGACCGGTACCCGGAACGGGTCGAGTACGTCCCGGGGGAGAGGTTCTTCAACAACCCCGGGATGACGATCGTCTATCCGAAGCACCCGCTGCCCGCCCCGGGGAACCCGCGCTTCCCTTCCCGCCGCAGGTAGCTTCGCGCCGCCGGATTTTTCAGTTTCCGTCCGCCGCCCGGAGCGCCTTCAGGAGCCAGGCCATGTTCCGCCCGAGCGTCCGCATCGTCCGGATCCCCTCGTCGTCCTTCTCCGCGTCCCCGGGGTGCAGCCCCAGGCCGACGTTCCAGTAGCTCGACCCGGGGACGATCATCTGCCCGATCAGGAAGAAGTGGTTCAGCGTGTCGAAGGCGTGGATGGCCCCCGCCCGGCGGACCGCCACGACCGCCGCCCCCGCCTTCCGGCGGAACATGTCGCCGTTGGCCTTCGCGACGAAGCCGGCGCGGTCGATCAGCGCCTTCATCTCCGCCGAAACGTCGGTGAAGTAGGTGGGGGACCCGAGCAGGAGGCCGTCGGCGGCTTCCATCTTTTCGATCAGCCCGTTGGCCGCGTCCCCCGCGACCGCGCAGCGGCGGTCCTTGTTCGCGAAGCACTTCAGGCACGCGGTGCACCCGCGGATCTCCATCCCGGACATCTGGACCAGCTCGGTCCCGAACCCTTCCTTCGCCAGCTCCTCGAGCGCGCATCGCAGAAGCAGGGCGGTGTTCCCGTCCCTGCGCGCGCTGCCGTTGATCGCCAGGATCTTCATGTCGTGGTCCCTCCCCGCCACACAGTTTATAGAGGATCGAGGGTCGGGTGGTACACTTTAGGGAATGCGGAAGCGGCGGCGGCATCCATGACCCGGCGGCTTTTCCCCCTCCTCGCGGCGCTGGCGGTCCTCTCCTTCCCGGCCTTGCCGGCTCGCGCCCAGGACAACAGCTGGTTCGACCGGTACCACGCCTCCCTCGAGCACGACCTGCACGGAACCGTCGCCTGGTTCGACCGGTTCTTCGCGGAGGACCTGCTCTCCCAGGCGGACAATTCCGTTTCCTCCGCCCGGCTGACGAACGACTTCCGGTGGGACGAGAGGGACGGCTTCGAATACCGCGTCCGGGCACGCGTCCGGATCCGCCTGCCGCTGCTGAAAGGGAGGCTGCGGCTGCTGATCTCGGGGGAGAACCAGGGGGACCCGAACGCCACCACGCCCGAAGACCCGGGGAACCCGGGCCTGTCGCAGCTCGCAACGGACGGCCGGGCCTCCACGGAGCTGGCGTACGACCTGGTCCGGACGCGCAACACGATCCTCTTCGCCGGCGCCGGGGTCCGGATTCGCACGGACCCGACCGCGTTCACGAGGGTCCGGCTGGTCCACGCGCGGGAGCTCGGGCACGAAATCATCGGCCGGTTCGCCGTGACGCCGTACTGGGACGCGCGGGACGGCTTCGGGGAGACGAACGAGATCAACTTCGAGCGGCCGCTCGGCCCGGCGACGATGATGTACTGGATCAACACCACCGACATGAACGAAAGCAGGAACGGGCTGGTTCTGGGGAGCGACCTGTCCGTCCGGCACATGCTCTCCCGGCAGAGCGCCCTCACCTTCGGCGCCGGCATCGCGGCCAGGACCCGCCCGTCTACCGTCGCGGAGAACTACCGCGTCTACACCCGGTACCGCCGCAATTTCCTGCGAAGCTGGCTGTACTACGAGCTGGAGCCGGACGTCAACTGGCCGCGCGAGGAGGACGGCAGCCGCAAGGCCGTTTTCGGAGGGACGGTCCGGCTGGAGATCAACTTTGCAGGGAGGAAGCCGATACCCGGCTCTCCATAAGGGGCTTCTCCAGCAGCGCGGTGAACTCCGCCGCCGGCACGGGCCTGCCGAAATGGAACCCCTGGGCCAGGCGGCATCCCAGCCCCTTGAGCAGTTCCGCCTGTCCCGCCCGTTCCACGCCCTCGGCGACGACCTCGATGTTCAGGGCGCCGGCCATCGCCAGGATCGCCTTCACGATCGTCCGGTCCTCGGCGTTGCGCTCCAGGTCCCGGATGAACGCCTGGTCGATCTTCAGGAGCCGGATGGGGAACTTCCTGAGGCAGGCCAGGGAGGAATAGCCGGTCCCGAAGTCGTCCATCGCCGCGCGGACGGAGAACCCTTCCAGCCGGCGCAGCGTCTTGAGGGTCTCCTCCATGTTGTGCATCGCCGTGGTCTCGGTGATCTCCAGCCCGAGCGAATCCGGCCCGACCCCCGTCTCCTCGAGGATGCGCCCGATCGTTCCCGCCAGGTCGTACTTCCTGAAGAGGTGTGCCGACACGTTGACCGAAACCCGGA
>DCUH01000082.1 GCA_002327765.1 bacterium UBA2219 | reverse complement strand
CGAAATCCCGGGTCACCACCTCCTTTTTCCCGAACAGCTTGCGGTTCCTGCCGAGTATCGTGGAAAGGGTGAGCGGGTACGGCATCGGCGACCTCCCTGGCCTGTTCACGCGGCGAATTCAAAAAACGGTTATAATTTCCACCCTTCGCCCGGCCAAGTCAACAGGGAATGGGATCACTCCGCGGGTTCCCCGAGGTAGGCGGCCTTCACCGCGGGGTCATCCCGCAAGGAGGACGCCTCGCCCTCGAGCAGGATCGCCCCCGNNCGTTTTGTTCCACGAGAAGGATGGTCGTCCCGGACCGGTTGATCTCGGCGATCATGCGGAAGATCTCCCCCACCAAAAGCGGGGAGAGCCCCATCGACGGCTCGTCCAGGAGCAGGAGGTCCGGCCTCGCCATCAGGGCCCTTCCGATGGCCAGCATCTGCTGTTCCCCTCCGGACAGGGTCCCCGCGAGCTGGCCCGACCGCTCCGACAGGCGGGGGAAGAGGGAGTAGACTCGTTCGAGCGTCTCCGACGCCTCCCTGCGGGAGCCTCGCGCGTACGCCCCCATCTCGAGGTTCTCGAGGACGTTCATGTTCGCGAACACCCCCCGCCCCTCTGGGACGTGGGCCATTCCCAGGCGCGCGACCCGGTGCGGGGGGAGCCCGGCGATACTCCTCCCCCCGAAGAGGATGTCGCCGGACGCCGGCCGCACGATCCCGGACAGCGCCCGCAGCGTCGTGCTTTTACCGGCGCCGTTCGCGCCGATCAGCGCGACGGTCTCTCCCCTGCCGACGGTGAACGATACGCCCCGCAGCGCCTGGACCGGCCCGTACCGGACGCGTAATCCCTCGACTCTCAGCAGCGCGTCGTCAGCCATGGATTCGATTCCCTGAGGGAACGTTCCGGCCGAGGTACGCCTCGACGACGCGCGGGTGCTTCCGGATGGCGGACGGGACGCCCTCCGCGATCACCCGCCCGAAATCCAGCACGACCAGGCGCTCGCAGATCCCCATCACCAGCCGCATCTGGTGCTCGATGAGGAGGACCGTGAGGCGGAACCTCTCCCGGATTTGGAGGATGAATTCCATCAGCTTCGCGACCTCGGACGGGTTCATGCCGGCCGCCGGCTCGTCGAGCAGCAGCACCTTCGGGCAGCAGGCCAGCGCCCGCGCGATCTCCAGCTTCCTCTGGTCCCCGTACGAGAGATTCTTCGCGAGCTCGCCGCGCCGGTCCTGGAGCGAGAAGAGCGAAAGGAACCCCTCGACCTCCTCCCGCATCCGCCGCTCCTCCCGGTGGAAGGAGCCCGTCCGGCAGACGGCGTCCGCGGGGCCGTACCTCACGTGCTGGTGGTGGGCGATCCGCACGTTGTCCGCCACGGAGAGCTCCCGGAAGAGCCGGATGTTCTGGAACGTCCGGGCGATCCCCAAGCGGGTGATCCGGTGCGGGGGCAGCCCGCCGATGCTTGCCCCCTCCATCCTCACGGAGCCGCCGTCCGGCCGGTAGATGCCGGTGATGACGTTGAACAGGGTTGTCTTCCCGGAGCCGTTGGGGCCGATGACGCCGACCAGCTCCCCGCACCGGACGCCGATGTCCACGCCGTCGAGCGCCTTGATCCCGCCGAAATGCCGGACGAGTCCCGCCGTCTCGAGGATCATCGCCTAGACCCGGCTCCTCAGGAACGGGAGCTCCCGAACGCCGAAAAGCCCCTGCGGGCGCAGGAGCATGGTCACGACCAGCAGCACCGGGATCAGCACCCACCGGAACTCCAGGTATTCCGGCGGAAGGAAAACGCGCAGCCCTTCCAGCAGGAAGATCCAGCCGAACGACGCCACGAGCGTCCCCGTCATGCTCCCCAGCCCCCCGAGCACGACGATCATCAGGAGGTCGAACGACTTGAAGAAGTCGAAGCTGCTCGGGTGGAGGAAGCAGTACAGGTGGGCGTACAGACCCCCGGCCACGCCCGCGAAGGAGCACCCGAGGGTGAAACCGATCGCCTTGTACCGGTACGTGTCGATTCCCATCGCGCCGGCCGCGACCTCGTCCTCCCGTATAGCGACAAGGACGCGCCCGTACGTCGAATGGACGACGTTCCGCACCACCAGGACCGCGGCGGTGAGCGCGAGGACCACCCAGGGGAGCGAGGTCATCCTCGGGATACCGGTCATCCCCCGGGCGCCCCCCAGCTGTGGCAGGAAGGCGTCGGCGTTGTCGAACAGCACCTTCATGATCACCCCGAACCCCAGCGTGGCGACGCCGAGGTAGTCCGAAGTCAGGCGAAGCACGGGCAGGCCGACGAGCCACGCCATGAGCGCTGCGGCGCCCCCTCCCGCGAGAAGCGACCCGAGGAAAACCGACTGCGAGACGAGGAACCCCGCGTCCCCGTTCTCCCCGGCGAACTCCTTCATCAGAAGCGCGGCCGTGTACGCCCCGACGCCATAGAACGCCGCGTGGCCCAGCGAGAACAATCCCGTGTACCCGAAGATGACGTTCAGCCCGAGGGCGGAAACGGCGACGATGCACGCGTGCTGGAAGATCTGGATCCAGTAGGGGCCGACGATTTCCGTGAGCAGTTCCATCCCCCCCCCTTTATTAAACCTTTTCCGTCCGCGGGCTGCCCAGGATTCCCGTGGGCTTCCAGAGGAGCACGCCGATGAGGATCAGGAAGGCGATGCCGTCGCGGTAGGTCGAGGACAGGTAGGCGGCGGTCATCGTCTCCGACTGCCCCATGATGAGGGCCCCGAGCACCGCCCCGGGGACGCTGCCGATGCCGCCGAGCACGGCGGCTGTGAAGGCCTTTAGCCCCGGCATGATCCCCATGAAGGTGTGGATCTGCGGGTAGGCGATCCCGTAAAGGACGCCGCCCACGCCGGCGAACGCGGCCCCGAGCCCGAACGTGAAGGAGATCACGGCGTCGACGTTGACGCCCATGAGCCCTGCGGTCACGTGGTCGTACGAGACCGCCCGCATTCCCCGCCCCACCCGGGTCCGGTAGACGATGTGCTGCAGCGCCAGAAGGCAGACGACGGTCACCGCGAGGATGATCCCGAGGAGGTTGGTGAACTCGATCCCCCCCGCCTGGACGGACACGACGCGGAACGGGCGCGGGAACGCCCGGAAGTTGGGGCCGAACAGCTGGTTCAGGGCCGTGAAATATTCGAGGAACAGGGAGACCCCGATGGCGGTGATGAGGGAGGCGATCCGGGGGGCGTTCCTCAGCGGCCTGTACGCCACCCGCTCGATGACGACCGCGAGGACCGCGCAGCCGACGACGGCGGCCCCGAAGACCGCCGGCAGCGGAAGCGCGTACCGCTCGATGGCGTAGTACGCGAGGAACGACCCGACCATGAAGACGTCGCCGTGCGCGAAATTGATCAGGCGCACGATCCCGTACACCATCGTGTACCCGAGAGCGATGAGCGCGTAGACCAGCCCGAGCTGCAGCCCGTTCAGTGCCTGCTGGAGGAAATATTCCATGGCGCCGGACGGCCCCGCCGCGGGAGGCGGGCCTTACGGGTTGACCGTCCTCACGAATTTCTGCCGTCCGCCCTCGATCCTCAGGATCGCCGCGCTCTTGACCGCGTCGCCGTTCGCGTCGAGGGCCATCTTCCCGGTGACGCCGCTGAAGTCCCGGATCGACGCCAGCGCGTCGCGGATCTTCCCCGGGTCGTCGCTCCCCGCCCGGCGGATCGCCTCGAAGAGCATCCTGGTCCCGTCGTACGCCAGGGTGCCGAGCGCGTCGGGAAGCTGCCCGTGCCGTTCCCTGTACTTCCGGACCCATGCCTGGACCTCCGGGCGCGTGTCGTCCGGGGAGTAGTGGTTTACGAAATACCCCCCCTCGACGGCGTCGCCGGCGATCTTGACGAGGTCCGGGGAATCCCACCCGTCGACGCCGACGAACTGCGCCTTGACCCCCTTCTCCCGCGCCTGCCGGGCGATGAGCCCCACCTTGCTGTAGTAGTCGGGCAGGTAGAGGATCTCCGCCCCGGACGCCTTCACCTTGGTCAGCAGCGCGGAGAAGTCGACGTCGTCCTTGCCGTACGCCTCGAACGCGAGGATCTTCCCTCCCAGCTTCCCGAAGCTTTCGCGGAAGACCTCCGCCGTCCCCTTGGAATAGTCGTTCGACGCGTCGTACAGGACCGCGGCGGTCTTTTTCTTCAGCGTCTCGACGGAGAACCGGGCCATTACCGTCCCCTGGAACGGGTCGATGAAGCAGCTCCGGAACATGTAGTCCTTTCGCTTCCCGTCCGCCACCGTGATCTTCGGGTTCGTGCCCGTGGGCGTGAGCGCCGGGATCTTCATGGCCTGCGCGATGTCGGAGACGGGGATGCTCGCCTTCGATGTGACCGCCCCCACGATCGCCCGGACGCGGTGCCGGTTGATCAGGAGGTTCGCCACGTTCGCGGCCTCGGTCGGGTCGTTCTTGTCGTCCTGGATGACGTAGGCGATCTTCATGCCGGCCACGCCGCCCTTCGCGTTGGCCTCCTCGACGGCGAGGAGGAACGAGTTCTTCACCGACTCCCCGAAGGTCTTCACGTCGCCCGACAGCGGTGTGATCAGCCCGATCTTTATCTCTTTCCCGGAAGCGGAAGCCGCCGCGGCGGCGAGGCACACCCCCGCCAGGATGCACGCAACGACCGCAGACGCTCGCTTCATTGGGCCTCCTCCATACCGCAGAACCGGGACGTAGATGAAAACTTGTTCAAAACCGGGACAGAGATGCCCGGCGCGCAGTATTTTACCCCCGCCCGGCGGGAGGTGTACACCTCCTTTCGGGCGGGGGCTTCCTGCCTGCTCATTCCTTTACTACTTCAGGGCTTCTTCCAGAAAATCCTCCATCGCCTCCCAGGAACGGCGGTCCGCCTTTCCGTTGTACGCCGCGCCCTTGGAGTTGTCGTTTCCGGCGTCGGGGTTGGTGAAGCTGTGGACCGCGCCCCCGTAGGCGACGAACTGCCAGTCCACGCCCGCCTTGCGCATCTCGTCCTGGAACGCCGCGACCTCAGCGGGCTTGACGAACGGATCATCCGCGCCGTGCAAAACCAGGACCTTGCCGCGGATGTTCCGCGCATCCTCCGGGGAAGGCGTATCCAGCCCCCCGTGGAAGCTCACCACGCCCCTGAGGAGCGCCCCGCCCCGCGCCAGCTCGAGGACCGTCGTCCCGCCGAAGCAATACCCGATCGCGGCAAGGCGCGACGGGTCGACCTTGGGATGACGGGCAAGGACGTCGAGCCCCGCGGCCGCCCGCGCCCTCATCAGCTTCCGGTCGCCTTTGTAGGCCCCCGCCAGGGCGGCGGCCTCCTTCGCGTCCTTCGCCCGGACCCCCTTGCCGTACATGTCGAGGGCGAACGCCACGTACCCTTCGCGGGCGAGCTTCTCCGCCCTCATCCGGACATAAGGGTTGTGACCCATCCACTCGTGGACCACCAGGACCCCCGGCAGCTTTCCTTTTTCCGACGCATCGTACGCCACGTACCCCTCGAGGACCACGTCCCCGTGCCTGTACTCAACCACCTCGGTGCGGATTTCCGCTCCTGAAACCGAAACCGCCGCGATGAGGAACGCCGCGGCAAACAAAACCGTAATCGCTTTCATCGCCGTAGCTCCTTTCGTCCGCCCGCGCCGATCCCCGCCCGCTACGCCAGGGGGCGCGCCTCCACGACCTTGAAATACGCCACGTGCCGGAGGGCCGCCGGGTCCACCGGGCTCTTCCCCCGAACCCCTTCCCGTATCGCGTCGAGCAGCTCGCCCGAGTCCTCCGTGCGCGCGAGGACCAGCGTGAGGCGCGTGCCTTTATACCCTTCGCCCGGCTCAAAGTACGCGTAGGACGCGTGCGGATTTTCTTGGATGTTGCTCCAGGTCCGCCCGTCGATCATCCCCCACGCCACCACGTCCTTTTCCACGACACGAGGCACGGCGTAGACCGCGCTGTTCACTATACCCGTCCCCGAAGCGGACGAAAAAACCCCTCTCCCTCCCGGCTTCAGCATCTCCTTAAGATCCATCTGCGCCCTCCTCTTCCAGGATTCGCTCCAGAAGCTTTCTGTCGGCTCTGGGAAGCCCGCGCCCCCCCGGAGTTCCCGGCCGGAGCCATGCCGAGTCGCCGTCCGAAGGCAGACCGTTTCCTTTCGCCGAGCAAAGAAATCCGTGCATCGTGATGCGATAGTGTGAGTAAGCGTGCTTTACGGTTCCCATGTTCCTTTGAATCGCGATCCCCACCCCGAGTTTCTCCCGGGTCGCACGTCGCAGGGCGGCTTCGGGCGATTCCCCCGGCAGGCGCCTCCCCGACGGAAAAGCCCAAAGGCCCCCCAGCAGCCCTTCCGGCGGCCTGCGGCGAAAGTAATACCAGCCATCGTCGCGCCGGAACAGCGCCGCGACGATGTCGTGGTGCGGGACGGCCTTGCGGAATCTCCGCGGCGGGATCTCCCCCTGGAGCCCCCTCGCGAAGGACTCGCAGCAGGCGCTCACCGGGCATTCGGAGCAGCGCGGGGATTTCGGGATGCACAAGACGGCGCCGAGGTCCATGACGGCCAACGCCGTGTCGCGCCCCGTCCCTTTGCGGACCAGGAGCGCGGAGTATTCCCAAAGCGTCCTTTCCGTCGCGGTCGAGCGCAGGTCCCCCCGGACCCCGAAAAGCCTCGCGACGACCCTCCGGGCGTTCGCGTCGAGGATCGGCTCGTCCCGCCCGAAGGCGATGGCGGCGATCGCCCCCGCCGTCGAGCGCCCGACTCCCGGGAGCCTCATGAGCTCCTCGACCGTGGAGGGCAGCATTCCCCCGTGGCGTTCCCGCACGATCCGGGCGCCCCGGTGGAGGTTCCTCGCGCGGGCGTAGTACCCGAGCCCTTCCCACAAGGAAAGGACGTCGTCCGGCGCCGCGCCCGCGAGCGACGCGATATCGGGAAAGCGCGCGATGAACCGGGAGTAGTAAGGGGCGACGGTCTCCACGCGGGTCTGCTGCAGCATGATCTCAGAGACCCAGATCCGGTACGGGTCGGTGGTCTCCCGCCATTCCATCCCGCGGCCGCAGGACCGGAACCAGCGCAGGAGGGAGGTGGAGATGCGGGCGAAGAGCGCGCCGCCCGGCCGGCGGGCGGGGTCCGACGCGCACGGGGCGCCCGACCGCCGGCCCGTTTCCGACGCGCTCCGGCCCTTAATCTTCTTCGAGGAGCGAGCCGAACACGTCGTGATGCTCTTCCTCTTCCGCAAGGATCCGGCGGAACAGCGACTTGGTGGTGTCGTCGCCCGCCTTCGCCGCGGCCGCGATGCCTTTCCGGTACAAGGCGATCGCGCCTTCCTCGTCCTTCCTGTCGACGGTCAGCATCTCCTTCAGGGTCCCCCCGACGAAGATGGGCGTCGGCTTGGTCGTCGGTATCCCCCCGAGATACGCCAGCCGCTCGGCGAACGCCTCCGCGTGCTTCATCTCCTCGACGGCGAATTTCTTGAATACGTCGCGCACAGCGTATCCCTTGACCCCGCTGCAAAGGACGTGCTGCCACATGTACTGCACCGACACCTGGATTTCCCGGGCAATGGACTGGTTCAGGATTTCCAGTAGCTCCTTGGGTGCTTTCGAAGCGGCCATTCCTTGAGCCCTCCTTCCGGTTACATGTAGTGTGAGAAGACGTTAATGGGATATATTCTTGCATGGAATTTCGCCCGGCAGAACGCTTTTCGCGCTAATTTACAAAGACAGACCCCAAGAAACGACCCGGAGGTTTCAAATGGTTCGAGACGTGATCATCCTCGGTTCCGGGTGCGCCGGCTCCACCGCCGCCATCTATACCGCGCGCGCCAACCTCTCCCCCCTGGTGCTTGAGGGGCGCGAGCCCGGCGGGCAGCTCACGCTGACAACCGATGTGGAGAACTTCCCCGGCTTCCCTGAAGGGATCCAGGGGCCGGAGCTCGTCGAGCTCATGCGAAAGCAGGCGGAGCGTTTCGGCGCGGAGTACAAGACGGAAACCGTCTCCTCGGTCGACCTTTCGAAGCGCCCCTTCACCGTCCGCACCGACGGAAACGAGTACACGACCCGGACGCTGATCGTCGCCACCGGCGCGTCCGCCCGCCTCCTCGGGCTCGAATCGGAGAAACGGCTCATGGGACGCGGCGTCTCGACCTGCGCCACCTGCGACGGCGCGTTCTTCCGGAACATGGAGATCGCCGTCGTCGGGGGCGGCGACACGGCGATGGAGGAGGCGAACTTCCTGACCCGGTTCGCTTCGAAAGTTCTGGTGATCCACCGGCGCAACGAGTTCCGTGCATCGAAGATCATGGTGGAACGGGCCCGGAAGAACCCGAAGATCGAGTTCGTCCTGGACACGGTCGTGACGGACATCCTTGCGTCCGAAAAGAACGAGGTGTCCGGCATCGTCCTGAAGAACGTGAAGGACGGCTCCGGCACGACACGGAAGGTGGAGGGGGTCTTCATCGCCATCGGCCACGACCCCAACACGAAGGTCTTCGAGGGTCAGCTGCAACTCGACAAGGGCTACATCGTCCTGCGCGAGGGGGCCCGGACGAGCGTCGAAGGGGTCTTCGCCGCCGGGGACGTCCACGACAGGATATACCGCCAGGCGATCACCGCCGCCGGGACGGGGTGCCGGGCGGCGATCGAGGCGGAGCGGTTCCTGGAGGCGGAAGGCCGGTGAGGGTCCGCCCGGTCCGGCACGGCAACCCGGCGCCCCGGGCCGGTAACGGGCGCATATGCGGGCGCGGTTCGAAGCGGCTTGCCAATCGACGGCGCCGCGTGATAGATTGATAAAAGTTTGCGCACCCGTGGCACTCCATTCCTCCAAGTTCCCCAGGTTCCCGCAGATGCTTCGCGCCGGAGCCGCATGTCGTCCGCGAACCGAACCCACTTGATGCTCAAGGAGAACAGATAAGAATATGCAGTTCCAGGAATTCGGCCTATCCCCGGAAATCCTCCGGGCCGTGCAGTCCATGAACTACCCCGCCCCCACCCCCATCCAGGAGCAGGCGATCCCCCACGTCCTCGAAGGCAGGGACATCCTGGGGTCCGCCCAGACGGGCACCGGGAAGACGGCGGCGTTCGCGCTGCCCATCCTCCAGCGCCTCCTCGCGGCCGGCAGGCCGAAGCGCGGCAAGCGCACGGTCCGCTCCCTGGTCCTCACTCCCACGAGGGAACTGGCCGTGCAGGTCGGCGAGAGCTTCGGGGCGTACGCCGTCCACACGGGATTGCGGCACGCGACCATCTACGGCGGCGTGAGCCAGCGACCCCAGGAGCAGGCGCTCCTCAAGGGGGTGGATATCCTCGTCGCGACGCCGGGACGCCTGCTCGACCTCATGAACCAGAAGCTCATCGACCTGTCATCGGTCGAGGTATTCGTCCTCGACGAGGCGGACCGGATGTTCGACATGGGCTTCCTGCCCGATATCCGACGCATCGTCCGCGCGACTCCAGAAGCGCGTCAAACGCTTCTCTTCTCCGCCACCATGCCGGAAGACATCCGTCAGCTGTCCGCTGAGGTGCTGCGCGATCCGCTGACCGTCCAGATCGGCATCTCGGCTCCGGTCGAGACCGTTTCGCACGCCGTCTATCCCGTGCCACCGCACTTGAAGACCCCGTTGCTCATGGAGCTGCTGCTGCAGACGGGGGACGGGCCGGTGCTCGTCTTCGCCCGCACCAAGCATCGCGCCAAGCGCATCGCTGAGGAGCTGGCTGACGCCGGCCACAGCGCTACCTGCCTGCAGGGGAACCTCTCGCAGACGCGCCGTCAGGCTTCGCTAAACGGCTTCCGCGACGGCAAGTACCGCATCATGGTCGCCACCGATATCGCCTCGCGCGGCATCGACGTGGCGGGCATCTCGCACGTCATCAACTACGACATGCCCGACTGCGCCGACGCCTACATCCACCGCATCGGCCGCA
>DCUH01000105.1 GCA_002327765.1 bacterium UBA2219 | reverse complement strand
GATCTCGTTCTCGTGGTGCGGGAACACGAGGTCCTTCCCGCCGCCGTGGATGTCGAACGTCTCCCCCAGGTGCTTCATGGACATCGCGGAGCACTCGATGTGCCACCCGGGGCGGCCCGGGCCCCACGGGCTGTCCCACGCGGGCTCGCCCGGCTTCGAGGCCTTCCACAATGCGAAGTCGAGCGGGTCGGCCTTCCGCTCGTCCACGTCGACGCGGGCGCCCGACAGCAGGTCCTCGACGTTCTTCCCCGACAGCTTCCCGTACTCGGCGAACCCCTTCACGGAGTAGTACACGTCGCCGTCGACGGCGTACGCCTTGCCGCGGCCCACCAGGTCGGCCACCAGGGCGACGATCTCGGGGATGTGCTCGGTCGCCTTCGGCTCCGCGTCCGGGCGCAGGAGCCCCATCCGGTCGAAGTCCTCGTGGAACGCATCGATGTATTTCGTGGAGACGGCGAGGTAGTCGCTCCCCTCCTCCCGCGCGCGCTTCAGGATCTTGTCGTCGATGTCGGTGAAGTTCCGGACGTACGTCACCTCATACCCCGAGTGGCGCAGGTACCGGACGATGATGTCGAAGGCCACGTTCGCGCGGGCGTGCCCGATATGGCAGAGGTCGTACACCGTGACCCCGCAGACGTACATCCCGACCTTCCCCGGGACGAGCGGGACGAACGGCTCCTTCCGGTTTCCCATCGAATTGAACACGGCAAGGCTCATTCCGCCGCCCCCCCCTCGTTTCCTTTTCGGGCGCCGCGGAGCAGGGCGACCGCCCAGGCGGAGATCCCCTCGCCGCGCCCCTCGAAACCCATCCCTTCCGTCGTCTTCCCCTTCACGCTCACCCGGTCCGGCGCGACCGACAGGATCTCCGCGATCGAGTCCCGCAGCGCGTCCGCGATCGGGGCGATCCTCGGCGCCTCGCACACCACCACGGCGTCGAGCCCCAGCAGGCCGAACCCCAGCGAAGCCATGCGGGAACGCGCGTGGGCGAGGATGAGGCGGCTGGAGATCCCCCGGGTCTCCTCCTTCCCCGGCGGGAAGTGGAACCCGATGTCCCGGTCGCCGAGGGCGCCGTAGATGGCGTCCGCCAGGGCGTGCAGCAGCACGTCGCCGTCGGAGTGCCCCAGGAGCCCCTTCGGGTGGTCCACCTTCACGCCCCCCAGCCAGAGCGGGATCCCTTCCGCCAGCCGGTGGGCGTCGCCCCCCATGCCGATGCGGAGGTCGGGCTCCTCCTCGACGAGCCCCGCCGCCATCCTCAGATCTTCGGGCAGGGTGACCTTGATGTTCCTTTCCTCCCCGGGGATCGCGGCGACCGGAAGGCCCGCCGCCTCCACGAGCGACGCGTCGTCCGTCCCGGTCGTCCCGTCCCGCAGGGCCTTGGCGTACGCCTCGCGTAGGATCTCCGCCCGGAAGCCCTGGGGCGTCTGGGCGAGCAGGTAATCCCCGCGGTCCCGCGTGACGACGGTCCCGGCTTCCGGGCCCCGCGTCTTCACGGTGTCCCGCACGGGGACTACGGGGACGACAGCCCCCCGCTCCCCCGCCGCGCGCGCGCACAGGGAGAACAGCCCGGGAGTCGCGAAGGGGCGCACCGCGTCGTGGACCAGTATGATGCCGGCCTCCCTCGGCACCGCCTCGAGGGCGTTGCGCACCGAGTCCTGCCGCTGCGCCCCGCCATCCGCCACCGCCACCATCTTCGGGAACCGCCGGTAGGACTCCTTCACCTCCTCCGGGGTGTCGGGGGGAAGGGCCAGGACGATGCCGTCGACGTCCGGTGAGGAGGATGCGGAGGAGAGCGTCCGGTCGAGCAGCGGACGCCCGGCCAGCGGGAGGAACTGCTTCGGCACGGAGGCGCCCATCCGCCGGCCCGTGCCCCCGGCGACGACGATGACGATCGTGCCCAGCAAGGCGACCCGCGACGCCGTGAGCTACAGGTTCAGGAAACGGCGGAGATCGGCCTCGACGGCTTCCTCGGGGACGGATTTCGCGATCGAGATCTCCTTGACGAGAAGCGACCGTGCCGCGTCGAGCATCTTCCGTTCGCCGAAGGACAGCGCCTTTTCCGCCTTCAGGAGAAGCAGGTTCCGAAGCACCTCCGCGATCTCGAAGGGGGACCCGGACTTGAGCTTCTCCATGTACTGGCGGTACCGCCGGTTCCACGGCTTGGGCTCGAGCTCTACTTCGCGCTCCCGCAGGATCTTGTAGACGGAGCGCACGGCCGTCTGGTCCATGACGCAGCGCAGGCCGACCTGCTGCGCGTTCCCCATCGGGATCATGATGGTGATCCCGGTGTCGAGGATCCGCAAGACGTAGAACGATTCCTTTTTTCCGCACGAGAAGCTTTTCGACTCGATCGCCTGGACGATACCGACGCCGTGCGCGGGATACACCGCCATTTCACCGATTTTGAAATTCACGCGCATCTCCTTCTCGTATCTCTTGGGAATCGTCATGGTCGGTTTTGTTTTGATGTATTATATTGCCTTTGCCACTATTTCGTCAATGAGAGGCTCACATGGCCACGGAAAGCGCTTCCTCGACCGTATGGCTCACCGACCTGTCCTCCCGGCCCGGGACCGGCCTTCTCGACAAGACCGGCGCGCTCCTGCGGGCCGCCGGGATCGCGGAGAAGGTCCGCGCCGGGGCCCTGACCGCCGTGAAGCTGCATTTCGGCGAAAAGGGGAACACCGCTTTCATTCGGCCCATCTACATACGCAAAATCGTTGAGGAAATAATGACGCTGGGCGCGAGCCCGTTCCTCACCGACACCAACACCCTGTACGCGGGGAGCCGCAGCAACGCGGTCGACCACCTGCGGACCGCGATCACGAACGGGTTCGCTTTTTCGGTCGCCGGGGCGCCGATCGTCATCGCCGACGGCCTGCGGGGCGAGAGCTTCGTCCGCGTCGCCGTGGACGGGCGCGAATGCCGCGAGGTGTCCGTCGGCGCCGAGATCGCCCGGGCCGACGCCATGGTCGTGGCCACCCATTTCAAGGGGCACGAGCTCAGCGGCTTCGGTGGGGCGCTGAAGAACCTGGGGATGGGCTGCGCATCCCGTTCGGGGAAGCTCGTCCAGCACTCGACGGTCGGGCCGGCGGTGCACCCGGAAGGATGCACGGGATGCGGCGTCTGCGTGTCCCACTGCCCCGTCGGCGCGATCCGCGTCGCCGAAAGCAAGGCCGCCATCTCCCCGGAGGTCTGCATCGGCTGCGCCGACTGCATCGTCGTCTGCCCGGAGAAGACGATCCACGTGGATTGGAACGAGGTTTCGCCGCTGGTCCAGCGGAAGATGGTGGACCACGCCCTCGGGGCCGTCGCGGGGAAAAAGGGCGCCCTGCTCTTCGTTTCCTTCGTCACGCAGGTGTCGCCGTTCTGCGACTGCTACCCCTTCAACGACCGGCCGATGTCGCCCGACGTCGGGATCCTCGCCTCCGCCGACCCCGTGGCGCTGGACCAGGCGTGCGCGGACCTCGTCATCGAGGCCGCCGGGAAGGACCCGTTCCGCGAGACCCACCCCGCCGTCGACTGGACGGTGCAGCTCTCCTACGCCGAGGAGGTCGGCCTGGGGACGAGGTCCTACCGGCTGAAGACGCTTTAGCCCCGGCGGCCTGCTTTTCCTAGCCGCGCTTGAACATGTTCTCGATCCGCCGCTGCATAATCGCCCAGGACTTCGTGGTCAGGAAGCTCTCCTCCATGTCGTTGACCATGGCGGTGAACTTGCCCATCGGCACCGCGAAGGTGAGCTCCGTGCTCTTCACGAACGGCCGGGCGGACACGTCGAACAGCCCGAGCACGGCCCGGGGGCGCGCCGCGCTCGACTCCAGCAACGGGTACCTGACGATGGCGGCGCACCCCGCGCCGAACGGGCAGTGCACGCCGTCGAGCTCGGCCTCCGCGAAGTTGGCCAGGGTGAACAGCCCCGCGATGACGTCGGGCGGCGCGAAGAAGACCATCGCGACCGGCTGGTCGCCCCAGCCGAGCTGGTCGAACCGCTTGAAGACGAGATACTGCTCGGGCGCCGAGTACGTCTCCTGCCGGTTGAGGTAATCCTTCACCAGGCCCGGGGTCTTCTTGTAGCGCTCCCCCTCGACCTTGCCCGGAATGCCGCAGGAAAGGAAATACTCGAAGTCCGGCATCTGCTTGTCCGAGAACCCGCAGTAGATCTTCCCGCCCTGGCACCCGATCGTGTACTCGTCGAAGCGCAACGATTTCCCCTGGCGGACCGGCGCCAGGTCGCCCAGCATGCAGCGGTGCTCCTTCGGCAGGGTGAGCTTCTCGGTTCCTTCCGCATTGTCGGCGTACCAGAACGCGATGGGCAGCTCCGCACCGGGAAAATATTTTTTCCAGAGCTCGGCGAAGCGGTCCTTGAGCTGCATGTCCATGGTGTTCGATCCTCCTTGTTATGTGCGATCCCGTTATGGACGGTCCCGTTCCTCGAGAAGTATATCGAAAAAGCGGTCGATCTCCTCCGGCGTGTTGTAGAAGTGAGGCGACATGCGGATGCCGCCGCCCCGGGGGGAGCAGATCGCCTTCCGGTTGTGCATCGCCTTCCACAGCGCGGCGTTGTCCGCCCCGGGCACGCGGAACGTCACGATCCCCGAGCGCTCCTCCGGATTGGGGGGGGACAGCACCTCGAACCCGTTCTCCCCCGCCTTCTCGAGGATCCGCTCCGTCAGCCGGCGGACCCGCTCCCAGATCCGGTCCAACCCGATGGACAGCAGCAGCTCCATGGAGGCGTTGAAGGCAGCCATGCCGACCGTGTTGTGGCTTCCCGGCTCGAACCGCCGCGCGTCGGGGGACAGGCGGAAGTCGTAGTTCTCGAAGTCGAAGCGGTTCTTCACGGAGTGCCAGCCCAGGATCACCGGCTCCACCATCTCCATCACGTCGCGGGAGATGTAGAAGCCGCCGATCCCCTCCGGGGCGAGGAGCCACTTGTGGCCGTCGGCGGAAAGCGCGTCGATCCCGAACGATTTGACGTCCATCGGGAGGACCCCGATCGACTGGATCCCGTCCACGCAGAAGAAGATCCCGTGCTTCTGGCAGTATTCGCCGATCCCCGAGAGGTCGTTCCGGTAGCCGTTCACGAACTCGACCGAGGAAAGGGCGATCATCCGGGTCTTCCCGTCGCACGCGGCGAACAGGTCCTCCTTCCGCACCCGCCCCTCCCTGGCGGCGACCATCCGCAGCTCCACGTTCCGGGACCGCAGGCGCATCCAGGGATAGACGTTGGACGGGTACTCCACGTTCGACGTGACCAGGTTGTCCCCTTCCCTCCAGGGGAAGCCGGCCGCCACGAAGGACAGCCCCTCGGAGGTGTTCTTCACGAAGGCGATCTCCTCGGGGGAGGCCCCTATGATCCGTGCGAACCGCCCGCGGGTCTCATGGGCGAGCTCCTCCCATTTCCGGATCTGCCACGCCCCCTCGTCCCGGCTGCGCATGAGCATCCGGATGCCCGCCTCGGCGGCCGACGATGGGATCGGGGAAACGGCGGCGTGATTGAAATAGAGGTATTCCGAGGATACGGGAAATTCGGCTTCGCGGATCGGACCCACGTCGATCGGCAAGGGACCCCTCCTGCGGTCGTTTGCGCGCCGCGGCGGCGGGCCGGCGGGCGCGTCCTGCCTAATACGTTATAATATCCGGGATGAATTGGTCAGAAGAAAACACGCGCCGTTACGATCGGAATCTCCGCCTGGCGGAACTGGGAAGGGAAGGGCAGGAACGGCTGTTCCGCTCCTCGGTCCTCGTCGTCGGCGCCGGCGGGCTCGGCTCGCCCGCCCTGCTGTACCTCGCGGCGGCCGGCGTGGGCCGGATCGGCGTGATCGACGGCGACCGCCTCGACCTCTCCAACCTGAACCGCCAGGTGATCCACGCGGCCGCCTCGGTAGGCCGCTGGAAGGCGGAATCCGCCGCAGACGCCCTCCGCGCGTTCCGGCCGGACCTGGACGTGGAAGCCTTTCCGTCGATGCTCACCCCGGAGAACGCCTGCGCCCTCTTCCGCGGGTACGACGCCGTGGTGGACGCCTCCGACAACTTCCCGACGAAGTTCCTGTGCAACGACGCCGCCGTCGCGACGCGCCGCCCCCTGGTCCACGCGGGGGTCATGCGGTTCGGCGGGCAGATGCTCACCGTGGTGCCGGGCGAGTCGCCCTGCCTGCGCTGCCTGATCCCGGAGATCCCCCCGCGCACGGATTCGCCGGGGGCGTCCCAGGTCGGGATCCTCGGGGCGGCGGCCGGCATCGTCGGCGCGTGGCAGGCGCTGGAAGCCGTCAAGCTCCTGGCGGGGATCCCCCCCCGCCCCGGCGGCAGGCTCCTGATCGTCGACGCCCTCACCGGCGAGGCCTCCTTCCGCTCCGTTCCGCGCGACCCGGATTGCCCCGCCTGCGGCGGCAGCCCGCGGATCGGCGAGCCGCTCTCCCCGGCGGAATACGGGCAGGACGCGACCCGCCCCGAATGACCCCCTCTCCCTCCCCAGCGCGCAGGGAAGCGGTGATCCTTTTCTCCGGCGGGCTCGACAGCATCCTCGCCGCGCGGACGCTGCTCGACCAGGGGATCGGGCTGCACGCACTCCACTTCGACTACCCTTTCATGACCAAGGAGGTCCCGGCCCCGGACGATGCCGGGAAACGTTCCCGCGCGGAGCTCGCCGCGGTACGCCTGGGCATCCCCTTCCGGAAGGCGTTGCTGGGAGAGGACTACCTCGACATCGTCCGGCGCCCCGTCCACGGCCGGGGGAAAGGCATGAACCCCTGCATCGACTGCCGGATCCTCTCGTTCCGGCTGGCGCGCGCGTTCATGGAGGAGATCGGCGCCTCCTTCATCGTCACGGGGGAGGTGGTCGGGCAGCGGCCGATGTCCCAGCGGGACGACGCGATCCGGACCATCGACCGGCACAGCGGCTGCGGCGGGCTCGTCCTGCGCCCGCTGTCCGCGAAGCTCCTCCCGCCGACCCTTCCCGAGACCGAGGGCTGGGTCGACCGGGAGAAGCTCCACGCCATCTATGGCCGGTCGCGCCGGGAGCAGATGCGCCTTGCGGAAGAGTGGAAGATCGGCGAGTACCCGGGCTCCGGCGGCGGGTGCCTGCTGACCGACCGGACCTTCTCCGTCAAGGTGCGCGACCTCGTGGAGAACGACCCCGGCTTCCGTCTGTTCGACGTCCACCTCCTCAAGTTCGGGCGCCACTTCCGCGTGGGGCCGGTCAAGGCGGTCGTCGCCAAAAGCGAGGAGGAGAACCGGCGCCTGGAGGCCTTCTGCCGCGGCAAAGCCGCCGTCTGCGTCTCCCGGAGCCACCCGGGACCTTCCGTCGTCCTGCTCGGGGGAGACCCCGGCGAGCGGATGGGCGTCCTCTCCCGCATCCTCACGCGGTACAGCAGCGCGGCCCGGCCCGGCCCTTTCGAGGTCCTCGAGATCTCCCCGGGCGGGGAGCGGACGGTGACGGTACCGGAAGACCGGGACTTTTCGGAGGTGAGCCGTGGACTCCTCTGCTGAAAAGTACGTGAGGCTTCTCCGCATCCTCCGGGAAATGGAATCGGCGGTCGTCGCCTTCAGCGGCGGTGTCGACAGCACTCTGCTGCTCCACGCCGCGAAGGAGGCGCTGGGAGACCGCGTTCTGGCCGTCACGGCCGCGTCGCCCACCTACCCGGCCGCGGAGCGGGAAGAGGCCGTTTCCCTCGCGCAGGCGTGGGGAGTGAGGCACCGCCTCGTCGAATCGCACGAGCTGTCGCTCCCCGTATTCCGGGAGAACCCGCCAGACCGCTGCTACCACTGCAAGAGGGAGCTGTTCGGGATTTTCTCCTCCATCGCCCGCGAGGAAGGGTACGCCGCCGTCTGCGACGGATCGAACGCGGACGACGCCCGATCCCATCGCCCCGGCCGCCGCGCCGCGAAGGAGCTCGGGGTCCGGAGCCCCCTGGAGGAGGCCGGCCTCACGAAGGAGGCGATCCGGAGTCTGAGCCGCCACTTCGGCCTGCCGACGGCCGACCGGGCCCCCTTCGCCTGCCTGGCGTCCCGCTTCCCCTACGGAACGCCGATCGACCGGGAAAAGCTGGCCCGCGTGGAAGCTTGCGAGGAGTTGCTGCGGCGGCTGGGCTTCCGCCAGTATCGCGTCCGCGTCCACGGCCCGGTCGCCCGGATCGAGGTGGCCCCCGACGAGATCCCCCGCCTCTTCAATCCCGAGACGGCGGACGCCGTGGACGTGCATTTCCGGAAGAACGGCTTCCTCTACGTCTCCGTGGACCTGAAAGGGTACCGCCCCGGGTCGATGGACGAGGCGCTGCCGGGAGCCGCGCCCGGACTGGTCGACGGGCCGCCCGAGGACCTGTTATAGCATCCGCGAACGTTCTGTTTTTCGTTATCGATTCCCGGTATCGCCATCCGCGGGGGGGTGTTCCTGAAAAGTTGTAGCCTGAGAGGTTACACCTTTCCGGACGAACCCTTTGAAAGATAGTAAAACTGATTTCTTGTTATCTGGGCGGGGGACACTCTTTCCCTTCGCCCACGTAAAACCAAGAGTGTCCCCCGAAACCAGTCGCCCCTATATCGAAAGCTTTTCCGTACGTACCTTCCGTAGAGAAGTTCTCCTTTGTGGCTAGTGTCTTGGTGCTTGGTGTCGCGTTCGATGATTGCCGGCGCCTTTGACCTTCCGGTACCGCGCACAGGCGCTTTCGCAAGCAGTGCCCGGCAGTAGGACCTCTCCTCTTCCCTGCAAGAGGAGGGCTCCCGTGGAGCAGCGGGGGTCTCGAGGAGCGGCGTCTGTTTCGAAGTGGAGCCATGGAGGGCGGGAACGAGAAACAGCGCAGGCGACGAGGCCATGGACGGCACAGAGGGGGACACTCTTGGCTTTACGCGGGTGGAGGGAAAGAGCGTCCCCCGCCAGGAGGAACCTCCCGCTGCGGAACAGGAGGCCTCCTGCCTTGCAGGGAAATGGAGATGTTCTGCTGCGAATGCGACGCTCCTTGCGGAAGCGCCGGCCGCGGTCACATCTTGAGGATGTTGGACTTGAAGATCAGCTTCTCATGGTCCTCGCCGTCCTCCGGGAAGGAGGCGTGGCCGAACCGGACGTCCACGCGGGCGTCCTTCGACTTCCTGCGGATCTCTTCCACCGAGGCCGCGATGGCCTTCTTGACGCGGGGGATGGCGCTCATGGTTCCGTCCTCCGCCTCGGGGAGGATCATTCCGAACTTCGCATCGCTGATCCGGGCCACCACGTCGTATTCCCGCAGCGTTTCCCGGATCGTCTTCGCCACCCGCTTCATCACCCAGTCGCCCCGGCCGACGCGGGGAAGCGCCTCCTCGGGGACCCGGGCGTGCACCTCGCAGATCATCAGCACCAGCTTGCGCTGGAAGCGCCGGGCCCGGCTGATCTCGTGCAGGAGGCGGTCCTGGAAGTACTTCAGCGTGGGCAGGCTGGTCGATTCGTCGAGGTTGCGCAGGCGGTCGTTCCGCTCGTAGGCAATGGCGTTGGCGACCGCCTTCTCCACGTACCGGACGTATTTCCCGAAGGTGGCCAGGTCCTCGGCGGTGAAGGAGGAAGGGAAGAAGGTCTTGTGGGGGAACTTGTCGAAGATCGTGACGGTCCCCAGGATGTCCTCGTCCCCGCGAAGGGGGAGGCAGATCAGCGTGCGCGCGGCGTCGCCGAATTCCCGCCAGTCCTTCTCCGCGGAGATGTCGCGGACCAGCAGCGACGGCTCGCCCTTCAGGATCCGCGTGACCGCCTTCTTGTCGAGGAGGAAGAGGTCCTTCTGCTCCCCTTCCGTCTTCATCCCGTAGGACTCCCGGATGCCGTACTTGCCCGTCTCGGGGTCGAGCAGGCGGATGACGCACGTTTCCGCCTCCATGATCAGGCAGGCGGACGTGGCCACCAGCTTCAGGAGCCGCGAGAGGTCCAGCGTCGAGATGATGTTGACCCCCGCCTCGTTGATGGCGGCGATCTTGGTCATCCGGAGGGCCGCGGACTCCTCCCTCAGCGACGACCCCACCGTGTCGGCCAGCACCTTCGAGACGTCGGTTATGGCCGCCTGGCGTTCCTCGGGTATCCCTGCGGACGTGACCGCGTGGACGACGAGGACGCCGTGCGGCTCGCCGGAGGAGACCAGGGGAAGCATCATGACGGCCCCCTGCCGGCGGCTGCCCGCCGGGGGGACCCGCTCCTCCAGGATCACGGGGCGCCTCTCCGCGAGGGACAGCTCCTCCAGGGTGCCCTCCGCCGCGAAGTGGACCTCCGGCGCCGCGGGGTGCGTCCTGCGGGTGGACGTCCTGACGAAGAAATCCTCGCTGTCCCGGTCGAAGAGCAGGACGGAGACGTTGCCCCCGCCAACGAACCCGGACACCTCTTCGCAGAATTCCTTCAGCCGCTCCTCGATCGGCCTCGCCGACCGGAGGATCTCTGCCGCGTTTCCTGCGAACGCGTCGGCCAACTAGGGTCGCTCCTCGTCGATCGTCACGCGGATGCGAACGCGCACGGGGTTGGCGTTGCCGTCCAGGAACAGGGCGGGAAGGATGGCGTGCCCTTCCGGCGAGACGAAGGGGGCCTCGAACTTGAGGAACGTGAGCGGCCCTCCTCCCTCCGCCTTGACCGACACCGTGGGGATCGCGCCCTTGGGCCGCTCCACCTCGATCTCGCCCAGCTCGTCGAACTCAACCGGGGCCGGAGGGGGCGTGGGGGCCGACGCCGAGCCGCCCTTGAGGGACGTGGGCTCCAGCTCCAGCTCCACCTCCCTCTCAGCCGGCGCGGCGGCCTCCTTGATCTCCTCGAGGTCGGAGATCTCCTCGAGCTGCTCCGCCTCCTTCTGCCCGAAGTCCTTCTGGATCTTGTCGTCGGCGAGCTCCATCAGCCCTTCCTGCGACGCCATCTCGCCGGGCATCAGGAGGGTCTTGCGCAGGTGCGCGAAGACGAGCCGCGATATGGCGACGAGCGTCTCGGTGACGCCCTTGCCCGTGGGGGCCACCGCCTCGTACGTCGGCACGCGGAGGTAGTTCAGCGCCTGGTCCATCTCCTGGACCGACATGACGTTCTTCAGGTCGCGCTTGTTGTACTGGATGATGAACGGCAGCTCCTCCAGCTTCTTCCCGTAGCTGGAGAGGTTGTCGATCAGGTTCTTCAGGCTCTCCATGTTGCTGTTGGCCATCTCGCGCTGCGAATCGGCGACGAACACGACGCCGTCGACCCCCTGCAGCACCAGTCGGCGGGTGGCGTTGTAGAAGACCTGGCCCGGGACGGTGTAGAGGTGGAAGCGGACCTTGAACCCCTTGATCTGGCCCAGGTCGATGGGTAGGAAGTCGAAGAACAGCGTCCGGTCGGTCTCGGTGGGAAGCGAGATGAGGCGACCCTTCTGGTCGGGACGCAGCATCTTGTGGACCATCTCGATGTTGGTGGTCTTGCCCGACAGCCCCGGGCCGTAGTAGACGACCTTCGCGCTGAGCTCTCGCGTTGCGTAGTTGAACAGTGCCACGGCTTCTCCCGGAGGGCTATGATCGCTGCGCCAGCAGCCGTTTCGCCTCCTGGCGCACGACGATGCCGACGCTGCGGTTGTTCATCAGGACCCTCAACTCGTTGTTCGCGAACATGGCGAGGAACCGTATCGCCGCGTGCGGCGGGGTCCTCGGGTTCTGCACGATCGCCGACACGATCAGCCGGTTCGAGGTCCATTGCCGGTTGTCCGCGATGGCGCGCAGGATCTCCTCGTTCGTCAGGGAGGACGACGCGAAGGCGACGACGTCCTCCTCGGACAGCCGGGGGCTGGAAATCACCGCCCGGGCCACCATGCTGCTGGCGTCCTTCGAGAGGATCCGCCGGACCTCGCGGTTTCCCTTCGACGCCAGCTCGACCTTCTCCGGCACCGTCATCGCGGCGATCCTCGCCTCGAGCGAGAGGCGCGCGTCCTCCCCGGCCGGCTGGTCCCGGGTCAGGTCGTCGCCGGGCTGCTTCCCGCCGGGACCCGTCACTCCTCCTCCTCTTCGCCGACCTCCTTCTTCGCTTCCGCGATCACCTTCTCGGCGATGGCGGCCGGCGTTTCCTCGTAATGGTCGATCTTCATGGTGAACTGCCCGCGGCCGCCCGTCATGGAGTTCAGGTCGGACGAATAGCGGAGCACCTCGGAAAGCGGAACCTGGGCCCGGACGACCTGGCTCTTGCCCTTGGCGTCCACGCCCAGCACGCGGCCGCGCCGCCCGCTCAGGTCGCCCATGACGTCGCCCACGCTCTCGTCGGGGACGACCACTTCCAGTTCGACGATCGGCTCGAGCAGCACCGGCTTCGCGATGGCCGCCGCCTTCTTGAAGGCGAGGGAGCCGGCGATCTTGAACGCCATTTCGGAGGAGTCGACCGTGTGGAAGGAGCCGTCGAACACGGTGACGCGGACGTCGACCATCGGGAACCCGGCGATGACGCCCTTGGACATCCGCTCCACGACGCCCTTCTCGACCGCGGGGATGTACTGCCGCGGGATCGACCCGCCGACGATCGCGTCGACGTACTCGAACCCCTTCCCGCGGGGAAGCGGCTCGATGCGGATCCAGCAGTCGCCGTACTGGCCGCGACCGCCGGACTGCTTCTTGTGCTTGCCCTGCACCTCGGCCTTCCCCTTGATGGTCTCCAGGTAGGCGATCTTCGGGGTGCGCATCTCGACTTCGACGCTGTATTGCCGCTTGAGCTTCTCGACCACGACCTCGAGGTGGGTGTCCCCCATCCCCGCGAGGATGAACTCGTTGGTCTGCGCGTCCTTGCGGAAATGGATGGTGGGGTCTTCCTCCATCATCCGGGCGATCGACGCGCCCAGCTTGTCCTCGTCGTTCCGGGTCTTGGGGCGGACGGCGAAGGAGATGACCGGCTCCGTCTTCTCCGGGAGGGAGAAAACGATCGGCGCCTTCGGGTCGCAGAGCGTGTCGCCCGTGGTGGTCTCCTTGAACTTGGCCACCGCGACGATCTCTCCGGCGGAAGCCGACGGGACCGTCTTCTGCTTCTTCCCTTCCAGACGGAGGATCCCCCCGATCCGCTCCGTCGCGTCCTTGGTGGAGTTCAGCGGCGACATGTCGGGGGTGAGCGTCCCGGAGAAGATCTTGAAGATGGAGAGCTTGCCGGCGTACGGGTCGGCGAGCGTCTTGAACACCTGGGCGGAGAACGGCGCCTTCTCGGAGATGGCGCGCTTCTCCTCGGCCTTCGCCTTCGGGTTGGTGCCGGCCACCTCGCCGCGGAACGACGGGTCGGGCAGGGCGAAGTTGACGAGGTCCTGCAGCGCAGCGATCCCGACGATGCGCGCCGAGGAGCCGCAGGCGACCGGCAGGAACTTGTTGGCCCGCACCCCCGCGCGGAAGCCCGACCGGATTTCCTCCTCGGACAGCTCGCCGCCCTCGAGGAACTTCTCGATGAGGGCGTCGTCGGCCTCGGCGCAAGACTCGATCAGCTTCTCGCGCGCATCCGCCGCCGCGTCGGCCATGTCGGCCGGGATGTCCTGCACGGCGAACTCGCCGGCGTCGCCCTTGTAGACCAGCGCCTTCATCCGGAACAGGTCGATCACGCCGGAGAACGACGCTTCCCTGCCGATGGGGAGCATCACGGGGACCGCGTGGACCTTGAGGATCTCCGACATCTCCGCGACCGCCTTGTCGAAGTCCGCGCGCTCCTTGTCCATCTTGGAGACGAAGCCGATCACCGGCACCTCCGCCGCGCGCGCGAGGCTCCACATCTTCTCCGTCTGGACCTCCACGCCGGACACCGCGTTGACGACCAGGACGGCGCCGTCGAGGAAGCGCAGGACCGCCCGCGTGTCGGCCTCGAAGTTGGTGTAGCCCGGGGTGTCGGCCAGGGTGACCTCCACCTTGTTCCAGCTATAGTGATGGAAGGACGTGCCGATCGTGATCTTCCTGCGGATCTCTTCCGGGTCGAAATCGAAGTTCGAGCTTCCGTCGTCCACCTTGCCGAGCCGGTCGACCGCCTTTGCGTTAAAGAGCAACGCCTCCGCGAGCGTCGTCTTCCCTGCGCCCCCGTGGGCGATGATCCCTACGTTCCTGATCTGCTGGATGTCCACCTCGAAATTCCCTCCTGACGGCTTAAATGTTCCTTTCGTATATAATACGCAGGCCTTCCAGAGTCAAATTCTCATCGATTTCATGGATTTCAGACGACTCGGCCGCGATCTCCCGGGCGAGCCCGCCGGTGGCGACCACGAAGGGGCTGATCCTGAGCTCCTTGCGGATCCGGGCGAGGATTCCGTCCACCAGCGCGACGTACCCGTAGAAGAGGCCCGACTGCATTGCGGCGACCGTGTTCTTCCCGATCACGGCGGGCGGCTTCGCGATCTCGATGCGCGGGAGCTTCGACGCCTGCCGGAAGAGCGCCTCCGCCGAGATGTTCACGCCCGGGGCGATCACCCCACCCATGTAGTCGCCCTTCGCCGACACGTAGTCGAACGTGGTGGCTGTCCCGAAGTCGACGACGATGGAGGCCTTCCCGTGCTTCGCGAACGCGGCCACGGAGTTGACGATCCGGTCGGCCCCGACCTCCCGGGGGTTGTCCATCTTGATCGAGATCCCCGTCTTGATCCCGGGCCCGACGACCAGCGGCGTCATGCCGAAGTACCGCTCGCAGAGCTCGACGATGGTCGGGGTGAGGGGGGGGACGACGGAGGCGACGATGATCGCCTTGATGTCCTTCGGGGAGAAGCGAGCCGCCTCGTAAAGGTTCCGGAGCAGGATCCCGTACTCGTCGCTGGTCTTCTCCCGGTCGGTCCAGACACGCCAGTGGTGAAGGAGCTTCTCCCCTTCGTACACCCCGATGACGGTGTTGGAGTTCCCGACGTCGATCACGAGAAGCATCCGGTGTCCTTCGCCTCCCTTGACAGGATCGTCTCGAATTCCAGGATCTCGCCGCTGAACAGCCGTTCCTCCGCGCCCGAAGCGTCCGGCCGGAACCGCAGGGCGCCGTCCCCGGCGACGCCCAGCGCGACGCCGCGTGCCTCTTCCCCCGCCCGCAGGACGAGAACGCGCCGCCCCCGGAGCATGTCCCTGCGCTCCCAGGCCGGGTGGATCGCCTTGAACCCCCCGGCGGCGAATTCCGCGTACCGGCGCGCGAAGGCGTCGAGGAACAGCGCCAGGACCTCCGCCCGGGAAAACTCGCGCCCCGCGCGGATCCGCAGCGACGTCGCCTTCCCGCGGATCTCCGCGGGGATCTCGTCCCCGGCCAGGTTCACGTTGATCCCGACGCCGACCACCGCGTGCCGGGCGCCGCCCTGCCCGACGGCCGTCTCCACCAGGATGCCGGCCGCCTTCCGGTCGCCCAGGTACAGGTCGTTGGGCCACTTGAGGAGAGCGGGGACGCCCGCCCTTTCCGCCGCGTCCGCCAGGGCGACCCCGGCCGCCAGCGAAAGCCCCGATGCCTCCGAAACCGGCATTTCGGGACGCACGATCAACGACGCGTACACGTTCCGGCCCGGCGGCGAGACCCATCGCCGCCCGTGGCGTCCGCGCCCCCCGGTCTGCCCGTCCGCCACGACGACCGTGCCGTGGGGGGCACCGGCCTCCGCCATTTCCATCGCCACGCCGTTCGTGCTGTCCGTCGTGCCGAGACAGACCAGATCGACCCACGGGCCGCCGGGGGCGAGCCTGCCGCGAAGCTGCTCCGGGGTGATGCGGCCGGAAAACATCACTACATATAAGCATTTCTATGCGATGGAAATCAACACAAAGATGGGGCGATAATAGGCGGAAACCGAATGGAAGGAACCCCGATGCCGCTGCTGTTCCCGGCCTGGCTCGCCGCCTCCTCCTTCGCGTTCCGGTCGCTGTTCCGGGCGTTGCGCTTCGATTTCTTCCACGCGGGGGAGGAGATGTTCTTCTCATGCGCCGCGGGAATGGCATGGATCTCGTTCTCGGTGGTGGTCCTGGGGTCCCTCGGACACGCGAAGGCGTCGGCCTTCCTCCTCGCGGCCGCCCTGACCCTTTGCGCCGGCGTCGGGCTGCGCGCCGCCCGGCGGGAAGCGCCGGCCCCTCCCGCCGTCCCGTCCCCGTGGGAATACTCTGTCCTGCTGGCGGGGATCGCGCCGTTCCCGCTCACGTGGATCCCGCCGTTCTTCTACGACACGCTCCATTATCACTACGGGCTCCCCCGCCTGTTCCTGACGTCCGGAACGACACGACCCCTTGTCCATTTCGTCGAGTCGCACTTCCCGCTCGGGATCGAAATGCTCAACATGGTCGGGCTGGCGGGCGGCGGCTACACGGAGGCCAACCTGGTCGGCTGGCTTTCGCATGTCCTCTGCGCGCTGGGCATCCTGACCCTCGCGGACCGCCTCGGGGACCGCAGGGCGGGACTTGTCGCCGCGCCGCTGTTCCTGTTCTCGTCGACGGCGCTGAACTCGGTCTTCCTCCAGAAGAACGACCCGGGGGTGGCGCTGTTCTTTTTCGCGTTCCTGTATTCCCTGATCCCCTCCGTGGGGGCGGGCGCCGAGGCGCGGAAATTCCGGGTCCTGGCCGGAGCGCTCTGCGGCGCATCGCTCGGGACCAAGTACACGATGCTCGTGTCCTGCGCGGCGACGGCCCCGGCCCTCCTGCTGCTTCGGGCGCGGCGAACGGAAGGTCTTGCGCCGGAACGCGCCCTTCGGGGGTCCCTTCCGTTCCTGGCCGCCGCGACGGCGGCCTGGTCCCCCTGGCTGCTCCGGAACGCGGCGGCGACGGGGAACCCGGTCTATCCTCTCCTGAACGGCATCTTCAAGGCCCCCTCCTGGACGCCGCTGCGCATGAAGATCCTCGCCGGGGACGCCCATACCTTCTCCGCCATGTACAGCGGCCCGGGGGACCTGTGGGATCTGGCGGCGTCGCTGTCCTTCTTCCCCGACCTGGAACTGTCCGGCCCCGGGGCGTCGCTCGGGGCCGCTTTCCCCCTGTTCCTCCTGTCGCTCTTCCTGCTCCCGCGGGACACGGCGGCGGAATGGCGTTTCCTGCGGCTCGCCGCGGCGTCTTTCCTGGCCGCGTGGTTCTTCACCTCGTGGTTCTCCCGCTTCCTCCTCCCCGCGCTCCCGGCCATGGCGCTGCTCTCCGGGCGCCTCCTGTCGCAATGGTCCCGGAAGCTTGCGGCCCCGCGGGCGGCGCTGGCGGCGGCCGTCCTGCTGTGCGTGTGCGCGCAGCTCGCGTCCGCGGAAGGGTTCTCGAAGCGGATGGGGATGTTCAACGCCTGGAGGACCTCGTTCCGGCTGCCCGGCCGGCCGGACAGGGCGGCCCTTCTCGCCTCGCGGTTCTTCCCGGCGTACGGCGCCGCGCGCTTCGTCAACGCGTCGCTGCCCGCGGAGTCGCGAATCCTGTTCGTCGGGGAGACCCGCCCTTTCTATTTCGAGCGGGACGTCGTCGCGCCGTCCCCGTTCGACGAGCACCCCCTGCAGAGGGTCGCCACGGCGAGCCGGGACCCCGCCGACGTGTCGACGGCGCTCGCGGAGGCGGGCTTTACGCACGTCCTGTTCAACGAGTTCGAGTGGCACCACTTCGGCAAAAGCTATTACGCCGGGAGCTGGGACCGGTCGGGCCGGGAGGCCGTCGAGCGGTGGATCGCATCGCTTCCCGAGGCCTATCGGGAGAAATCCGTCCGGGTCCTCGCGATCCCTGCGGGCGGCGGGAGGCCCCGATGAAGACGCTGTCGATCGTCATGCCGGTCTACAACGAGAAGGAGACCCTCCTCGAGATCCTTTCCGCCGTGGAGGGCGCCCCCGCCGCCGGGCTTCGCAAGGAGATCGTTCTCGTCGACGACTTCTCCGCCGACGGTACCCGGACGCTTCTCGAGAAAAGCGTCGAGGGGCGCGAAGGGGTGCGGGTCCTTTACCACGACCGGAACCGGGGAAAGGGCGCGGCGCTGAGGACGGGGATCGCGCGGACGACGGGGGACGTCGTCCTGATCCAGGACGCCGACCTCGAGTACGACCCGCAGGAGTACCCCAAACTGCTCGCCCCGATCCTTGCGGGCAAGGCCGACGTCGTCTACGGCTCCCGCTTCGCGGGCGGCGGGGCGAAGCGGGTCCTCTTCTTCTGGCATTACGTCGGGAACCGGTTCCTTACCCTGTTCTCGAACATGTTCACCAACCTGAATCTCTCCGACATGGAGACCTGCTACAAGGTGTTCCGGGGCGAGGTGATCCGCGCGATCCGGATCGAGGAGGACCGCTTCGGGTTCGAGCCCGAAGTCACTTCCAAGGTGGCGCGGCTCCGCTGCCGGGTCTACGAGGTCGGGATCGGATACCACGGGCGCACGTACGAGGAAGGGAAGAAGATCACCTGGAAGGACGGCCTGCGCGCGGTCTGGTGCATCCTGAAATATCGGTGAGGCGTCGGGCTCACGGCTCGAGCCGGATCTCGTCGCCCACCCGGGTCCCCGTCCCGGCGATCGTCCCCGCCGGCAGCTCGAGGACCCCCTTTGCGCCGCCGAAGATCCGGGAGACCCGGTTCCTCGGGAAATCTTCGCATAGCCCCGCCACCTTGCCGTAGCGCCCGACGAAGACCGCGTCGAAGGGGAAGCGCATCCCGAACGAGTGGATGCAGCGGCACGGCGTGATCCAGAGCCCCTCGCCGGGGCCGAGCCCGCCCTCGCCGATCAGCCCCTTGAGGCGGAGGAGGAAGGTGTCCGCGGGGCGTATCGATCCGCCGAGGAGGGTCCCGCGGGTGACGTTGCGGGCCCTCACCGGCTACTTCGCCCGGGCGAGAGCCCGGCGCACGAGCTCCGCGATGTGGACGACCCGCATGGAGGGCTCGACGCGCGCGGCCATGTCGCGCATCTGGAGGACGCAGCCGGAGCAGCCCGCGGCGATGACCTTCGTCCCGCCGCTCGCGGCGACCTTCACCTTGTTCTCCCCGATCTTCGAGGAGGTGGGATAGTCCCGGATGTTGAAGGTCCCTCCGTAGCCGCAGCACAGGTCGGCCCCCTTCATCTCCGCGAAGGCGTCCCCGACGGCGCGTTCGAGCACACGCCGCGCCTCGGGACCCTTTCCCAGCGTGCCCGTCAGGTGGCAGGAGTCGTGGTAGCCGATCTCCCCGGGACGCTCTGCCGGGGGCGGCTCGGGAAGCCGGTCGACGACGCCGGAGTCGAGGATGAAGCTCGCGTAGTCCGTCGCGCGCTCCGCGACGAACGCCGCGTCCTCGTGCAGCGGGTGGCCTTCCTTGAACAGGGAGGGGATGTTCCGCTTGAACATGAGGAGGCAAGAGCCGCAGGGGAAGACGATCGTTTCGGGCGCCGCCTCGCGCAGCCGCCGCAGGTTCGCCCCGATGTTCTCGAGGGCCGACTCCCGGTCGCCGGAAACGAGCGCGGGAAGCCCGCAGCACGCCGCCTCCCGGAAGACCGCGACCTCCCGGCCGGAGGCCTTCACCGTCTCGTACGCCGCCCGCCCCACCTCCGGGTAGAAATGGTCGAACACGCAGCCGACGAAGAGCAGGACGTCGCCCGATGCCGCCTCGCCCTTTCCCAGCGACTCGATGAACCCCTTCGCCGGGAGCTGCGGGATCGTCCGGCCGCCGGTGAGGAACTCCGCCGGAAACCGGTAGTGGAGCCCGCTGCCCGAAGGGACTTTTTTGAGGAGAAGCCGCGCCGCGGCCGCGCCGGCCTTCCGCAGCGCCCGCATCCGTCCGTCGCGGGGCATCACCTTCCCGAAGAGGATGCTCTTCCACGCGGGGACGCCGACCTCGTCCGCCAGGGCGGCCCGCGCCTTCATGACGAGCTCCTCGTAGAGGACCAGGTTGGGGCACTCCCGCTCGCAGCGCCCGCACAGCAGGCAGTCGGCCATCGCCTCCTGGACCGCCGCCGTGTCCTTGTCCTCTCCCGAGAGGGCGCTCTCCAGGATGACCACCTTGCCGCGCGCCGCCGAGTTTTCGGTCCTGCGGTGGGGATAGAGGGTGCAGACCGCCCGGCAGGTCCCGCACTTCGCGCACAGGCCCGCCATCTCCTTCAGTTCGTCGTCCTTCAATGCGCCGTCGCCGCCTCTTCGGGGAAGATTTTGCCGGGGTTGAGGATCCCGTTCGGGTCGAAGCAGTTTTTGAGCCGCTTCATGACGGAGATCCCCATCGGGCCGACCTCCATCTCGAGGAACGGCGCCTTGATGATCCCGACGCCGTGCTCGCCGGTGATCGTGCCGCCCATCTCCACGGCCGCACGGAAGACCTCCTCCACCGCCTCCTCGGCGCGCCGGGTCTCGTCCGGGTCGGTTCCCGAGACCATGAAGTTCACGTGGACGTTCCCGTCGCCGGCGTGGCCGAAGTTGACGTTCGTCACGCGCTTGCGGGCGGCGAGATCGGCGAGAAAATCGAACATGTCGGCCAGCCGGCTGCGCGGGACGACGATGTCCTCGTTCATCTTCACCGCCCCGACGCGCCGCAGCGCCGGGGAGATCGACCGGCGCAGCGTCCAGAGCCCGTCCCTCCCCTTCGCGTCGGACGCCCGGCGCACTTCGAGGGCCCCGCGCGACCGGCACGCCTCCGCGATCCGGTCCGCCTCGCGCGCCACCGCGAGCTCCTGCCCGTCGACCTCGATCAGCAGGGCGCTGCGCGTCCCCTCCGGCAGGTCCACGGGGATCGTCTCCCGGACGGTGTCTATGGCGGTGCGGTCCATCAGCTCCATCGCGGCGGGGGTCACCCGCGCCGCGACGATCGCGTTGACGGCGTCCGCGGAGTGCCGGTTCGACGGGAACAGCGCAAGGAGCGTCGTCACCGATTCCGGCAGGGGAATGAGCTTGAGCGTCGCCTTCGTGATGATCCCGAGCGTTCCCTCGGAGCCCACCAGCATCCGCGTCAGGTCGTAGCCGGCGACGCCCTTCATCGTAACCACGCCCGTGCGGACGAGCTCGCCCGTCCCGAGGACGGCCTCGAGCGCCAGGACGTAGTCGCGCGTGACGCCGTACTTCACCGCGCACATCCCGCCGGCGCACTCGGCGATGTTGCCGCCGATGGTGCTGAACTTCAGCGATGCCGGGTCCGGCGGGTAGAAGAGGCCGATCTTGCGCACCTCCTCCTTCAGCGCGCCGGTGAGCACGCCTGGCTCGACGACGGCGTACAGGTTCTCCGTGTCGATCGCCAGGATCCGGTCCATCCGCTCCGTGGAGAGGACGAGCCCCCCGTGCACCGGCAGGGAGCCGCCGGAGAAGCCGGTCCCCGCGCCGCGGGGCACGACGGGGAAGCGGAGCCGGTTCGCGAGCTGCACGATCCGCTGCACCTCCGCCGCGTCGCCGGGAAAGCCGACCGCGTCGGGGAGGAACTTTTTCCTCAAGGCATCGAAAGAATAGGCGGTTCTCGTCTCGAAGTCGGTCCGGAGCCGGTCCCCCAGGATCTCCCCGAGCGCGGAAAGGGTTGTTTTATCCATGATTCTGGAAGTATAGCACACCGGCGCGCGGCCGCTCCCCGCGGAAGAGGCGGACGCCGGCCCGCTTCCCCCTAAAGGTTCGGCATTGAAATGTCGATATAAATCAATGCGATTCCTTGCGGATGCAGGGAATGCGACAGGAGAGTTCATGGCGGCGTTCTTCGCGGCAACCATCTTCCTCGGGTCGTTCCTGCTGTTCCAGGTCGAGCTGATCATCGCGAAAATCATTCTCCCCTGGTTCGGCGGGGTCGCGTCGGTGTGGACGACGTGCATGCTCTTCTTCCAGATCATGCTGCTGCTCGGCTATCTCTACGCGCACGGCCTGGTCCGTTCCGCGCGTCCGAAGGCCCAATTCTTCATCCATACCGCCTTGTTGGCATCCGCGGCCCTCCTGCTGCCCGTCCTGCCCTCCGCGTCATGGAAGCCGGACGGGACCGAGGTCCCCACGGTCCTGATCCTCATCATGCTGACCTCCGTCGTCGGACTTCCCTTCTTCCTTCTTTCGTCGACGTCGCCCCTGCTGTCTTGCTGGTTCACGCGCGCCTTCCCCGGGAAATCCCCCTACTGGCTCTACGCCATGTCGAACCTGGGGTCCATGCTCGGCCTGCTGTCCTACCCGACCCTCGTCGAGCCGAACCTCGCCATCAAGGCCCAGGCCAACGCGTGGTCCGCCGCCTTCCTCGCGTTCTCCGCGATGTGCGCGTACGCCGCCGCGAAAGGCGCCTTCGCGCCGGCGCGCGAGGGGGAAGCGACGACCGCCGCGGACGGGCCGGAAGCGGAAAGCCAGTCCCCTTCCCCCGGTGCGCGCGACCGGTTCTTCTGGATCGCCCTGCCCGCCTGCGGCTCCGTCCTGCTGCTCGGGGTCACCAACCACCTCGCCCAGAACGTGGTGTCGCTGCCGTTCCTCTGGGTCGCGCCGCTCTCCCTTTACCTGCTCACCTTCATCCTGGCCTTCTCGGGCCCGGCCATGTACCCGCGGGCCTTCTATGCGCCGCTGCTGGCGGTCTCCGTCGTCGGCATGACGATCCTCTGCGTGAAGACGGTCGACGGCGTCTCCCTGAAAATCCTGATCCCGGTGTTCCTGGCGGGCATGTTCGCGGGCTGCATGGTCTGCCACGGCGAGCTCGCGCGGATGGCCCCCCACCCCCGGCACCTCACGCCCTACTACCTCGCCATCTCCGCCGGCGGCGCGCTCGGCGGGATCTTCGTGGGCGTCGCGGCCCCGCAGCTTTTCCGGACGACCCACGAGCTTCCTTTGGGGATCGCCGCCTGCTCGATCCTGGCGCTCGCCTCCACGGCGCGCGAAAGCGGCGGGCCCGGCGCGCGGGCCTGGCTCCGTAAGGCGCCGCTGGCGCTGGCCTGCGCCGTCTCGATCGCCGGCGCCGGGTACTTCTTCTCCCCGACCTTCAGGCCGCCGCCGCAGCAGCGGCTCGCGGAGCGGAACTTCTACGGCGTCCTTCGGGTCGCCGAGCGCGGGGCGCCGGGAAAGCGGAGCTGGCGGCGCATCATCTACAACGGTTCGGTCGACCACGGCATCCAGTTCCTGAGCCCCGGGCGGGAGCGGGAGGCGGTGAGCTTCTACCACCCCGGGTCGGGCGTCGGGCTGGCGATCCGCTCGCGCAACGGGTCGAAGCCCGTCCGGGTCGGCGTCATCGGCCTGGGGGCCGGCATCCTCGCGGCGTACGGGCGCCCGGGCGACGTCTACCGCTTCTACGAGATCAACCCGCTCGTGGTGAGGGTGGCCCAAACGGAGTTCAGCTATCTCAAGGACACCGCCGCCGGCGTGGAGGTGGTCCTGGGCGACGCCCGCCTCTCGATGGAGCGCGAGCCGGACCAGCGGTACGACGTCTTCGTCGTCGACGCCTTCTCGGGCGACTCGATCCCCGCGCACCTCCTGACGCGCGAGGCGCTGGACCTCTACCTGCGCCATCTGGGGAGGGACGGCGTCCTCGCGTTCCACATCACGAACTGGTACATCGACCTGAAGCCGGTCCTTGGCCGCCTCGCCGTGGAGACGGGGATGCAGGCGCTGTCGGTCGTCACGGAGGGAAGCAAGGAGACGGGCGCCGCGTACACGCGTTGGGTCCTCCTGTCGGCCGACCCGGAAAACTTCCGGAAAAGCCCGCTCCCGGGCGCCGGGACCCCCCTGCCCGCGTCGCAGGACATGCCCCTGTGGACCGACGACTACAGCAGCCTGATCCCCCTGCTGGGGAGTTGAGAGGGGGCCGGAGCCGCTCCCGTCACGCGTCGAGGGAGTGGATGAACGCGGTGATGACGGCCACCAGCTCGTTGGGGCGCTCGAGGATGGGGAGATGCCCCGTCCCGTGCAGGATCTTCAGGACCGCGCCGGGGATGTTCACAGCGAGGTACTCCCCGTACTTGAGCGGCGTCAACGTGTCGTCGGCCCCGTTGACCACGAGCGTCGGGAGGCGGATCACCCCGACGCGGGACATCACGTCGAACCCGGTGCACGCGCGGAAGTCCGCCAGGTAGGTCTCGGGGCGGGTCGACAGGACGTCCTGGAGGACGTCTTCCCGCAGGTCGGCGGAAGTCTCGGGCGACAGCATCCGGTCCACGAGCTCGGGCGCGAACTCCTTGAACCGCCTCTCGATGCTCTCGACGATCTCGGGGGCGACCTTCAGCTTCGCGCCGGAGGCGATGAGGACCAGCGCCTCGATTCCCGGAAGCTCGTTCAGGGCCGCCTGGATGGCGATCGCCCCGCCCATCGAGTGCCCGGCGAGGATGAATTTCTTGAGCCCCAGCTCCTTCACGAAATCGGCGAGCCAGTCGGCGGCGGCGGAGATCGTCTCGAAGGGGGCCCCGCCGCTGCGCGCGTGGCCGGGGAGGTCGGGAATGACGATGCGCGCCGTGCCTTTGAGCCTCGCCCACTGGTCGCGGAAGGTGTGGTGGGAGCCGCCGGCCCCGTGGAGGAACAGGATGGCGTGCGGGCTCGCCTTCAGGCTGTCCTTGAAATACACGACCTCGTCCCGAACGAAGATCTCCGGCATCTCGCGCACCCCCCCCCCGCGGCTGGATTCCGGAACAAGTATACCCAATAATCCGATCCCTTGGACCCGGGAATCCGACCCCGCGGGCCCGGATTGCGATATATCGCAAATCGAGAACCGTTTTGGGTTAATATTGGCATGCAATGAATAACCGTTCAGGAGACGCGGCGTAATGAAAACGATCGGCAGAGACATCATGTGGAACCTGCAGCCCGACGCGGCCGTCATCATGTGGGCGCTGTTCGGCGTGGTCCTCCTCGTCATGGCGTGGGGTTTCTGGAGGCGGATCGATGCCTACCGCCAGGGGCGGGCGGAGCGGGAGAACCGTCTCGACAACCTGTCGGCCCGGCTGGCGGACGTCTTCCGCCTGGCGCTGTTCCAGCAGCGGGTCCTCCATAAAAAACTCGGCGGCCTCATCCACCTCGCGATCTACGCCTCGTTCCTCGTCCTGATCGTAGTCACCACCCTGGTGGCCGTCGAGTACGACCTCGGCATCATCTTCCTCGACGGGAACTTCTACATCGTCTTCAAGCTGTTCGCCGAGACGTTCGGCGCGCTCCTGGTCCTCGGCGCGGCAGCGGCCCTGCTGCGCCGGTGGGTACTGCGCCCCGAAGGGCTGACGAAGGACAACGACGACACCCTGCAGCTCCTCGCCATCCTGTTCATCGCCGTGACCGGCTTCCTGATCGAGACGGCGCGCATCGCGGCGACGAACCCGAAGATCGCGCCCGTGTCCTACATCAGCGACTTCCTCGCGCCGCTCCTTTTCGGAGGGATGGAGCTCCCCGGCATTCTGACGGCCCACAAGGTCCTCTGGTGGGTCCACCTCGCGGCCGCGTTCGGCTTCCTAGCCTCCATCCCCTTCTCGAAGATGATCCACATGGGCACGGGGACGGCGAGCGTCTTCCTGCGCTCCTCCCGGCCCAAGGGCGCGCTCCAGCCGGTTCCGAACATCGAGGAGGAGGAGAAGCCCGGCGTGTCCGCGCTCGCGGACCTCTCCTGGAAGCAGCTCCTGTCGGCGGACGGCTGCACCAAGTGCGGCCGGTGCCAGGACGAATGCCCCGCGCACGCCGCGGAGATGCCGCTCTCCCCAAGGGAGGTGGTCCTCAAGACGAAGGACCAGCTCGCCGCCGACATCGAGGGCGTCCTCGCGCCTTCCCGCGTGGAGATCGACAAGGCGACGGGCAAGCGGGTCGTCCCCGACTTCGTCCACGGCGTCCTGACGCCGGACGAGATCTGGGCGTGCACGACCTGCCGCGCCTGCATGCAGGCGTGCCCGGTTCTCATCGAGCACATTGACATGATCGTCGACGTCCGCCGCGGGTACGTCGCCGCCTCCAAGGTGCCCGACACCGTGAAGCAGGCGCTGCGGAAGATGGGCGACACGGGGAACCCGTGGGGGCTGCCGCAGGACGACCGCATCGCGTGGGCCGAGGGGCTCGACGTCCCCTTCGCCGCCGACAAGCCCGACTTCGAGTACCTGCTCTGGGTCGGCTGCGCCGGCGCGTACGACCCGAGGAACCAGAAGGTGACGCGCGCGCTGGTGTCGCTCCTCGACCGCGCCGGGGTGAACTACGCCACCCTGGGCCTGGAGGAGATGTGCTGCGGAGAGTCCGCGCGGCGCCTCGGAGAGGAAGGGCTGTTCCAGCTCGGCCTGGTGGAGATGGCGAAGGAGACGTTCAAGAGCTACAACGTGAAGAAGGTGATCACGCAGTGCCCCCACTGCTTCAACACGTTCCGGAACGAGTACCCGCAGTTCGGCGTGAACGTCGAGGTGGTACATCACTCCGTCTTCCTTCGCGACCTGATCGCCCAGGGAAAGCTCGTCCCGCAAAAGACCGCCGACATCACCCTCGCGTTCCACGATTCCTGCTACCTCGGGCGGCACAACGACATCTACGACGNNGCCGCGAGGAGGGCTTCTGCTGCGGCGCCGGCGGCGGCGGGATGTGGATGGACGCCTCGGGCGGGAAGAGGATCAACTACCTGCGCTTCGACCAGGCGAGGGAGACCGGGGCGAAGGTCTTCGGGCTGGCCTGCCCGTATTGCATGACCATGTTCGACGACGCGATCAAGTTCAACAACCTCGAGGACGAGATGAAGGTGAAGGACGTGGCGGAGCTGATCAACGACTCCATGTGACCGACACCCGATTACAAGGGGAGTTGCCTCTCGGCAACTCCCCTTTTTTCTTTATCAACTGTCCTTGTTTTTATACAATCGTATTGGCCATGGACGAACCCGCGGACAACGTCCTTTCGGATTTATTGAAGAAGCGGTTGAAAACGCTGGGGTATCCTTCCCTGCGAAAATTCCACGCCGACCGGCCCGGCATGGGCTTGAGCTACGAGATCCTCCGCCAGGTGGTCTACACGGGCCACGTCCCACGGCCGGAAACGCTCTTCAGGATCCTCGGCTCCATGCAGTTCTCTTCCAGCCAGGTCCAGAAGATCTGCGGGATGCATTACGGCGACTACCTTCCCATCCCGAGTGCCGGGGCGAGCCCGCCTCCCCCTCCTTTTCAAAAGGAGCCGCCGGCGGCTCCGCAGCCCGCCGACGAGGCGCAGGGCGGACAGGTCGGCGCCCAGCTTCTGGAGGACCCCGGCGAAACCATCTCGCGCCTCCGCGCGGCGCTCCCGCAGATCCCGGTACCTGGGAACGAGGACTTCTGGGAGCTGCTTCAGGCGGTGGCGAAGATCGCCGAGCAGAAGGTGCGCCGCGGGGCGGCGAGGCAGGCGGAGCAGCCGCTGCTGTTCGCCGGCGAGCCCGAGGCGATCTACCAGTTCCTGGTGAGGAAGAGCCGGATTCCGCCTTACCTGTCGCGCGGCGAAGAGCTCCCTTTGGGGTACGCTGAAGGGATCGACTACAGGGACCGGTTCCTGGGCGCGATGCTGGGCGCGGCGGTCGGCGACGCCCTGGGGACCGTCACGCAGGGGCTGACGGCGAGGGACATCTCGGAGCTGTACGGGGAAGTCACCGACATCCCGGAGATCCGTTCCCCCCGGGGCGCCCCCCCGGCGGCGCCCGCCTCTCCCCTTCTCTCGATCGCCAGAGCGCTCCTGCCCCACGGCTCCCTGGACCCGGTGAAGGTCGCGGAGGCGGTGGCCCGCTCGGTGCGCCGCGAGGACTCCGCGGGGCTGCACGGCTTCGCGCGGAACCTGCTGGAGCGCGGCCTCCCCTGGCACGAGGCCGGGGAGAACCTCCCGGAGAGCGCTCCCGCCGCGCTCGTCCTCCCGCTGGCGCTGCTGCGCGCGGGGAGCTTCCGGCGGCTCAAGCTCGAGGCGGGCATCCTCGCGTCGCTTTCGCACCCCAACCCCGGGGCCATCGCGGGCGCGATCGCCCAGGCGTGCGCCCTGGCGAAAGCGCTCCACTGCCCCCCCGGGTCGCTCGACGTGCTCTCGTTCCCGCGCACGCTCTCCCCGGTGGTCACCGGGATCGAGCCGGAGCGTGGGGCCAAGCCGCGCGTCGGCCGGGCGCCGGCCACCGTCGGCAGGAGGCTCGGCGCCGAGCTGCCCGCGCTGCTGCTCCGGCGCGCGCCTGTGGGCGAGATGCAGGAGTCGCTCGGCAACAACGAGTCCGCCCACGAGGGGATCCCGTTCGCCCTGGGCTGCTTCCTGCGCACCCCGGGAAATTTTGCGGAAGCCGTGCTGCAGGCGGTGCGGCAGGGCGGCGACGCGCGCGTGATCGGCGCGCTGGCCGGAAGCCTTTGCGGCGCCTACGTCGGCAGGGAGGGGATTCCCGAGCGGTTCCTATCGCGCCTTCCCGAAAGGAATGAGATCTCCGGGGCCGCAGAGGCGCTTTACGCCCTCGCGGCCCGGGAGGGATGAGCCGGTCCGCCCGTTACGGCGTCAAGCCCGCTTGGCGCAGAACCCTTCCGACAGGAGCTGGAAGACCTCGGCCGATGTGACGGAGGGGTGGAACTTCTGCCTTTTCGAGAGGATGTAGGTCCGGGAAAGCTCGTCCATCGCCCCGAAGACGACGCGGCGAGCCACGTTCACGTTCAGGTCCGGGCGGAAGACGCCCTCCCGCTTCCCTTCCTCGAGGATCCCGCTCAGGACGTCCAGGTATTCGAAGAATTTCACGGGAGTGTAGTCCTTCAGGAACTTGCTGCTCTGCCGGAGCTCGACCTGCAGGACCTCGATGAGCCCCGCCTCGCACTCGAGCAGCCCCATGTGGTTCTCTATGAAGATACGCATCCGGTCGAGGGGGTTTTCCCCGGCCTGGATCCGCTTCTTTACGTCGGCGACGACCTCGGCCATCTTCTCCTCGAAAAGGGAGATCAGCAGGTCGTCCTTGTTTTTGAAATACAAATAGATGGTGCCGTCCGCCACGCCGGAGGCCCGCGCGATCTCCGACACCTTCGAGTTGAAGAACCCCTTGCGGGAGAATACCTCTATAGCCGCCTGGAGAATCCGGTTTCTTTTGTCTCCGAGCTGGCTCGGGTCCTTTTTCGGCATGTCGCCTCCATGTAAAATGAATGAAGATTCATGCAAAGGTACGCCAAGAGGAAGCGACTGTCAATAAGCGCAGGTAAGGAAAATTTCCTTTTTCGCTTATTCCCTGTATCCGAGCCGGCTGGACAGCGACTGGGCGAGGCGCACGACTTCGACCGAGATCAGCCCGTCGATCCGCTCCTCGGAGATCCGGTGCGCCGGGCCGGACACGCTCAACGCGCCGATCACCTTGCGGGTGTAGTCCCGGATGGGGGCGGCCAGGCAGCGGAGCCCGTCCTCGAACTCCTCGAGATCCGTGGCGTATCCCAGCTTCCGGACGTTCTGCAGGTCGGCGATGAGTTCGGAGAGGGAGGTCTTCGTGTTCTTCGTGAACCGCTTCAGCTCGCCGGAGAAGCGCCTGGCCAGGTCCTCGTCCGATTCGAAGGCGATGAGGGCCTTGCCGGCCGCGGAGGCGTGAAGCGGCATGTGCAGCCCCACGCGGGAGACGACGCGGACGGTGGAGGTCCCCTCGACCGCGTCGAGATAGACGACCTCGTTGCCCCTCAGGAAGGAGAGGTAGCTTGTTTCGCCCGTCGTTTCAGCCAGTTCCTTCAGGACGAGCTTGGCCTGCTTCAGCAGTCCCCTCTGGTGGATGAAGGTTTGCCCCAGCTCGAGGCACTTGATCCCGAGCTTGTAGTTGTCGTTGGACTTGTTCTGCTCGATGTAGTTGCGCGACTGCAGCGTCGCCAGGATGCGGAACACGTTGTTCTTGTGGAGCTTCAGCTTCTTGCTGAGCTCCGTGACCCCCAGCTCGTCCGTCTCCCCCCGGAACTCCTCGAGAACGTCAAGGGCGTGGGCCACCGACTGGATGATATAGTTCGATTTGTCGCGTCGCACCGGTTTCCCCCATGGCGTGAAACTGCGATTTTTTTATTTCAAAACAAAACGACGTTATCGCCATATTACGATGTAACTGTCGTCAACTGCAAGCGAATCCGGCTGTTTTACTCATTGAGACAATTCTAACCGATTTTTCGAATCCCGTGTCCCCCAAAAATTCACGGTTCGGAAACCGTATTGTCCCTGGGCTGCGCGGCGGCGCGAAGCCGGGCGACCTCCGCCTTTAGCTGTTCGCGATAGGGGTAATCCGGGACGTTTTCCAGCAGCCCCTCCCACGCCCGGATCCCCCCCCCCAGGTCCTTCTTGTCCTGGACGAGGATGACGCCCAGGTTGTACCGCGACTGGTGGTGCCGGGGGTTGGCGGCGATCGCTTTTTTCAGCTCCTCGACCGCCCGGTCGAAATTCCCGGTGCGCCGCAGGCAGACCGCCATGTCGGTCCGCACGTTCGAGTCGGAGGGGTCGAGCGCGAGCGCCTTCTCGAAGCTCTCGATGGCCTCCCGGTCCCGGTTCGTCTGGTAATAGACGGTCCCGATTCCGATCAGCGCCTGAAGGTTGTTCGGGTCCCTGCGCAGGGAGGCCTTGTGGCTCTCGATCTCCGCGTCCGCGCCGACGCGCAACGGCTCCGGGTCCGCCGGCGGCGAGGAGCCTTTCCCGCATCCCGCGAGCGAAAGGAGCCCCGCGAGGGCGAGGACGGCCGGACGCCATGCTCCGCTCCCTTTCATATCGCGATCACCTCGAGCGTATCCTCGCAGGACGCGAGAAGCTGCGCCACGGTCCGCCCCCCGGGGGGAACGGCCGCACCGCCCGCCACTTCCGCCGCGGGGACGAGGCAGAAACGCCGGGACGCCAGCGACGCGTGCGGTATGGTCAGGTCCGGCTCCGAGACGACCCCGCTCCCCATCAGCAGGATGTCGACGTCGAGCCGCCGGGGACCCCACCGCCCCGCCGCCACGCGCCCCGCACGGGCTTCCAGCCGCTTCGCCAGGGAAAGGAGCTCCCGGGGGGACGCCTGCGTCTCGACGCGGACCGCGAGATTGAGGAACCACGGCTGGCGGGCGCGGCCGTACGGCTCGGTCGCATAGAGCCGGGAGACCGCCACGACCCGGGTTTCACGCGAGAGCTCGGACACCGCGTCGCGGATCTGGCGGACGCGGCGGCCGACGTTGCTCCCCAGGAGGAGGACCGCGACCTCCGCGACGGGCGTGCTCAGCGGGCCGGCTCCCGGGCCACGACCCGGTTCGTCAGGGTGCCGATCCCCTCGATCTCGACGGTGACCGTGTCCCCGGGGGTGATGGGGCCCACGCCGGCCGGCGTCCCCGTTGCGATCACGTCGCCCGGGTACAGGGTCATGTTCGCGGAGATGTACTCCACCAGCCGGCCGACGGGAGACCCCATGTCGCGCGTGTTGCCGGACTGCCTCACCTGCCCGTTCACCAGGCAGCGCACGGAGAGGGCGTCGGGCTCGACGTCGGTGCGGATCCACGGGCCGATGGGCGCGAACGTGTCGAAGTTCTTCGACCGGGCGAACTGCACGTCCCGGATCTGGAGGTCGCGGGCCGTCACGTCGTTCATGCAGGTATACCCGAAGATGTACGAGGAAGCGTCGGAGGCCGGCACGTCCTTCGCTCGCCGCCCGATCACCACCGCGAGCTCGGCCTCGTAGTCGACCTGTTTCGACTGGCGGGGGTAGACGATGTCGCCGCCCGGGGGGACGATCGCCGAGGGCGCCTTGAGGAACAGGAGCGGCTCCTCCGGGATCCGCATCCCCACTTCCTTCGCGTGGTCCCTGTAGTTGAGCCCCACCGCGACGATCTTTCCGGGGGCCACGGGGGCGAGGAGCGAGACCTCGTCGAGCCGGCGGGTCGAACCGGTCTCCCGCAAGCCATCGAAAGGCTCCCCCACGATCTCGCGGAGGACGCCGCCCGCCTCGTCGAGGATGCCGTACCAGGCCCTGCCCTTGAATTCGTAGCGCGCGATCTTCATCGGCCGAACCCCAGGACGTCGGCCATGTCATAAAGCCCGGGCGGCTTCCCGAGCGCCCAGGCGGCGGCCCGCACCGCCCCGCGCGCGAAGGTGTCCCTGCTGTGCGCACGGTGGGTGATCTCGAACCGCTCCCCGATGCCGCCGAACACCAGCGTGTGCTCCCCCACCACGTCGCCCGAGCGCATGGCGAAGACGCCGATCTCCCCGCGGGTCCGCTCCCCGACCATCCCCTTCCTTCCGTAGACGCCGACCTCCCCCATGTCCCTCCCGAGCGCAGAGGCCACGACGTCGGCCAGCTTGACCGCCGTCCCGGACGGTGCGTCCTTCTTGAAGCGGTGGTGCGTCTCCACAATCTCGACGTCGTAGTCCTCGCCGAGGACGCGCGCGACGTCGGCCGCCACCCGGAACATCAGGTTGACCCCGACGCTCATGTTGGGGGACTGCACGATCGCCGTCTTCCGCGCGGCCTCCCGGATCCGGTCGATCTGCTCCGCCTTGATGCCGGTCGCCCCGATGACGATCGGCTTCCCGGCCTCGGCGGCGAGGAAGGCGTTGCGCACCGAGGACTCCGCATTGCTGAAGTCGATGGTCACGTCAGCCGCCGCGATCGCCCCGCCGGCGTCGTCGGTGACCGTCACGCCGGCCCGGCCGCCGCCCGCGACGGCGGCCGCGTCCTTCCCCAGGAGCGGGTGCCCCGCGGCCTCCACCGCCGCGGACAGCGTCAGCCCCTGCGGGTTCTCCGCCAGGATGGCGAGGATCGCCCTGCCCATCCGACCCATCGCCCCGCACACCGCGACGCCGGCCACTTCGCGCCGCCTCAGGCGATCTTCAGCACGGAGAGGACCTTTGCGAGGGCCTTCCGGTTGACGTCGGACATTTCGCACAGCGGCAGGCGGAACTCCTCCTTGATCATCCCCATCATGGCGACCGCGGTCTTCACGGGGATCGGGTTCGTCTCGATGAAGAGCGCCTGCATCAGCGGCCAGAGGCGGTAATGGATCTCGCGCGCGGTGGCGATCCTTCCGGAGACGAAGGCGTCGTAGAGGTCGGCCATCTCCCTCGGCGCCACGTTGGACACCACGGAGATGACGCCCTTGGAGCCCAGCGCGAGCATCGGGAAGTACAGCGCGTCGTCGCCCGACAGGACGCAGAAGGTGCGCGGCGTCGCCCGCAGGATGTCGCAGATCTGGGAGAGGTTGCCCGACGCCTCCTTCACCCCGACGATGTTTTTCGTCTCGGACAGGCGCGCCACCGTGTCGGCCGTCATGTTCACGCCCGTGCGCCCCGGGACGTTGTACAGGATGACGGGGATGTCCACTTCGTCGGCGATCGCCTTGAAGTGGGCGACGAGCCCCTTCTGGGTGGGCTTGTTGTAGTACGGCGTGATGACGAGCGCCGCGTCCGCCCCCGCCTTCTTCGCGTACCGCGTGAGGACGACGGCCTCCTTCGTGTTGTTCGACCCGGTCCCGGCGATCACCGGCACCCGGCCGCGGGCCGCGTCGATCACGACCTGGATGACCTTCTCGTGCTCCTCGAAGGAAAGCGTCGCCGACTCCCCGGTCGTCCCGCACGGGACGATCCCCGAGATGCCGTTTCGAATCTGGAACTCGACCAGCTTCTTCAGGGCCGGCACGTCGAGCCGGCCGCCCCGGAACGGCGTGATGATCGCGGTGATCGCCCCGTGGAACATCGGTCCCTCCCCCGTCCTGATTGTCAGTATCGGTACGCCTCCTCGAACAGACGCCCGTCGAACGTCCAGGAGGTGTCCCCCTCGAGGTACACCTCCCCGAACCCTTCCTTCCCCGCGTCGAAATAAACCTTGAGGACCTCCCCGCCGCTCGTCCGCACGGTCACCGGCGGCGACGCGATCCCTCGCACGGTAGCGAGGATGGCGGAGGCCACGGCGCCGGTGCCGCACGCCAGCGTCTCCCCCTCGACCCCGCGCTCGTAGGTGCGGACCAGCAGCTCGCCGTCCCCGCCCTGCGCGAAGTTGACGTTCGTGCCCCGTGGGGCGAACGCCTCGTGCCGCCGGATCCCGCGCCCGATCCCCGCCACGTCGACGCGGGCGACGTCGGGGACGAAGAGCACGGCGTGCGGCACGCCCGTGTCGAGGAAGGAGTAGACGAGGCTTTCCCCCCCCAGCGACAGCGTGCGGTCGACGGCGAGCCCGGAGGGGCGCGTCATCTGCAGCTTGACGCGCCGGCCCGACACGGAGGCGCGAATGGTCCCCGCCAGCGTCTCGAAGGACATCTCCGGCCCGGCGATCTTCCGGGCGGCGGCGAAGCGGGCGGCGCAGCGGCCGCCGTTGCCGCACATCTCGGCGCGCGAGCCGTCGGCGTTGTAGAAGTCCCAACGGAAGTCGGCGGCGCGCGACGCCTCGATGACGATGAGGCCGTCGGCGCCGACGGAGCGCGTCCGGTCGCACACCCTGGACGCGAAGACGGGCCGATCGATCCCTTCCAGGGCGCCGTCGCGGGCGTCGATCAGCAGGAAGTCGTTCCCGCTGCCGTTGAGCTTCGAGAAGGGGATCCCTTCCGTCGTCATTGGAGGTTCCTTTCGGGCATCTGGACTATCCTACCAGAACGGCCCTCCCGGCGGCACGGCTTTCGGATCATTTCCCCTTCGCGGGCCCCTGGAGGAACGAGGCGGCGCGCTCGCCGCGGATGACGTCGCGCAGCGTTTCCCGCTCGCGGACCACCTCGCAGCGGTCGCCCGACACCATGACCTCGGCGGCCCTCGGCCGGCTGTTGTAGTTCGACGACATGGAGAAGCCGTAGGCCCCCGCGCTCATCACCGCGAGGAGGTCCCCCGCCTTGAACGGCGGGAGCCGCCGGTCCTTCGCGAGGAAGTCGCCCGACTCGCAGATGGGGCCGACCACGTCCGCCGTGACCCGCCCGGCCGGAGCCCTCCCCACCGGGAGGATCGCGTGCCAGGAGCCGTACAGCGAGGGGCGCGCCAGGTCGTTCATGGCCGCGTCGACGATGAAGAAATGGTGCTTCCCCTTCCCGGAGGGGGACTGGATCTTCTTGGTGTAGAGGACCTCCGTGACCAGGACGCCCGCGTTCCCCACGAGCACGCGCCCGGGCTCGAGGACCAGCGTCACGTCGAGACCCCGGAAGGCGCTCGCGACGGCGTTCGCGTACTCCTTCGGCTGCGGGGGGAGCTCGTCGTTGTACCGGATCCCGAGGCCCCCGCCGATGTCGACGTAGCGGACGGGCATCCCCCTGGAAAGAAGCCGGTCGACCAGCTGCCGGACCCGGCCCGCCGCGTCGAGGAAGGGCGAGAGGTCGGTGAGCTGGGAGCCGATGTGGCAGTCGACGCCCACCACCTCGATGTTGCGGCGCCCCGCGGCCCATTCGTAGTCCCGCATCGCCTGCCGGAGGTTGATGCCGAACTTGTTCCTTTTGAGCCCCGTGGAGATGTAGGGGTGCGTCTTCGGGTCCACGTCGGGGTTCACGCGGATCGAGATGGGCGCGCGCCTGCGCATCCGCCGGGCGATGGCGTCGATGCGCTCCAGCTCCTCGCGGGACTCCACGTTGAACATCAGGATCCCGCGGCGCAGCGCCTCCTCGATCTCGGCGGCTTTCTTCCCGACCCCCGAGTAGACGATCTTCCCCGGCGGCGCCCCGGCCGCCAGCGCGCGGGCGAGCTCCCCTCCCGACACGATGTCGACGCCGCTCCCCATGCGGGTGAAGGTCCGGACGACGGAGCCGTTCGAGTTGGCCTTCATCGAGAAGCAGACGATGTGGGGTATGCCGGCGAAGGCCTCGTCGAACACACGGTAGTGGTGTTCCAGGGTGGCGCGGCTGTACACGTACGCCGGCGTCCCCACCCGCCGGGCGATCTCCCGAAGGGGGTATTCCTCGCAGCAGAGCTGCCCTTGCCGGTTCACGGCGAAATGGTGCATGTCGCCTCCCAGGCGATATGGTATTGCGGGGCCCGGTCGGAAACCCGGGACGCCGCCCGCGGCTCGGGCTTCGCCTTCCTGCCGCACCCCGCCGCGGAAAAGCCGAGGAGGGCCGCCGCCAGCAGCGCCGCCAGGGCCGCCCCCCGGAACGCATGCCCGCTCATTTCTTCCGCAGCTCCGAAAGCCGCGCCCGGACCGCTTCGGTCCCCGTGCCGCCCCGCGTCCCGCGCGCCTGGACGGAGCGGGTCAGCGAGATGGCGTCCCGGACGTCCTCGCCGATCAGCCGGGAGAACTTCCGAAGCTCCGAAAGGCTCAGGTCCTTGAGCCGGATCCCCCGCTCCTCGCAGTGCCGCACGACCTTCCCGGCGATCTCGTGGCTTTTGCGGAACGGCAGCCCCTTCCGGGCGAGGTAGTCGGCCAGGTCGGTCGCGGTCAGGAACCCGTCGTCGCACGCCGTCCGCATCCGCTCCTCGTTCGCCGCCATCCCGCGGAGGAGCAGGTCGGCGCCGGAGAGGCAGTCCTTGACGGTCCGGGCCGAGTCGAACACCGGCTCCTTGTCCTCCTGCATGTCCCGGTTGTAGGCCAGGGGCAGCCCCTACATCAGGGTCAGCAAAGCCATCAGGTCACCATAGACCCGACCCGTCTTGCCACGCATGAGTTCGGCCACGTCCGGGTTCTTCTTCTGAGGCATGATGGAGGAGCCCGTGGAATAGGCGTCGGGCAGGCGCACGAATCCGAACTGCGGATTGGCCCAGATGATGACCTCTTCGCACAGACGCGAGAGGTGCATCATGACCAGGCTGCCGCAGAACGTGGCTTCGAGCACGAAGTCACGATCCGAAACCGCGTCCATGCTGTTGGCAAACGTGCCGCCAAGGCCAAGGGTCGTCGCGACCTGAGCCGGATCGAGGGGGTGGGTGGTCCCTGCCAGGGCCGCAGCTCCCAGGGGAGAAATCCTGGTCCGCGCCAGCGCGTCGCGAACCCGGTCGTGATCACGGCGGAACATCTGGGCGTAGGCCAGCAGATGCTGAGCCAGGCTTACGGGCTGAGCGGGCTGAAAATGAGTGCAGCCCGGCAGGAGCGTGTCCTGGTGCTCCTCGGCCCGCTGGACGAACACGCCGATCAATGAACGCAAACCCGCGGCCCACTCTTCCAGGCACGTGGCGACGAACAGCCTGAAATCCAGGGCGACCTGGTCGTTGCGGGACCGCCCCGTGTGCAGTTTTTGACCCGGAGTGCCGACGATCTCGGTCAGGCGGTGCTCAATGTTCATGTGCACGTCTTCGAGGTCCTGACGCCAGACAAAGGTCTTGTCCGCAATCTCGGCCTGGATCTGCTTCAGGCCCTTGTGGATGCCCTCGCACTCCGCGCGACTGATGATGCCCTGCTGCGCGAGCATGGAGGCGTGGGCCATGGAACCTGCGATGTCCTCGGCGCACAGGCGCGAGTCAAAGTTCACGGAGCAGGTGTAGCGCTCGACCAGGGGGGCGGTGTCGCCGGTAAAGCGGCCGCCCCACAATTTCTTTTCCTTGGATGCCGCGCTCATGGCCTAGCCCTTGATCTTGTTCAGGAANNTTGATGAACCCGGCCGCGTCGGCCTGGTTGTAGACCTCGTCCTTCTCGAAGGTGGCCAGTTCCGGATTGTAAAGCGAATACGGCGATTTGCGACCGAGCGGATACACCCCGCCCTTGTAGAGCTTCAGACGCACCGTGCCGGTGACCGTTTCCTGGGCCTTGTCCATGAAGGCTTGCAGGGCTTCGCGCTCGGGAGCAAACCAATAACCGTTGTAGACCATCTCGGCGTAGCGGGGAATGAGGGTGTCGCGCAGATGCAGCAGTTCGCGGTCCATGCACACCCCTTCCAGATCGCGATGGGCGCGCTGCAGGATCGCCCCACCGGGGGTTTCGTACACGCCACGGGACTTCATGCCCACGAAGCGGTTCTCGACCATGTCCAGACGCCCGATGCCGTGCCGTCCGCCCAGTTCGTTCAGGGCGGCGAGCATCTTGACCGGGGACAGGGCCTGCCCGTTCAGGGCCACGGGGTTGCCCTGCACGAAATCAAGGGTGATGACCTCTGCCTTGTCGGGCGCCTGCTCGGGGTCGACGCTCATCTGGTAGGTGCCGGGGCCAGGCTCGGACCACGGATCTTCCAGTTCGCCGCCCTCGAAGCTCAGGTGCAGGAGGTTGCGGTCGCAGGAATACGGCTTCTCCTTGGTCACGGGCACGGGGATGCCGTTCTCCTTGCAGAATTCCAGAAGCTGCGTGCGGGAGTTCAGGTCCCACTCGCGCCAGGGCGCGATGGTCTTCAGGTGCGGGGCCAGGGCCAGGGTCGAGAGCTCGAAGCGGACCTGGTCGT
>DCUH01000017.1 GCA_002327765.1 bacterium UBA2219 | reverse complement strand
AGATCTATGTCCGCACCCAGGGGCGGCCCGTGCAGGTGGTGACCGAGGGCTTGAAGGAACTACGGGAGGAATTCGGCGACTCGGTCCGGGTCCGCGGCGTGGGGACCACCGGCTCCGGCCGGGAGCTGATCGGGGAGCTGGTCGGGGCCGACACGGTCCAGGACGAGATCACCGCGCACAAGACCGGCTCCACNNGAGATCGGCGGGCAGGACTCCAAGTACATCGGGTTGGAAAACGGCGTCGTCACCGACTTCGCGATGAACGACGCGTGCGCGGCGGGGACGGGGTCGTTCCTCGAGGAGCAGGCGGAGCGCCTGGGGATCAGCATAAAGGGGGAGTTCGCGGAGCTGGCCCTCTCTTCGGAGGCCCCGGTCCGCATGGGCGAGCGGTGCACCGTCTTCATGGAGCAGGACCTGAACAACTACCTGACCCGCGGGGCGCGGAAGAACGACCTCGTCGCGGGGCTGGCGTACTCGGTGGTCATGAACTACCTGAACCGCGTCGTCCGTGGCCGCAAGATCGGGGAGACGGTCTATTTCCAGGGCGGCACGGCCTACAACGACGCGGTGGCCGCGGCCTTCTCGCAGGTCCTCGGCCGCAAGATCATCGTGCCGCCCCATAACGGCGTCATCGGGGCGATCGGGATGGCGCTCCTGGCGCGCGACAAGGTCCGGGCCACGGGTGAGGCCACGTCCTTCCGCGGCTTCGACCTGTCGAGGGTCGATTACAAGCGGAGGGAGTTCGTCTGCAAGGGATGCAGCAACCACTGCGACATGCAGGAGATCCGTATCGGGGACAGCCGCACCTATTGGGGCGACAAGTGCTCCGAGAAGTTCCGCAAGCCCGCCCGGACCGACACGAAGCCCGTCATCGGGGACCTCGTCGCCCGGCGGGGCGAGTGGTTCGACGCCCTGGTTTCCGAGACCCCGGAGACGGGGCCCCGCGGCAACGTCGGCTTCCCCCGGGCCATGTATTTCTTCGAGCGGTTCCCGTTCTGGAGGGCGGTGCTGTCCCGAATGGGGTTCGGCATCAAGGTGTCGCCCCGGACCGACAAGTCGATCGCCCGGGAGGGGATCGAGCGCACCGTCGCCGAGCCGTGCTACCCCATCCAGGTGGCCCACGGCCACGTCGGGGCGCTTCTCGAGGGGGGGATCGACTTCCTCTTCCTGCCGAACCTGATCAATTCGGAGACGGTGCACACGAACACGGAATCGCATTTCTGCCCCTGGGGGCAGACGCTCCCGTTCGTGGTCGCGGGCGTGCCCAAGTGGGAGAAGGAGCTTCGGCAGAAGCTGCTGTCGCCCACCGTGAGGTTCCGGGACGGGGAGAAATACATGGTCGAGGACCTCTTCGAGTGCTTCGGCCCGCTGGGGGTCTCCCGGAGGGAGATCCGGGAAGGGATCCGGGAAGGGTACCGGGAGCAGGCGCGGCTGTCGGCCTTCCTGCGCGCCGCGGGCAGGGACGCGGTGGAGCGGGTCGAGAAGGCCGGCGCGGACGCCATCATCCTGCTGGGGCGGCCGTACAACCTGTACGACCGGGACATCAACCTGAACATCCCCTCGAAGCTGCGCGACCAGTACGGCGCGAACGTGATCCCGATCGACTTCCTCCCCGTCGAGGAGATCGACGTCCGCGACGTGAACGATAACATGTTCTGGAACTACGGCCGAAAGATCCTCGCGGCCGCGAAATGGTGCCGCAGCCACCCGAAATTCCACATGATCTACATCACCAATTTCAAGTGCGGCCCCGACTCCTACATCAAGTACTTCGCGCACAAGGCCGCCAACGCCCCGGTGCTCGTCCTTCAGTTTGACGGGCACGGCAACGACGCCGGCTATATGACGCGGTGCGAGGCCTACCTCGACAGCAAGGGGGTGCTCCGTCCATGGGCGCAGCAGTGAGCGGCCCGCCGCTGGCCGGCAGGACGGTCTTCTTTCCGTCGATGACGGATTCGGGCGTCCGCGCCGTGGCGTCCGCCTTCCGGTCGGTCGGGATCGACGCGGAGCCGATTCCCCCGTCCGACGACGAGACGCTGGCGCTCGGCGGGCGGTATTCCTCCGGCGAGGAATGCCTTCCCCTGAAGGTCACCCTGGGGGACATACTCAAGCTGCTGGCGCACGGCAAGGTCCGGCCCGACCGGATGGCGCTCTTCATGCCGACGGCGGACGGCCCGTGCCGCTTCGGGCAATACGGGCCCTACATCAAGGGGGTCCTGCGGGAACTGGGGTACGGCGACGTCCTGGTCCTCTCCCCGACCTGCAGCGACGGATACGACGGCATCGGGGAGCACGCGTCCGAGCTGGTGCGGGCTTCGTGGCGCGCCATGATGGGGGCCGAGCTGCTCGACAAGCTTCTCCTGCGGGTCCGCCCCTACGAGAAGGAGAAGGGGGCGGCGGACGCGGCGTTCAAAGAGGCCCTGTCCGGCTTCTGCGGGGCCGTCGAGAGCCGCGGTAAGGGAACGGCGGAGCGGATGCGGCGGCTGAAAAATGGGCTGGCCCGCGGGAGGGCGCTCCTTCGCGCCGTGCCGGCCGACTTCTCCGTGCCGAGGCCGCTGGTCGGCGTCGTCGGGGAGATCTTCTGCCGCCTCAACTCTTTCAGCAACGACGACGTGGTTCGGAAGGTCGAGGAGGCCGGGGGGGAGTGCTGGATCTCCGGCGTCAGCGAGTGGCTCTGGTACACCAACGCGGCACGCATCCGCATGCTCAAGCGGTTCCGGAAGCATCTGACCCTCGAGATGCTCGGCGCCCGGCTCAAGTGGCACCTGCAGCACCGGGACGAGAGGGAGCTCCTTTCCGTGTTCGGGGACGACTTCCGGGGGTACGAGGAGGCCGAAGACGTCAACGACATCCTCGAGCTGGCGAAGCCGTACCTCCTCCCCGACGGCGCGCTGGGCGAGATGCTGCTGTCGGTGGGGAAGACGGTGTACCTCCACAGGAAGGGGGCCGACGGCGTGCTCGACATCAACCCGTTCTCCTGCATGAACGGGATCGTCTCCGAGGCGGTGTACCCGCGCCTCTCCCGCGATTGCGACGGGCTCCCGGTGCGGGTGATCTATTACGACGGGACGCACGCCGACCGCCGGTACGAGCTCGACATCTTCATGGACCTGGTCCGGGAGTACTCCGCGAGGAAGAAGACGGTCCGCGTTCTCGCGCCGGGGACGGGGAAGGCGGCGACGGCATGAAGATCGCCGTCCTGTCGGACATCCACGCGAACGGGGACGCGCTCGACGCGGTGCTTGGGGACCTTGCGCGGCGCCGGGCCGGCCGCGTCTACCACCTGGGGGACCTGACGGGGTACAACGCCGAGCCGGAACGGTGCGTCCGGTGGGCGATGGAGAACGCCGCGGGCGGGGTGTACGGAAACCACGACGCCGTGGCGTGCGGGCGAAAGCAGGGGAAGGATTTCCACGAGGCGGCCCGGAGGGCGGCGCTCTGGTCGAGGGAGCGCCTGTCGCCGGAGAGCCGGGTGTACCTGGCGGGGCTTCCCGCCTCTCTTCGGGTGGAGGGGGACGCCCTCCTCGTCCACGGGTCCCCCTGCGACCCCGACCGGTACGTCTACTCGATCGACCAGGCCATGGAAGAGATGGAGTCCCCCGGCTCCGCGGTGGCGAACGGCCCGGTCTTCTTCGGCCACACCCACGTTGCGGGCGGCTTCGTCCGGCGCGGGGACGGCGTCGTCGAGCAGCTTCCGCCGGGGAAGTTCCGGCTCGGGCCGGGGGAGAGGGCGCTCCTGAACCCCGGCAGCGTGGGGCAGCCCAGGGACCGGGATCCCGACGCCTCGTATCTGCTGTACGACCCGGCCCTGCGCGAGGTCGAGTGGGTCCGGGTGCCCTACGACATCGAGTCGGCACGGCGGAAAGTGCTTGCCGCCGGGCTGCCCCCCTTCTTCGCCGACCGGCTGCGGGACGGGACGTGAGCGGGGGCGCGTACCGCCTGCTCCCCCACACCGCGGACCTGCTCGTCGAGGTCCGGGCCCCCGATTTCCCTTCCCTGTGCGCCCGCTCCGCAGAGGCGGTCTTCTCCCTGCTGACCGACCGCAGGCGGGTCCGGCGTTCCGAAAGGCGGTCGCTCGATTTCGCGTCCGAACCTCCGGAGGAACTGCTCCTGTCCGTCCTGCGCGGCTCGCTGCTTCTGTTTTCCCTCGACCGGTTTCTTGTGCGGGAAGCGGATGCTAACATGGAGGGAGGCGGGCTGGCGCTGGCCGTCGCCGGGGAACCGATGGACGCAGGCCGGCATTCCATCTGCCGGGAGATCAAGGCGGTGACGGCGCACGCCCTGTCCGTCAAGGACGGGCCGTCGGGGTTCGTCGCCCGTTTCGTTCTCGACGTGTAGCCCGCAGGGGGCCCCCATGCGGTTCGAGGACGTGTCCCTTACGAAGATTTCGGAAACGGCCTGGGAAATCCCCCGTACCGGGGGGATGCTCGTCCCGGGACTTGTGTTCGCCTCCCCGGAGATGATGGAGGACATCGTCCGCGACCAGGCCCTGCGCCAGGTCATCAACGTGGCGCACCTTCCCGGCATCCTCCATCGGAGCATCGGGATGCCCGACATCCATTGGGGGTACGGCTTCCCCATCGGCGGCGTCGCGGCCATGGACGTCGACGAGGGGGTGATCTCCCCGGGCGGGGTCGGCTACGACATCAACTGCGGCGTCCGGCTGATGCGCTCGAACCTTACGATGGCCGCGCTGCGCCCCCGCCTTCCGGAGCTGGTCGCGGCCCTGCACCGGGAGGTCCCTTCGGGCGTCGGCTCCACGGGCTTTGTGCGGCTCGACCGGAAGGAGCTGGAAAAGGTGCTCTCCGGCGGCTCCCGCTGGGCGGTTTCCGCGGGCTACGCCTCCGAAGGGGACGCGGAGTTCACCGAGAGCGGCGGCAGGCTGCCGGGCGCCGACCCGGACGCCGTCTCCGAGGTCGCGAAGAAGCGCGGCTTCGACCAGCTCGGGACCCTCGGGGCGGGCAACCATTTCCTCGAAATCGACGAGGTGGTGGAGATATACTGTCCTGAAGCCGCTTCAGCATTCGGGCTATTCCGGGGACAGGCGGTCTTCTTCGTGCATTCCGGTTCCCGGGGGCTGGGATACCAGGTGTGCGACGACTACCTCGACGTGATGGCCGCGTACACGAGGAGGGAACGCCTCGACGTCCCCGACCGACAGCTCGCCTGCGCCCACATCGCATCCGAAGAGGGGCGGCGGTATCTCTGCGGCCTGGCCGCCGCGGCCAACTATGCCTTCGCCAACCGGCAGCTCCTAGCGCACCAGCTTCGCGAAACCGTCCAGCGGGCCCTCCCGCTGGCTCCGCGGGACGCGGGCATCCGCACCGTGTACGACGTGGGGCACAACAACGCGAAGTTCGAGACGCACGAAGTGGACGGCCGCCCGAGGAACGTCCTGGTCCACCGGAAGGGCGCGACGCGCGCCTTCCCCCCCGGGCATCCGGAGCTTCCTCCGGCGTACCGGGGCGTCGGCCAGCCGGTGTTCATCCCCGGGGACATGGGGAGGAGCTCCTACGTCCTCGCCGGCGCACCGGAGGCGATGCGGCTGTCGTTCGGGTCCGCCTGCCACGGCGCCGGCCGGAGAATGAGCCGGACGGCCGCGCGTCAAAGCATGAAAGGCCGGTCCGTTTTCGCGGAGATGGCGAAGCGGGACGTCCTGGTGGCCTGCACATCGCGGAAGGTGCTGGCCGAGGAGATCCCGGAAGCGTACAAGGACGTGGGGGCCGTAGTGGACGTGGTGGACCGGGCGGGGATCGCCCGGAAGGTGGCCAGGCTCAAGCCCGCGGCCGTCGTCAAGGGATAGCGCCCGATGACCTGGTACGAGACGATCTTCGACGAGCGGTACCCGGAGCTGTTCGGGCCGCTCGAGCACGACCCGGAAGACGAGGTGGCCCGGATCGTGGGGCTGCTGTCGTTGCCGGCGGGGGCCTCCATCGTGGACCTGGGCTGCGGCCGAGGGCGGCACGCCATCCCCCTTTCCCGCCGGGGATACCGGGTGACCGGCGTGGACATCTCGGAGAAGATGCTGCGGATGGCCCGGGAACGGGCCGCGCGCGAGAACGTTTCCGTGGAATGGGTCCGGGAGGACATGAGGGAGTTCCTGCGCCCGGAGACCTTCGACGCGTGCCTGTCGCTGTTCACATCCTTCGGGTACTTCGCAGACGAGGAGAACGAGAAGGTGCTTCGGAACGTGGCGAGGAACCTGAAAAAGGGCGGCACGCTGCTGCTCGACCTGCGCAACGCGCAGAAGGGGCTCGCCGGCGAGGAGGACCACGAGATGACGTTCGCGGTCCCGGCGGGGCGGCTGCGCCTGCGCGTGCGCTTCGACCGCGTCGCCGGCCGCGCCTACGCGGAGCACGAGCTCACGCGCCCGGACGGGATCCGGATCCTGTCCCGCTTCGACGTCCGGATCTATTCCGAGGACCAGCTTTCGGAGATGATCGGGCGTGCCGGGATGCGCATCCACGCCGTCCACGGCTCCCTCGACGGTGGGCCCTTCACGCCGGGCGCCGAGCGGATGGTGGTGATCGCGAGGAAGGGGTAGCCCCTCCCCACCCGGTTCACAGCAGGTCGTCCCCCGCGTCCCTCTTCGGGAACGCCGGCGCCGCCGGGGCGCCGAAATCGGGTATCGTGCCCAGCTTGAAGGGGAGCACCATGCCGTAGGGGCTGTCCGGCGTGAGCGCTTTCCCTGTCGCAGGGTCGACGCGGGCGAACGTGACGCCCGCCGGGACCGGGAACTCCCGGGCGGGGAAGTGGACCAGCGCGTGCCGCATGAAAGCCCCCCAGATCGGCAGCGCGACCGTCGCGGCCGACTGCCGGTCACCGAGCGAGGCCGGCGTGTCGAACCCCACCCATACGGCCGCCATCAGGTCCGGCGACCCCCCGACGAACCAGGCGTCGGTGTTCTCGTTGGTGGTGCCGGTCTTCCCCGCGAGGTTCGGGGAGAGGCCCTTGTAGGACGCCGCGGTACCGGTGCGCAGGACCTCCTGCATCAGGCGGATCGTCAGGTAGGCCGTCTCGGGCGAGACCGCGGGGACGTTCCTCTGCTCCGACCGTTCCAGGACGTTGCCGGCGGAGTCCTGCACCTCCCGGATGAAGAACGGCGTGGGCCGCTGCCCGCCGTTGGCCAGGGTGGCGTAGGCCGTGACGAGCTCCAGCGGGGTGACCCCGGACGATCCCAGCGCGATGGAGAGGTTCCTCTCGATGGGCGAGGCGATCCCCAGGTTCTGCGCCATCCGGATCGCCGTGTCCACGCCGATGTCGTTCAGCAGCCGGACGGTGGCCAGGTTCCGGGACTTCGCCAGCGCCTCCAGGAGGGGGATGGGGCCGAGGAACGTGCCGTCGTAGTTCTTCGGCTTCCACATCTCCGTCTCGCTCCGCTCGAACTCGATCGGGGAATCGTAGGCGGTGGACACCACCGTCTTTCCCTTGTCCAGCGCGGCCCCGTAAATGATCGGCTTGAACGCCGAGCCCGGCTGGCGCCTCGCTTGCAGCGCCCGGTTGAACTGCGACGCGGCGAAGTCCACGCCGCCCACCATCGCGAGCACCCCGCCCGTGTTGGGGTCGATGGAAACGAGCGCACCCTGGAGCCCGTTGTATTTGTTCCGCTCCTCCGTCTGGCGGACGCCCTCCTTCAGGGCGTCGGTGGCGGCTTCCTGGAGCCGGTCGTCGATGGTCGTGTAGATCCGCAGCTCGGTGCGGTTGACCGCCTCCGCGCCGTACCTTTCCTGGAGATACAGCCGCACGTATTCCAGGAAATAGGACGCCTTCGAGCGGAAGCTCGACGGCGGTGCCAGGATCAGGCGGGTGTTGTACGCCGCGTCGGCCTCCTCCTGCTTCACGAAACCCTCCTCGACCATCCGGCGGAGCACGTACCTCTGCCGGGCCTTCGCCTTGTCGAAGTGGCTGCGCGGCGAGTACCGGGACGGCGCCTGCGTCAGCCCCGCCAGCAGGGCGCCCTCCCCCAGGGTGAGCGACGACACGTCCTTGCCGAAGTACGACTGTGCGGCGGCCTCCACGCCGTACGCGCCGTCCCCAAGGTAGATCTGGTTCAGGTACAGGTAGAGGATCTCCTCCTTCGTGAGCTTCCCCTCGATGCGGTAGGCGAGGATGATCTCCTTCAGTTTCCGCGAGATGCTTTTCTCGGGGGTGAGGAAGAGGGCCTTGACCGTCTGCTGGGTGATCGTGCTCGCTCCCTGGGCGTACCCGCCGGAAACGACGTCCCTCAGGAGCGCGCGGGCGATCGCGACGTAATCCACCCCCTTGTGCTTGAAGAAGTTCGCGTCCTCGGCGGCGACGAACGCGTTGACCACGCGGGGCGGGATCGCCTTGTAGGGGACGAGCGTCCGCTTCTCGATGAAGATCTCTCCCACGACCCGGTTGTTCCGGTCGTAGATCTTGGAGGTAACGCTCGGCTTGTACGCCGCGGGAGACTCGATGGAGGGGAATTCCCCGAATTTCGCCAGCATGGCGAGTCCCGCGCCGGCCCCCAGCGCGAAGAAGAAAACGGTGACGAGCAGGATCAGGACCAGTTTCTTCCAGGGGAACCCCGACGGCTCCCCGTCGAGCAGCGGATCGTTCAACCGATGGCCTCTCATCCGGGAGATCAATGGATAGATTAGTAATTATAGCAGGGTCTTAGGGAGGTAGAATGGTGTGCGGGGATGAATATCCCGCATCCCGGCGCGTCCAATCGGCATCTATTGGCGAAACGCCGGGAACGGAGGGGCTCATGAGGCGCATTCCGCGCGGCTTGCTTGTGGTGGGAATCCTGGTTCTTTCCGGGCTGGTCCTGGCCGGATGCGGCGACGACGACGGCCGGAGCGTCGGCCCCGGATTGATAGAAATCGAGAACCGGCCCACGGTGAACCTCACCGATCCGCTTCTGGAGGTCCGATACACCAGGCCGGGGTCTCCCGGTACCAGTTTCAACGCCACGATTCTCAACGATCCGTTGACGAGCGGAGACATCCTGTACGACCCCGTCGTTCCCCCGTATTATTTTCCGGAGATGGGGCAGAACTTCCTCCTTTTCGGCATCGACCGGGCCGATTCCCACCGCCCGGAATACCGGGCGTTCCTCGATTTCCCGCTGGACGGGTCCACCGGCCAGGCGGCGATCCCGCTGGATGCGGTCATTGATAATGCGGTGTTGAGGGTTTACGTCAGCTGGATCGGGTTCTACGACACGATCCCGGTGTGGCTGGACCTTGTCGAGTACCCGCTGACCGGGCTCGAACCCTTCGATTTCGATTCCGTGCCGCTCGCGACCCGGAGCCGGTTCGATATCTATTCCGAAGATTTCGAACAATTCGTCGACATCCAGGTAAGAACCCTCATGGAGCGGGCCCAGCTGGAGGGGCTGGCGGATTTCCAGGTACGATTCCGTGTCCAGTAAACAAACCGGTTCCCTGATGTAGAATCTTCCCGTGCCGGACACGAAGACGGGAAAAAAGATCGCCGACCTGGGTGCGGTTGCGGCGGGGCTGGCCCACGAGATCCGCAACCCGCTCAACTCCCTTTTCATCAACAGCCAGCTTCTGGAGGAGATGCTTTCCGAGCTGCCGGAAGGGGTCGCTCCGCAGAAGGAGGAGATGCTCACCCTCGCCCGCGCCAACCTGAAGGTGACGCGGCGGCTGAACGAGTCGCTTTCGGCTTTCTTGCGGTTCGCGCGCCCGCCGGCGATGGACCTGGCCCTCGTGGACCTGAACCGGGTCGTCGCCGAGACGCTGCGCTTCCTCGACGTCGATTTCTCGTACCATGGGATCGACCTCCGGGCGCGATACCACGCGTCCTCCCTGCCGCTCCTGGCGGACGAGAAGCAGCTCAAGCAGGCGCTCCTGAATCTCCTGCTGAACGCCGAGGAGGCGCTGGACAAGGAGGAGAAGGTGATCCGGGTGACCACCGGCGTGCGGGACGGGCGCCCCTTCGTGCGGATCCAGGACAACGGCCGCGGGATCCCGCGGGCCGACCGCCGGCACATTTTCCGGCTTTTCTACACCACGAGAAGGGAAGGCAGCGGGCTGGGGCTTCCGATCGTCCGCCAGATCATCCACCAGCACGGCGGGACGATCTCCCTCCGCAGCCGGGAAGGCGCCGGCACGACGGTGACGGTGGCACTGCCGTTCGAGGCCCAGTTCCGGGCCATGTTCCCGGGCCGGCTTCCGCTGGCGCTTCCCGCGGAGGCCGGGCGGTGAAGCCGCAGGGAAAGGTCTTCGTCTTCGACGACGATGCGGACAGCCTGCAGAGCGTCGTCGCGGCGCTGCGCCGGGACGGTTTCGAGGTCGTTCCCTTTTCGGACCCGCGCGTGGGGCTCGACCGTCTCGCCGAGGAGGGCGGGGACGTCGTGGTCACCGACCTGAGGATGCCCGGGCTGACCGGGATGGACGTCCTCCGCCACGTGACCAGGACCCACCCGGGCGTCCCCGTGGTGGTCCTCACCGCTTACGGGACCGTTGAAGGCGCCGTCGACGCGGTGCGCTCCGGCGCATCCGACTTCCTGATGAAGCCCGTCGAGATCCCCCGCCTGCGCGCCGCCGTCTTCAAGGCGGTCAAGGAAAGGGGATTGCGCCGCGAGCTGGAGCGCCTGCGGGAAGAGGCCGGGCGAGCTGCCGGCGTGGATGGGATCGTCGGGTCCTCCCGCGCCATGGAGGAGGTGTTCCGGAAGATCCGCCTGGTCGCCCCCACGCGGATGAACGTGCTCATCACGGGGGAAAGCGGGACGGGGAAGGAGCTGGTCGCCCGGGCGGTCCACTCCTTAAGCCCAAGGAACGGCAAGCCGTTCCTGCCGCTGAACTGCGCGGCGATCCCGGAAACGCTCCTGGAGTCCGAACTGTTCGGGCACGAGAAGGGGGCGTTCACCGGGGCGACGACGGCACGCCCCGGCAAGCTGGAGAGCGCCGAAGGGGGGACCCTGTTCCTCGACGAGGTGGGGGACGTCTCCCTCTCGATACAGTCGAAACTGCTGCGTGCCATCGAGCAGAAGGAAGTCCTGCGGGTCGGCAGCTCCCAGGTGCTCAAAGTGGACGTGCGGATCCTTGCGGCCACGAACCAGGACCTGAAAAAGCTTGTGGAAGCGAAGGCTTTTCGCGAAGATCTCTACTATCGCCTGAATGTCTTCGGCATCGTGGTCCCTCCGCTGCGGGAGCGACGGGAAGACATCCCGAAGCTGGCCGGGCATTTCCTCGGGCTTTTGGCCGAGGAGGGTTCGACGCCGCCGAAGAAGCTCGCCCCCGCCGCCTTGAAGGCGCTTCTTGCGTACCGCTGGCCGGGGAACGTCCGGCAGCTCCGCAACGCCCTGGAGACCGCCGTCCTGGTGAGCGGCGGCGACGTTATCGAGATCCAGGACCTGCCCGTCGAGGTGACCCAGGCGGTCGTGTCGCCGTCTTCCTCCGAACCGATTCCTCTTCCCGCCTCCCGCACGCTAACCGAGATCGAGAGGGACGCCATCCGGGACGCGCTCGCCAAGACCGGCGGCAACAAGACGGCGGCCTCGAAGCTCCTGGGCATCGGGCTGCGCACCCTCCACCGCAAGGTGAAGGAGTACGGGATCGAGTAAGGCCGCCTCGGGTCGCTGCCCTCGCACGAGTACCTCCCCTTCGGGGACGCCTCGTTCGCCCTCCCTGGCTCACGTCGGCTGCGGGTTTTCCTCGCTCCCGCCCTCCTGGCTTCGCTCGGAAAACACGCCCCCTGCGGGGAGGTCTCGTGCTCGGGGCGACCCTTGCGGCCGATACTTCCGGAGCCACAATTCATTCAAAACACAGACCACCAAGACACAAGATGAAATGACTGACC
>DCUH01000121.1 GCA_002327765.1 bacterium UBA2219 | reverse complement strand
TGATCACCCTGGACACGGATACGCAACTGCCGCGCGACGCGGCGCGGCGGTTCGTCGGGGCCATGGCGCACCCGCTGAATCGCCCGCTGTACGACGAGCGGACGGGGCGCGTCACCGAGGGGTACGGCATACTGCAGCCGCGCGTGGCCGACAGCCTTTCGGGCGCGAACCGTTCCCTATATGCGCGGCTGTTCGGGAGCGAACCGGGAATCGACCCGTACACGCGCGCCGTCTCCGACGTGTACCAGGACGTCTTCGGGGAAGGCTCCTTCATCGGCAAGGGGATCTACGACGTCGACGCGTTCGAGCGGGCCCTCCGGGGGCGGCTTCCCGAGAACCGGATATTGAGCCACGATCTGCTGGAAGGGTGCCACGCGCGGGCGGGACTGTTGAGCGACGCCCACCTCTACGAGGAATACCCGTCCAGCCACATCGCCGACGTGAACCGCCGCCACCGATGGATCCGCGGGGACTGGCAGATCGCCGGGTGGCTGCTGTCGCGCGTCCCCGGCCCCGGCGACGTCCGCCCGCCAAACCCGCTCTCGGGGCTGTCCCAATGGAAGATCTTCGACAATCTCCGGCGCAGCCTCGAACCTTCCGCGTTGACGCTCCTGCTGCTGCTCGGCTGGAACTCGCCTTCTTCCGCCGGGTTCTGGACGTCGTCCGTGGTCGTGATCCTCCTGATCCCCTCCCTGGCGGCCTCCACCCGGGAAATGTTCCGGAAGCCCTCCGACGCGCTGCTGCGCCAGCACCTCGCCGCGGAAGCGCGCTCCGCCGGTCGGCGCCTGGCCCAGGAGGCGTTCACGCTCGCGAGCCTTCCGCACGAGGCGTTCAATACCCTGGATGCGATCGTGCGCACGGCCGCGCGGATGCTGTTCACGCGCACGCGGCTTCTCGAGTGGACCCCGTCGGGCGGCGGGCACCGGGGCCGCGACGAGGGGCCTGCGGCGTTTATCCGTTCGACGTGGGCATCCCCCGCGATCGCCGCCGCGGCGACCATCCTTCTCGCGGCTTCGAGACCTGGCGCGCTGGCGATAGCCGGCCCCGTCCTTGCCCTGTGGTTCGTCTTCCCCGCCGTCGCCTGGTGGATCAGCCGCCCGCTCGCCCGCCGCCGGGCGGCCCTTTCGGAGGACCAGTTCCTGTTCTTGAGGAAGCTCTCGCGGAGAACCTGGGCCTTCTTCGAAACCTTCGTCGGCCCGGAAGACCATTGGCTGCCGCCGGACAACTACCAGGAGTACCGCGTCGGCGCGGTCGCCCACCGCACCTCGCCGACCAACATGGGGCTCTCTCTCCTCTCGAACCTGGCCGCCTGCGATTTCGGATACATCTCGGCGGGGCAGCTCGTCGAGCGCACGGAGAACGCTCTGGGAACGATGGGGGCCATGGCGCGCCATCGCGGCCATTTCTACAACTGGTACGACACGCAGTCCCTGGAGCCGCTGCTGCCTCACTACGTCTCGACGGTGGACAGCGGAAACCTCGCGGGCCACCTGCTGACGCTGCGGCAGGGGCTCCTCGAGCTGCCGGACCGGGGCATCCTCGGGAGGCGATGGCTGGAGGGCATCGGCGACACCTTTCTGGTCCTCGCGGATGCGGTGGACGAAGTCCCGCCCTCCCCGCTCGCGCGGTTCCGGGAGATCCTGGAATCCTCGCTCGGATCCCCTCCGACGACGCTCATGACGGCGAGGAGCTGCCTCGAGCGGCTGACGGCGGGGGCGGGCGAAATCACCGGCTGTTTCAAGGACGCCGCGGACGGCGAGCCGAGCCGGTGGGCGCAGGCCCTCGAGCGCCAATGCCGGGCCGCGCTGGACGAGCTGGCGTTCCCCGGGGACTCCCCCGGCTCCGGCGTGATCCCGACCCTGCGCGAGCTGGCGGGTCGCCCGGAAGCGGACGGGCGCGCGATCGAACGGATATCCGCAATCGACCGCCTCGCGCTGCAATGCGAGGAGCTCGCCCGCCCGGAGTACGACTTCCTCTACGACAATGCGCGTCACCTGCTGACGATCGGCTACAACGTCAACGAGCGACGGCGGGACCCGGGCCACTACGACCTGCTGGCCTCGGAGGCGAGACTCTGCGTGTTCGTGGCGATCGCCCAGGGGCAGCTCCCGCAGGATGCCTGGTTCGCCCTGGGGCGCCTGCTCACCGCTGCCGGGGCAGGAGATCCGATCCTCCTTTCGTGGAGCGGCTCGATGTTCGAGTACCNNCGCTCCTGGTGATGCCGACGTACGAGGACACGCTGATCGACCGGACCTGCAAGGCGGCGGTGGGTAGCCAGATCGATTACGGGAGGCTGCGCGGCGTCCCGTGGGGCGTGTCGGAATCCGGCTACAACAGGGTCGACGTCCGTCTCAACTACCAGTACCGGGCGTTCGGGGTGCCCGGCCTCGGGCTCAAGCGAGGGCTGGCGTCCGACCTGGTCGTAGCGCCGTATGCCTCCGCCCTTGCGCTGATGGTGGCCCCCGAGGAGGCGTGCCGGAACCTTCAGCGGCTCGCGGACGGGGAGTCGCTCGGCAGATATGGCTTCTACGAGGCCATCGACTACACCCCGTCAAGGCAAAGACGCGGGCAAACGAGCGTGATCGTCCGGTCCTTCATGGCGCATCACCAGGGAATGAGCCTCCTCTCCCTGGCGTCCCTGCTCCTGGACCGCCCGATGCAGAAGCGGTTCGAGTCGGATCCGCTGTTCCAGGCGACCACCCTCCTGCTCCAGGAACGGGTCCCGAAGGCCACGGCGTCCTACGCGCTGGCGCCCGAGCTCTCCGCCCTGCGCACGGCCCCCGGCGGCGCCGAAGTGCCGGTGCGCTCCTTCGGCACCCCCGACACCCCCGTGCCCGAGGTGCAGCTGCTGTCCAACGGCAGGTACCACGTGATGGTCACGAATTCGGGCGGCGGGTACAGCCGCTGGAAGGACATCGCCGTGACGCGCTGGCGGGAGGACGGCACGTGCGACAACTGGGGCACGTTCTGCTACATCCGCGACGTCGCAAGCGGGGAGTTCTGGTCCACCGCGCATCAGCCGACCCTGAAGCAGCCGGAGAAGTACGAGGCGATCTTCTCGGAGGCGCGCGTGGAGTTCCGCCGCCGCGACCATGAACTGGAAACGCACATGGAAATCGCCGTATCGCCCGAGGACGACGCCGAGGTCCGCCGGGTCCGCATCGTCAACCGCTCCCGGGAGCGCAGGACGATCGAGATCACGAGCTACGCGGAAGTGGTCCTTTCCCCCCCCGCAGCGGACACGCTGCATCCGGCGTTCGGCAACCTCTTCGTCCAGACCGAGATCCTCCACCCGCGGCAGGCGATCCTCTGCACCCGCCGGCCCCGCTCCTCCGGCGAGGCGACGCCGTGGATGTTCCACCTGATGTCCGTGCACGGAACAGACGTCGGGGAGGTTTCCTACGAGACCGACCGTTCCCGGTTCATCGGCCGGGGAAACACCGTCGCCGATCCGCAGGCGGTCAGCGGTCCCGCGACGCTGTCGGGGAGCCAGGGGTCGGTGCTCGATCCGATCGTCGCGATCCGGTGCGGAATCACCCTCGATCCCGACGAAACGGCGACCGTCAACGTCGTCTCCGGGGTCGGGGAAACCCGCGACGCCTGCATGGGCCTCGTCGAGAAGCACCAGGACCGGCATCTCGCGGACCGCGTCTTCGACCTGGCGTGGACCCACAGCCAGGTGCTGCTGCAGCAGCTGAACGCCACGGAGGCCGACGCGCAGCTGTACGGCCACCTCGCCAGCTCCATCATCTACGCCAACCCGCTGCTGCGCGCAGACGCAAGCGTTCTCGGAAAGAACCGCCGCGGGCAATCCGGCCTGTGGGGCTACTCCATCTCCGGGGATTTCCCGATCGTGCTGCTCCGGATCGGGGACCCGTCCAACATCGAGCTGGTTCGCCAGCTCGTGCAGGCCCACGCATACTGGCGGCTGAAAGGGCTGGCGGTGGACCTGGTGATCTGGAACG
>DCUH01000087.1 GCA_002327765.1 bacterium UBA2219 | reverse complement strand
CCCGCCGTGGAGGCGGTGGCCGACCGGATCCCCACCGTCCGGGCCTTCGTCATCATGAGCGACAAGAAGGCGGCGCCGGACACGAAGCTCCGCCCCGTCTATTCCTACGAGGCGCTGCTCGACGCGGAGAAAGGGGAATTCGACTGGCCGGAGGACATCGACGAGAACTCCACCGCGGCCTTGTGCTATACGACGGCGACGACCGGCAATCCCAAGGGAGTCCCCTACACACACCGGGGGATCTGCCTGCACGCGCTGGCGATCTGCACGGCCGACCAGGTGGGCATCTGCGAGAGGGACGCGGTGATGCCGGTGGTGCCGATGTTCCACGTGAACGCGTGGGGCTTGCCGTTCGCGGCGGTGTGGATGGGGGCGAAGCAGGTCTTCCCGGGCTCGCGCCCGGACGCGAAGGCGCTGGTGGAGCTGATCGAGGGCGAGAAGGTCACGATCACCGCAGGCGTGCCCACCGTGTTCATGGGCGTCGCGCAGCTCCTGAAGCAGGAGAGACGCGACATGTCGAGTCTCCGGTCGATCGTCATCGGCGGGTCGGCGGCCCCCCGGTCGCTGATCCGCCGGATCGAGAAGGAGCTCGGCATCCCGGTGATCCACGCCTACGGGATGACGGAAACCTATCCCGTCGTGCTCCTGTCGCGCCCCAAGTCATACCTCGAGGGGCTGCCCGAGGAGGAGCTGTACGAGATCAAGGGACGGCAGGGGACGCTGCTGCCGTGCCTGGAGATGCGCGTGGTGGCCGAGGACGGCTCGGAGGTGCCTTGGGACGGGATCAACCTCGGGGAGCTGCGGCTGCGAGGGCAGTGGATCGCGGAGGAATATTACCGGGAGCCCGAACGGACGAGGGAATCCATCCGGGACGGATGGCTGTGCACGGGGGACGTCGTGACGGTCGATCCGGAAGGGTACGTGCAGATCCAGGACCGGACCCGAGACCTGATCAAGAGCGGCGGGGAGTGGATCTCCTCGATCGACCTGGAGAACTCGATCATGTCCCATCCGGCGGTCGCTGAGGCGGCCGTGATCGGGGTCGCCTCCGAGAAATGGACGGAGCGCCCCATGGCATGCGTCGTCCTCAAGCCGGAATACGAGGGGAAGATCGGGGCGAGGGAGATCCTCGCGTTCCTCTCGGACCGCGTGGCGAAGTGGTGGCTGCCGGACGAGGTGGTGTTCGTCGACGCCATCCCGAAGACCTCCGTGGGCAAGTTCGCAAAGCGGTTTCTTAGGGAACGGTTCAAGGAAAAACGCTTCGAATGAACCGCAAAAAGCAAGGGGAAAAGACGGTGTTTTTATTGACCCCGTCCGAAATTCCTGTATAGGATGTAGCAGCGGTCGGCAAGTGCACGTAAACAAAGGCCCCGGGGGGGGCGAAGCAAAGGAGCATCTCGAATGGCTACTGGCACCGTGAAATGGTTCAACGACGCGAAGGGTTTCGGGTTCATCACGGAAGAGGGCGGCGAGGACATCTTCGTCCATTTCAGCGAGATCAAGGGAGACGGGTTCCGCACCCTCGCGGAGGGGCAGCGGGTCGAGTTCGACGTCACCACCGGGCCGAAGGGGAAAAAGGCGGCCAACGTCCGCAAGACCTGATCCGGCAAGGAATCGTCCCGCCCCGCGCAACGGGTGCGGGAAACCACGCGGGAGGGTTCCATGCGGATAGGCATCCCGCGGGAAGTCAAATCCGGGGAGAACCGGGTCGCCCTGACGCCTGAGGGTGCGCGGGTGCTTCTCACCGATGGGTGCGAGGTCGTCGTGGAGGCCGGCGCTGGAGGGGCGAGCGGCTTCCCCGACGAATCGTACCGGCAGGCCGGCGCGCACATCGTCTCCGCGGAAGACGCCTGGGCATCCGACCTCGTCGTCAAGGTGAAGGAGCCGGTTCCTTCCGAGTTCCCGATGCTTTCGTCTTCCGCCGCGCTGTTCACCTACCTTCACCTCGCCGCATTCCCCACGCTCACCGAAGAGCTGCTGAGGCGGCGCATCACCGCCATCGCCTACGAGACCGTGACCTCCGAGGGGGGGCTGCCGCTGCTGCGCCCGATGAGCGAGGTGGCGGGCATCCTTTCCATCCAGGTCGGCGCGAGAGGTCTGGAGAAGGCGTGCGGCGGCAGGGGGGTGCTGCTGCCCCCCGTTTGGGGTAACGCGCCCGGGCACGTCTGCGTCCTCGGGGCCGGCGTAGCGGGGCGCGCCGCCGCGCGCGTCGCGTCGGGCTTCGGCGCGAACGTGACCGTGCTCGACATGAACCGCGAGAAGCTGCTGCTGGCGGACCAGGAGTGCGGCCACCGGGTCAGGACCGCCCTGTCGGAGCCGGAGGTTCTTGCGGAGGCGCTCCGGGAGGCCGACCTGGTCGTCGCCGCCGTCCTGGTAGCGGGGGAGCGGGCCCCGCGAATGATCTCGAGGGAACTGCTCCGCACGATGCAGCCGGGGGCCGTCGTCGTGGACATCTCCATCGACCAGGGAGGCGCGTTCGAGACCTCCCGCCCGACCACCCACGACGCGCCGTATTACGTTGAGGAGGGGGTCGTCCACTATTGCGTCACCAACATGCCCGCCGCCGTGCCGCGCACTTCCACCCTGGCGCTGACCACGGCAACCCTGCCGTATGTGCGGTCCTTCGCGAAGTTGGGCGTCGCCGGCGCGCTGCGGTCGGACCCGGGTTTGCTTGCGGGGCTGAATACCCGGAACGGGAACGTCACCTGCCCGGGCGTTGCCAAGGCGTACGGGAAACCGCACGTGCCGGCGGAACAGGCGATCGGCTGAACGCAGCGGGCGCCGATCGTCTTTCAGCTGGGCGGGGGACACTCTTCCCCTCCACCCGCGTAAAGCCAAGAGTGTCCCCCGAAACCGCCTGCCCTGACATCGGTAGCTTTATCGTACGTACCTTCCGTAGAGAAGATCTCCTCTGTGGCCTGTGTCTTGGTGGCCCGTGTCGTTGTGGTTTGCGGCGCGGGTTGATGGGGGGATAGGCCGCAAAGGGATTCCCCGGGGGCAATACCTCCCGGGTGCGCGCTCAGGCGGATCACGGCGTTCGGATCACGGAGCGCAATGATGCCTCGAAGCCGAAAAGGGTGTCCCCTGAGCGGAGAGACGGGAGCGCGGAACCGGCGGAAACCTCGCTTCCTATATAGGCGAAAGCATTCGTTGACCGATTCGGGAAATGGGAGGACTGGAAGATACCGATGGGCATGATCGCTGGTCGCAGCCGGGGCCGCTCCTGCGCCATCCATGGCGCCCGCGGCACTAGGCCATCCATGGCCGTCGGAACTGCGGCCCGCAGTGAACGGGGACAGCCCTTTTCGGCGGAAGCGGTATCCGTTGGCTCCATGATCTGGCCGCCTTGATTCGCCTGAGAGAGGTAATCCCCGGGGAGGTATTTGAGCGAGGGACGCCCCTTGCGGCCTATCCCCCCAGCAGCACCCGCGCGATTCGCTCCACTTGAGCTTGCGTCTCCTCCAGGCCGCCGGAGTTGTCGATCACGTAATCCGATCGCCCGGCCTTCCTCTCCGCGTCCATCTGGGCTCGGAGGCGGGCCAGTGCCTGCTCCGTTGACATGCCGCCCCTCGCCAGCAGCCTGCGCAGCTGCGTTTCCTCGCCGCAGCGGACGGAGATCACGGCTTCGAAGAGGCCTTTCGCGCCGGATTCGTGGATGAGAGCCGCTTCCACGATGGCGGAGGAATGGCCTTCGCGCGACAGTCCGTCGAGCGCTTCCTTCATCGACTCAAGGATGGCGGGGTGGGTGAGCGCTTCGAGTCGGGCGCGGCGGGACGGGTCGGCGAAGACGATGTCGGCGAGTTTCCTCCGGTCGATCGTCCCGTCGGGAAGAAGGATCTCCCGGCCGAACTCCCGTACGACTGCTTCGTGGGCGCGACCTCCCGGGGCCGTGACCTCCCGGGCGATCCGGTCGGCGTCGAGGACGGGGATCCCCGCCCGGCGGAACATGCCGGCCACCGTGCTCTTTCCCGAACCGATGTTTCCGGTGAGGCCGAAGACCTTCATGGGCCGGATTATAGCACCCGGAGGTTTCCTGAAGGGCGTTCCGGGCGGGTTATTGACATCCTCACGAGCTTAGGTGTACGGTGATTCACCGGATTGAACGGCGATTCATTACTGCTCGAAACCATCGGGAGGACGAGGAAGATGACCGTAAAAGAGTATTTCGACGGGCTGGAAGCGAAACTCGGGGAAAAATCGGGGCTTTTGTCCGGCATGAATTGCGTTTACCAGTTCAAGGTCGGCGAATCCGCCTACAACGTTACGCTGAAGGACGGCAAGGCGGCCGTCGCCGAGGGGGACGCCGCGTCGCCGAGCTGCACGCTGACCGTGGCGGAAAACGACTTCCTGGACATGGTGACCGGAAAACTGAATGGACAAATGGCGTTCCTTACCGGCAAACTGAAGGTTGCCGGCGACATGGGCCTGGCCCTCAAGCTGGGGTCGTTCATCGGCTGATCCGATTTCCGGAAGGAGCCGCCTTGGCCGGGGACGATCCGTTCGCAGAGGTTGCCCGTCTCCTGGCCGAACGAAGGAACGCGGTGGCCCTCACCGGCGCCGGGATCTCCGTGGAGAGCGGCATCCCCGCTTTCCGCGGGGCGCAAGGGCTGTGGGAGAAATACGCCCCGATGGAGTACGCCACCATCGGGGCGTTCATCCGTAGCCCGGAGAAATCGTGGCGCATGCTCACCGAGCTGCTCTCCCTCTGCGGCGGGGCGACTCCCAACGCGGCCCATACGGGGCTCGCCGAGCTCGAGTCGATGGGGCTGCTCCGCGCCGTCATAACGCAGAACGTGGATCGCCTCCACCAGGCGGCGGGGACGGGCAAGGTCATTGAGTATCACGGGAACCTCGAAGAGCTTGTCTGCATCACCTGCTGGAGGAACTTCCCCACCCGGGAGCGCTGGAAGGGGGACGGTTCGCCGCCCCGGTGCGACTGCGGGGAGATCCTGAAGCCAAACATCGTCATGTTCGGCGAGCCCATTCCCTGGACCGCCCAGGAACGCGCCGAGGAGGAAGCGAGGTCCTGCGGCGTCCTGCTGGTCATCGGGACCTCGGCGCAGGTCACCCCGGCCTGCGACATTCCCCGGCTCGCGAAGAAGGCCGGGGCCGCCGTCGTGGAGATCAACCCGGAAGAGACGCGGCTCACCGGGACGGTGACCGATATCCACATTTCGGGCGCCGCCTCGGATGTCGTCCGCGGGCTGCTCCGATCCGTATCTTCCCTCCAGAAAAAGAACGATTAGCATCTGCGGTATTAAAAAATTTAATCCCCCTTCAATCTTTTGCTGCAGGCGTTTCGGGTCTTGGTTTTCCGACCCTTTTATTTCAATGCTTTATATCGGTTTTCCAGATGGCACGTCTCGTGCTTCTCTTATCTGCAGGGAGGACTCGAGGATGGAGGGCCACATGACGGATCGGAGAGGGTTCACACTCATCGAGATACTCATCGTGATCGCGATCGTCGGGATCATGCTCACCATCGCCACGTCGAACCTGATGCTGTGGCTGGACCACTCCGCGGTGGTCGATTTCCGGAACGAGCTGCTCGCCCGGAACAACGACGCGAGGACGCGCGCCATGGCGTCGAACCGGCAGCACCGCGTGGAGATCAACCTTGACAACGAGACCGTCAAGCTCCAGAGGGGCGCCGCCGGGACCGGGTCCGCCTCCTGGACCACGATAGGGATCGACGTCCAGGGAACGAGGGGAGCGGGCGTCGACAAGATCGCCTACGACAACGGCACGACGATCTCCTCCGGGATCTATTCCTTCATCTTCAACCCCGGGGGGCAGGTACTCGCGCAAGATGGCTCCTCGACCATCCACCCGATCACGCAGGCGAAGATCCACCTGACCGGCGACAAGACTTCGGAGCGGTCCCAGATCCGCCTCTTCGGTTTCACCTCGAAAGCGAGGTTGGAAAATGGCTGGCACTAGGCTTTCCGGGAAGGAAGGGTTTTCGCTGCTCGAGGTGCTGATCTCCCTCGCGATCCTCGCGGTGGGGCTCCTGGCGCTCGCGATGTTCCAGATCACCGCCATCAAGGGGAACGCGGTCGCCTCCCGGTGGACCGTCGCCACCCAGCTTTCCCAGGACCAGATGGAGTCCTTCCGGCGCGCCGACTGGGGCAACATCGTCTCGTCGAATTCTTCGGGATTCGACACGGGCACGATGCAGCCGGTGTACACGGCACTGCCCGCGGCCGCGGGAGCCACTTTCGCGGACAACGTTTCCGGGGTGAACTACTACACGGTCTATCACGTCAACAACAACAGCTCCACGTTCAAGACCATCACCGTGTGGACCTGCTGGAAGGACAATCTCGAAAAGTGGCACAACGTCATGCTCACGACGCAGCGCGCGCGGATGGGAGGGGTCTGAGATGACGACGGGACCACGGACGGCGAAGCCCCCCCTTCGGGGCCGCACGGAAGCGGGGTTCACCCTGATCGAGATCATGGCCGCGCTGGCGATCCTCGCCATCGCCATGACCGCCGTGTTCGCGACGTTCACGAGCCAGCAGCAGACGTTCACGACCCAGAGCCGCGTCGCGGAGATGCAGCAGAACCTGCGGATCGCCACCGACGCCCTGGTGAGGGACATCCGGCTGGCGGGGTACGGGCTGCCGCCCACCACGGGAACCGCCGCGGACAATATCGCCCTGCCGGGAACGATGAACCCCCACGGCATAACGACCGTCCGGGGTCTCTACCCGGTCGACAACACCGCTGGCTCCGACCAGGTCTACATCATGTACGTGTACGACATGGACGCGAACCAGCCGCCGGCGGAGCTGACCGCCGACATGACCGCCGTGACGTCCATAGCCGTCGACAACACGTTGGGGTTCGTTCCCGGTGGGGGCGAGCTTGTGATCGTCACCGACCGCGTGACGGCCGACCTGTTCGAAACGACCGCGGGCGGGACGGCGACCACGATGAATTTCGCGGGCGGGGGATCGGATTACAACAACGCTTCGCTCCACACGAAGCTTTACGCGGTCGGGACGCAGCCGGGATTTCCCCCGACGGTGGCGGCCAAAGCGCGTTTCGTCCGGTACTACATAGAGGACGTCGCCTGGGCGGACGGCTCGGTCCACCCGACGCTGATGGTCGACCGCCTGAACGGGGACGCCCCCCAGCCGGTGGCCGACGACATCGAGGACATGCAGCTTTCCTACGGGCTCGACACGAACGGCGACGGCGCCGTCGACACGGTCAGGTGCGCATGGGGGGGCGTGGCCGCTTTCTCCGCGGGCCAGATCCCGCAGATCCGGCAGGTCGTTCTCCATCTCGTGGCGCGTACCCGCATGCCCGAGAAAGGCTGGCAGGATTCCCGGCCGCAGGCCGGAAACCGACCGGGGGCGGCGACGGCCGACGGGTACCGAAGGAGGGTCATCGAAGTGAACGTCGACGTAAGGAACTCCGGAACATGAGCGCGGGGGGGAGGTCGCACATGAACGAACGCGGCAGCGCACTTGTGGTCACCCTGCTGCTCCTGGTCATCCTGACCGCCATCGGGATCTACGCCATCAGCATCTCGACGACGGAGATGAACATGGCGGTCCAGTCGCGGGTCGGGACGTCGGCGCTCAACGCGGCCGACGCGGGCGCGAACTACGGGATCGACTACGTCCCGAACGTGTTTCCGTCCTACGCCGCCACAGGATCGCTCCCCGACCAGTCGAGCTATTCGATGACCTCAAGGGCACTCGGAACGGGTACCCTGCGGCCAGGGTACGGCGCGAACTACCGCTTTCCTGATTTTGAGGTGACGAGCACCGGCTCGCCCCCGCCGGCCTTTTCGGGTACGCGCGGCGTCCAGGCGGTGGTGGATTTCGGGCCGGTTCCCACCGGAACGATGTACTGAACCGGACGGAAAGACGAAGGACCAAGAAGAAGGAGAACGGACATGACGACGATGCGGAAGCCGGCGGCCTGGATGGCGCTGCTCCTTTCCTTCCTGATGGCGATCCCCCCGGCCGCCCTGGCCGACGACACGGAGCTGTTCACGACCTCCGCGAACCCGAACGTGCTGCTGATGCTCGACATCACCGGCTCCATGAACGAACAGGCCGCCGGCACCTCGACGGAGAACCAGGACGGGGAGGGGAATTCCAACAGCCGCATGGACATCCTGTGGAAAGTCGTCTATACCCTCCTGAACGCCGACATGAGCGCACCCCTCGCCAGCGTGAACGTCACGGGGACGCTGGCCGGGGCCCGGACCACCTCGGGAAGCTGGGACACCTATGGAACGTGCATCTTCGCCGGATCCACCCAATACAACCGGATCCAGCTGGGAAACTTCACCTGGACGAAATACAATTCCCTCCCGAGCAGCGGGACGGTGATCCTCTCGTATGGTTCCGTGCAGGAAACGCTGACGTACACGAGCAAGTCAACGAGCGACGGCAAGTACTACCTGAGCTTCACGGGGAGGACTTTCTCCAACAACTGGAGCGTCGGGAACACGGTTTCCTATTCCTATTCGGGGACCTATTCGTACAACTATCCGAAGACCAACACGGAGGCGACGAGCTCCGACTTCCGGAACAACCTGACCGTGGAGGACGAGAATATACTGAAGGCCCGCCTGGGTCTCATGACGTTCACGACCAACTCCGACGCGTCCTCGCTACGGATCTACACCCGGAGCCAGGTCAATCCGACCGACAACAACTCCCCGCCGTTCAACACCTCGTACAGGAACATCTGGGACAACACCACGGAATACGCCCACTATGGCGGCGGGACGCCGACGGCCAGAGCACTTAACGCCGCGAAGACGTACTTCCGGACGGCCACCAGCAACAACACCGTGGACATCTGCCGCCCGAACTACGCCGTGCTCGTCACCGACGGCGAGGACACGATGGGGGGTCTCGACGGCGCCAACGGGAACGGGTACGGTCCAGACTACTATTGCGGCGGCTCGTTCAACGCAAACGGGTGGTCCTGCGGATACAACACCGGCCAGGTCGCCCGGCACAACTCGGTCATCCAGCAGTCGTACAACCTCGCCAACCCCACCGACAACACCACGCCGAAGGTCCGTCTCTTCGGGATCGGCGTCGGCATCACCGGCACCGCCGCGGACCTGAAGGTGCAGCGGAACGTCCTGCGCCGTGCGGCGGAGCAGCTGAACGCGCAGCAGTCCAGCAGCCAGTACAACACGATCGGCGTTTCGGCGGAGGACACCTCGATCGGCGCCGGCAGGGCCTTCTTCGCCTCGGACGCCACGGAGCTTTCGAACGCCCTACGGAACGTGTTTCACCAGATCTCCACCGGGACCTACGCCTTCACCGCGCCGACGGTCGCCTCCGTGCGAATGACGGACAGGAACTATCTCTACAAGGCGAGCTTCCAGCCGGCCTCCCCGCCGAACACTCTCTGGCCGGGAAGGCTGGAGGCGCTGACGATCAACGGGGACAACACCTACACGACCCACTGGGACGCGGACAGCGTCCTGAAGGGCGTGGACCCGGACGACCGGCGGATCTACACCTCCGACAACACGTGGACGCGGCAGGACTTCACCTCGGATTCCGGGACCTACATCACAGCCGCGATCCTGGGGGTCGACAACGACGCCGTGCGCGACAACGTGGTTGCGTACGTGCGCGGGGAGGGGCACGACAACAACGCCAAGCTCGGCGACATCTTCCATTCCAAACCGGTCGTCGTCGGTCCTCCGTCCCGGTTCTACTTCGACGGCGGATACTCGACGGCGATACCGGCGACCGGGCAGAGCTTCGCCGATGCGAAGGCGACCCGCCCGAGGGTCCTCTACGTGGGGACCAACGACGGCATGCTCCACGCCTTCCTGAGCGGCCAGTACAGTTCCGTGACGAAACAGTACGACAGCGGAACGGGGGAGGAGCTCTTCGGATACGTCCCCCATACCATCCTTTCGAACATCCGGGAATTCCTCCCGAGCGAATTGAGCAGCCACGGCTATTACGTGGATTCTTCCCCGCGCGTGGCGGACGTCTGGATCGACGGACTCTCCGGAAGCGCCGACGGGGTCAAGCAGAGCGCGGAGTGGAGGTCCGTGCTGATCGGCGGGATGCGGAAGGGGGGCAACGGCTACTTTGCGCTGGACGTCACGGACCCACCCACGGACGGTTCCGCCTCTTCGACTTACCCTCTCCCGCTGTGGGAGTATACGAACCCCTCATACCTCGGGGAGAGCTGGTCGGAGCCGGTGATCGGGAAAATCCGGATCACGAAGTCCGCGTGGAGCTCCACGGGCTTCCCGACCCGCGACCGTTGGGTGGCGATCTTCGGCGGCGGGGTCTCCGTAGACAACAGCGCAAACTCGCTGATCGTCCTGGACATCGCCACTGGGAATCCGCTGCGGGTGTTCACCGCGGCGAACGGGATAGACAACAATCTCGTCGCTTCGCCTACGATGCTGCTCGACGCCAACGGGTATATCAAGTTCGTCTATATAGCCGACCTGGACGGGTCGCTTTACAAATTCGATTTCCGGACGGCGGGGCTCGAAAGCACGGGCTATGGCGAATGGGGGGTCAAGAAGATCTTCCAGGCGTCCTCGAGCCAGCCGGTTTACCACCGCGCGGAGCCCGGCGTCGTCAGCGAGAGCCTGCGGTACATCTTCTTCGGCACCGGGAACCAGGAAGCCCCCGTGTCCCAGATCGGAAGCGCCGGAACGGGCAAATTCTACGCGGTGAAGGATACGGACTTGTACTGGCCCTCCGCGCCCCTCACGGAGGCGGGTCTGGCGAACCTGACGGGGAACCTCACGGGCAGCACCGCACCGCCCACGGACAACGGCTGGCTCGTCAACCTGTATTCGATTCCCTCCAACGCGAACACGGCCGACATCTATACGCATTCCGGGGAGAAGGTCCTGTCGGACCCGGTGGTCTTCTACAACAATGTCTATTTCACGACGTTCACCCCCAACCTGTCGGACCCCTGCGGCGGCGGCGGGATCGCCCGGGTGTACGGAATCAACATGATCAACGCCACGGCGGCGCTCGATCCGCTTTCCTCCCGAGGGGAGACCGGCACCAAGGTGCCATACCACGTGTACGCCGGGAACCCTGAAGGAGGCATCCCGTCCAGTCCCTCGCTGTCCATCTACCCGTCGGGCCAGTCCTCGATCTTCATCGGCTTCTCGACAGGTTCGATCACCGAAGTTAAGATCGATTCACCGACGATGATGAAGACCATAAAGTCATGGAAAGAGACGTTCTGATGGGTCCCGGACGGTTCCGCGGAGCGACGCGGAGAGGGGCTGCTTCCGCGATCGCCCTCCTTTGCCTCGCCCTCCTCATCACAGGGCCGGCGTGCGGGAAGAAGGAAGGCGGAGGCGACCCGGCGGGTGTCCCGGGAACTTCAGCGGTCGAGGTCGGGGGCCCGGGACAGGGCACGACGCCGGCGACGGGTGCAAGGCACCAGGTCGACCTCGACCCCCTGATCCCGTGCCGGATCACCCCCCCGGGAGTTACCGTGAAACCCTCGCCCGGCCAGGTCAAGGAGGTGGCGGCGGTCCGCTGGTACGTGAACGGTGCGGAGGCCGAGGTCGGCCCGCGCCTTTCGCCGTCCGCTTTCCGGCGCGGAGACCGGATCCTCGCCGCCGTGACCCTGCGGGTGGACGGGGTCGAAACGCTCGCGACGACCCGGGAAGTGCTGGCCGGCAACTCTCCGCCGTCCGTGACCGGGGTCCGAATGGAACCCGAAAATCCCGTTTCCGGCGGCACCGTCCGGGTTTCCTCCGCGGGGAGCGATGCGGACGGCGACGCGGTGAAGGTCCGTTACGAATGGTACGTCGACAACGTCCTGACGCACGGCAACGAAGAGAAGGTCGTCCTGAAGGGCGTAAAGAAAGGATCTCTGGTGCACGTTAAGGCTATATCGAACGACGGGATTGTCGACGGCGCGTGGGAGGAGACGCCCAGGTACCGGGTGGTGAACGGCCTGCCGGTCGTGAAGAGCCAGGTGCCTAAGGAGATCCCGGCCGACGGCAGGTTCGTCTACCGGATCGAGGCGGAAGACCCCGACGGCGACCCCCTGACGTACTCCCTGAAGAAGGGCCCTCCGGGGATGGTCCTTTCCGGATCGACGCTCGAATGGCAGGTGCCCGAAGGGTTTTATGGAAGGCCGGTCGAAATCGTGTCGGAGATATCGGACGGGGAAGGGACGACGGTCCAGAACATCTCCATGACGGTCCAGCCGCCGCGGAAACCGCAGGCGGCCGCGCCTTGAAGGCGCCAGGAGGGAACGTGGGAAGAATGAAGGGCTTCATCGCGGCGTTTCTGGTCGCGACCGTGCTGGCTGCGGCCGCGGCGGCTTTCGCGGCGCAGGAATTCACGCTTGCGGGCGGAACGCGGGCCGTTCTCGAAGGTCGTCGGCTGGTCCTGATCGGAGAGAATTCGGAACGCGTCGTCGCCCCGATCGGCGTATACCGGATCCGGGAAAGCGACCGGGAAATCCACGTCACCGGCGAAGGCGCCGAGGTCCGGAAGAGGCTGCCGGAGATCCGGTAGCCTCACCGTCCGGCCCCCGGGCCGGGCCGTCGGATCGCGCATCGCTCCCCGCCGCAGGAAAAAATTGCGTCGACGGTGGCGCGTCGCCTCGCATATAGTATTTCTCCCATGAAGGAACGCAGGAAGACCCGGCGAATCCGCGTCGGCGGCGTGCCCGTGGGCGGGGGAGCGCCCGTATCCGTCCAGAGCATGACGAGCACCGACACCCGCGACGCCCGCGCGACGCTGGCCCAGATCCGGTCGCTCGCGAAGGCGGGGTGCGAGATCGTCCGCGTCGCCGTCCCGGACGAGGCGGCGGTTGCGGCGTTCGGCAGAATCCGGGCGGGGTCTCCGATCCCCGTCATCGCCGACATCCATTTCGACCACCGGCTGGCGATCGCGTGCGCCGACGCGGGGGCGGCCGCTCTCCGGATCAACCCCGGGAACATCGGGGGGGAGAAGAGGACGATCGAGGTGCTGCGGGCCGCCCGGGCGAACGGGATCCCGGTGCGTATCGGGGTGAATTCCGGCTCCGTGGAGAGGGACCTCCTGGCCCGCTACGGCGGGCCGACGGCCGAGGCGCTCGTCGCGAGCGCAGCCCGGTACGTGAGGATCTGCGAGAAGGCCCGGTTCCGCGCGCTCAAGTTTTCCCTGAAGGCCTCCGGGGTCGCCACGACGATCGACGCGTACCGCCTGTTCTCGCGCCGGTTCGACTACCCGCTGCACGTCGGCGTCACGGAGGCGGGAACGGCCTTTTCGGGAACGGTCAAGTCCGCCGTCGGGATCGGGACGCTGCTGGCCGAGGGGATCGGCGACTCCATCCGGGTCTCCCTCACCGGGCCGCCGGAGGAAGAGGTCCGGGTGGGGTGGGAGATCCTGAAAAGCTTGGGGCTGAGGAGCCGTGGGCCGGAATTCGTCTCCTGCCCGACCTGCGGCAGGGCCGCCATCGACGTCGCGGCGATCGCCGCGGAGGTCGAGCGGCGCCTCTCGTCCCTGCGGGCCCCTCTGAAAGTCGCCGTGATGGGATGCGCCGTCAACGGCCCCGGCGAGGCGCGGGAGGCCGACGTCGGGGTCGCCGGGGGAAAAGGGGAAGGGGTGATCTTCCTTAAAGGGGAGGTCGTCCGCAAGGTGAAGGAGAAAGACATCGTCGCCGAGGTCGTCCGCATGGCGCGGAGGCTGGCCGGCCGCCAAAGGAGCGCAACGTGATCCGGTACACCCAGTATCTGATGCCCACCACAAAGGAGACGCCGTCCGACGCGGAGGTCGTGAGCCACCGGCTGATGCTGCGCGGCGGCTTCATTCAGAAGGTCGCCTCCGGGATCTACACCTACCTGCCCGCGGGGCTGAGGGTCCTGCGCAAGGTGGAGCGGATCCTCCGGGAGGAGATGGACCGGGCGGGCGCCCAGGAGGTGCTGATGCCCGCGGTGATCCCTTCCGAGCTGTGGAAGGAGAGCGGGCGGTGGGACGCCTACGGGAAGGAGCTTCTGCGCTTCAAGGACCGGGCCGACCGGGAGTTCTGCCTGGGCCCCACCCACGAGGAGGTGGTCACCGACCTCGTCCGGCGCCTGGTGAGGTCGTACCGCCAGCTCCCGCTGAACCTCTACCAGATCCAGGACAAGTTCCGGGACGAGATCCGGCCGCGCTTCGGGCTGATGCGGGGGCGCGAGTTCTTCATGAAGGACGCCTACTCCTTCGACGCGGACGAAGAGGGGGCGAAGGAGTCGTACCGGAAGATGTACGAGGCGTACTGCCGGATCTTCCGCCGGATGGGGCTCGACTTCCGGGCCGTCGAGGCCGACACCGGGAACATCGGCGGGTCGAGCTCGCACGAGTTCATGGTGATCGCCGACTCCGGCGAGGACGCGATCGTCTCCTGCGCTTCCTGCAGTTACGGGGCGAACGTCGAGAAGGCGGAGTGCCCCGTGCCCGCGGAGGGGACCGTGGGGTCGCGGGACGCGGGCGCCGCCCGCAAGGTGGAAACCCCCGAAAAGCGGACCATCGAGGAGGTGTCGGGGTTCCTTGGGATCGCGCCGGGGGCGCTGATCAAGACGCTGCTCTTCGAAACCTCGGTGGGGAACGTCGCCGTCCTGGTTTCCGGGGCCCACGAGATCAATGAGATCAAGGTGAAGAACCGCCTGGGGGCCGAGTGGGTGCGGCTGGCCGAGGAGCCGACCGTAAGGGCGGTCACCGGGGCGCCCTCCGGCTTCGCCGGCCCGGTCGGGCTCGCCGTCCGGACGATCGCGGACCATTCCGTCCGTTCGATCGCCTCCGGCGCGACCGGGGCCAACGAGAAGGACGCCCACCTGGTCGACGTCGTCCCCGGGAGGGACTTCTCTCCCGAGGCGTACGCCGACCTGCGCATGGTCCGCGAAGGCGACCCCTGTCCGCGGTGCGGCGCGGAGTTGCGCGTTTCCCGCGGGATCGAGGTCGGGCACGTCTTCCGGCTGGGGACCAAATACAGCGAGAAGCTGCACGCCGTCTGCCTCGACGCCGACGGCCGCGAGCAGGTCGTCGCGATGGGGTGCTACGGGATCGGGGTCGGGCGCACCGCCGCGGCCGCGATCGAGCAGCACCACGACGGCGACGGGATGGTCTGGCCGATCTCCATCGCGCCGTTCGAGGTCACCATCATCCCGGTCAACGTGAAGAACGCGGACGTTGCGGCGGCGGCGGAAACGCTGGCCGCCGGTCTGGACGCGAAGGGGGTGGAGGTCCTGCTCGACGACCGGGAGGAGCGGCCGGGGATCAAGTTCAAGGACGCCGACCTCGTCGGGATCCCCGTGCGCGTCACCCTGGGCGAGAAGAACGTCGCCGCCGGCTTCGGCGAGCTCCGCGACCGCAGGACAGGGGAGACGGTCCGGGTAGAGCTGCCGAAGCTCGAGGAGGCGGTCCTGAAGATGGTCGCCGAAAAGAAGGCCGAGTGCACCGCATGAAAGACCGGATCATCGTCGCCCTCGACACCGACTCGCCCGAAAAAGCGCTATCGGCCGTGAAGTCGCTTTCGGGAGAGGTCGGCATGTTCAAGGTGGGGATGGAGCTCTTCCCCCGGGGCGGCCCGGAACTGGTCCGGGCCATCCGGAAGGAGGGGTACGGCGTCTTCCTCGACCTGAAGTTCCACGACATCCCGAATACCGTCGCCGGGGCGGTCCGCTCGGCCGCGGACCTGGGGGTGCGGTTCGCCACCGTGCACGCCTCGGGCGGCAGGGCGATGCTCGCCGCGGCGGCGGAGGCGGCGGCGGGAACCGGAACGACCCTCCTCGCCGTGACGGTCCTGACGAGCCTGGACGACGCCGACCTGGCCGACGTAGGGTTCTCTTTCGGGGCGAAAGACGCGGTGCTCCGGTTGGCCGACCTGGCGGTCTCGTCGGGGATCGGCGGGATCGTCTGCTCGGCGGAGGAGGTCGCGGCCGTGCGCGAGCGCCTCGGGAAGGGCGTCGTCCTGGTCACGCCGGGGGTGCGCATGCCCGGCGGCGAGGCCGGCGACCAGAAGCGCGTGGTGACCCCCTCGGAAGCCACGGGGCGCGGCGCGGACTACATCGTCGTCGGGCGCCCCATCACCCGGGCGAAGGACCCCGCGGCAGCCGCCCGGGAGTTCGCGGTGGAGATGCGCCGCGGGGCGGCGGGGGGGGCGGCATGACGCGGGACCCCGCCATCTGGGTGACCGGCAGGCACCCCGTCGAGGAACTGCTCGAGTCGAAGACGCAGGGGGCGAGGAAGGTTCTCCTGTCCGCCGCGGTGGCAACCGACGTCCGGGCGGGGATCGAGCGGAGGGCACGGGAGCTGTCGCTTCCCTGCCTTTCCTGCTCGAAGGAGGAGTGGGAGCGCAGGACCGGCGAAAGGGAAGGCGGCGGCATCGCGGCGGAGATCGCGGAGTTCCGGTATGCCGATATCGAGGACTGGATCGCCTCGCTCCCGGAAACGTCGAGGGCGTTCCTGCTCGACGGCGTCACCGACCCCCAGAACCTGGGGGCCATCCTGAGGAGCGCCCGGGCCTTCTCCTTCGACGGGGTGGTGATCCCCGCCGACCGCTCCTGTCCCGTGACGGGCGCGGTCTTCCGCGCGTCCGCCGGCGCGGCCGCGCACGTTCCCGTCGTGCAGGTGAAGAACCTCGTCCGGGCGATCGAACGGCTCCAGGAATCCGGTTTCTGGGTGTACGCGGCGGAAGGGAAGTCGGGGACCGACCTTCCGGGTTTCGAGCCGGCGAAGAGGACCGCGGTCGTCCTCGGGAGCGAGGAGAAGGGGATCCGGCGCCTGGCGCTGGAGAAGTGCGACGGGGCGTTGCGGATCGGCATGGCCCCCGGCATGGATTCGCTGAACGTCTCCGTGGCGGCCGGCATCTTCGCCTTTTCCCTGGGGAAATCACCGGAAAGCCGTTGACTTTGCAAGGGGAATCGTGCGAGATAATGGTTGGGAAGGGGAAACGGGACCGCGTCAAGCCGACGTAGCTCAAAGGTAGAGCGTCTGATTTGTAATCAGATGGTTGGAGGTTCGATTCCTCTCGTCGGCTCCATTCTCATCGTTCGATTTTCCACTCCGTGCCGACCTGCTTGAAGAAAATATTCTTGTGGCTTGTTTTCTTCAGCCCTTCGCCATAGTAACTGCAGGCCGCATCGATGCATAATTTCGTATAATACGGTTCTATCGGCTCCAGGATTATCGTATATGCAACTGTCGCCATTTTGTTGTCCGGGTCTTCAATTATGCGAGTTACATTACCAACTTTAGTTTTTGCTACAGGTACGGTGATCTTGTAGTATTTCCTGTAATGGTGATGCATTATTGTTCCGATTCTTCTGTTTGCATCATCGGAAATGGAATATATGTCGTAACCGGTAAAGGAATCCGATTTCGATAACTGTCTGGCATTTATCAATTCGGTAATGTTGGCGCCCAAGACCGTGTTCTCGGGAATATCGTCGAGGTAGATGATTTCCGTCTTCGGCGCATGGTATTTCACCAGTTCGTCGTAGGCGGTCTGCTTCGCCAGTTCGTGGGAGGTGGAGCAGGCGCAAAGGAGGCAGACGCATATCGCCGGCGGCAGTCCCGCGAGGAATCTTCTCATTTTCCCTCCTGCTGCCGATCCCGGGGCGGTCGGTCGATGCGCGGCCGGGCGGCGCTTCTTTTTGTTACATCACGATATGGGCCCGGTAATCAAGGTATTGACATGTCTCTCGGCGACATGGTAATTCTACTTTCTTTCGAATGCGGGGCAGTTCTTTGCAAGCCGAAGTCGGTCGAAAGTCCGCGCCTGTTCACGGGTCGCGCGCGTGGAGGGGTACCCGAGTGGCCAAAGGGGGCAGACTGTAAATCTGCTGGCATCGCCTACGGAGGTTCAAATCCTCCCCCCTCCACCATTTTCCCGCACGAGGACGGCGTTCCGGAAATCGTGTTTAAAACCGCTTGACTGCTGTAATCTATCGAGTATCATCAATAGTTTGCGGAACAAGCGGGCGTAACTCAGTTGGCAGAGTCACAGCCTTCCAAGCTGTTGGTCGCGGGTTCGATTCCCGTCGCCCGCTCCATTTTTTTTAGGGGAAAGGCTCTCATATCGCCCACGTAGCTCAGTTGGCAG
>DCUH01000028.1 GCA_002327765.1 bacterium UBA2219 | reverse complement strand
CGGCGCAGTAGGCCTTCTGGCCGCCTTCCGACTTGGCGATCTCGATGATCACGGGGGCGTTGGCCCTCTGGGCGGCGCGGAGCACGCCGCGGATGACGAAGTAGTTCCGCCCGTTGGCGGCCATGGAGATGGCGTTCCCCTTCGCCCGCATCGCAAGGTCGACGAACTTCCCGCTGACGATGAGCGCCTTCGAGTTCGGGAACAGCGCCTTGATGTTGGGGGGGCGACCCACCTGGAGAGCTTTCTCGAAATCGGCGTTGTATGCCATGGGCGGCTCCTTGGATGGCGATATTCTATCAATTGAGAGGATTTTCGCCCGGATCGGTTTCCGGGGCAAGGGTTCTTAACGGTTTCGCGGAGCCGCCGGCGGCGGCAGGGGGAAGGACGCGATGAAGAAAACACTGTGCCTGTTGGCATTCCTGATGATCGTTCCCGCGCCGCCCGCCCGGGCCGGCGCCCTGGACGACCTGCTGAAAGGGGCCGGCCTGGGGAAAGCGGCCGGGGCGGGCAACGCGGACATTGTCGCGGGGCTGAAGGAGGCGCTCTCGATCGGGACCGGGAACGCCGTGGCCGCGACATCGAAGACCGACGGATATTTCGGCAACGAGGCGATCCGGATCCTCATGCCGAAGAACATGCAGAAGGTCGCGGATGTCCTGGGGAAGGCGGGGTACCGGAAGGAAGTGGACGAATTCGTGCTCGGCATGAACCGGGCCGCCGAGAAGGCCGCCCCGGAGGCGAAGCGGATCTTCATCGATGCGATCCGCGGGATGAGCTTTGAGGACGCCCGGAAGATCCTGGACGGCGGGGACACCGCCGCCACCGAATATTTCAGGGAGAAGACGTCCGGAAAACTGTCCGAGGCGTTCCGGCCGATCGTCTCGTCCAGCATGAACGAGGTCGGCACGACCCGCGCCTACAAGGAAATGATGGGGAAGTACGCCGCCCTTACGTTCGTCAGGTCCGAGCCGCTGGACCTGGACCGGTACGTGACCGGCAAGGCGCTGGACGGCCTTTTCCACATGGTGGGGCAGGAGGAGACCAGGATCCGGAAGGATCCCGCCGCCAGGGCGACCGATCTGCTGAAGAGCGTGTTCGGCGGGAAATGAGTCACCCCTTGCCGACGCGGGGGAACAGCAGCCCCGCGGCGGCGTACAGGAGCGCCCCGGCCAGCGCCGTCCCGCGGAAGCCGAGCCACAGGGCGCCGATCGAGGCGAGCGACGCCCCGGCGACGGAAAAGAAGCCGTTCACCGCCCAGGCGAAGGGGATCCCCGAACCTCCCGCCGCCGCCAGGCGCGATACCGCCGCGGGAAACGGCATCCCCATCAGGAACGCCGCGGGGGCGAACGACGCGACGAACGCGGCCGTCCGAAAGCCCCTCCCGTACGCGAGCAGCGGTACGGACGCGAGCGAAAGCGCGAGGAACCCGGCCGCGACGCAGGCCGCCGCACCCGCGAAGACCCGCCGCATCGCCCCGGCCGATCCGAACCGGCCCGAGCAGGCGCTGCCGACGCCGGAGAAGAAGGAGAAACCCCCGATCGCGACCGCCGCGGCCGAGATCGCGTCGCCGAGGACGAGGATGCCGGCTTTGAGGAACGTGATCTCCGCCAGCATGTACGCCAGCCCGAGCGCGGAGAAATACGCGGCGGCGGCGGCCCGTGAACCTTCTTCCGTTCCTGCGCCCCGGGCGAAGGCGGCGGGCAGCAGGAGGAGGGCCGCAGCCAGGACGAGCGACACGCCGAGGGACAGGAACAGGAACACGACCCCCCACTCCACGTAGGGCACCCAATGGGCACCGAGGATGCGCCGGAACTCCGTCAAGGTCCCTAGGCGGAGGAACCGGTGGAAATACGGCGAGTCGTCGGTGGCGGGCGACAGGTCGAACAGCCCGGAGCCGTCGCGGCCGGGACCCGCCAGGGCGCCGGCGACGGCTTCCCGCAACGCGCGATCCTCCTCGTCGGTGCCCTCCCCGGGCGCCGGGGCGGGCCAGACCAGGGAGAACCCCTGCTCGGAGCAGAACCGACCGACGCGCTCGAGCTCGCCGGGATCGAACGGTTCCTTGCGAGCCGCCACGGTAAAGGTCCCCCACCCGCGGATCACGACGACCCGGCCGGCGGCATGCGAGCGACCCGCGGCCTCGAGCTCCTCACGGATCGTCCGGAGGACTTTCACGATCTCCCGCGGAGGGGCCTTGACCCACCCGGAGCAGGCGAGGATCCCATTTTCCGACAGGCGGTCGAGGAGCGCCCGGACCCCCTCGCGCGTCAGCAGGAACGTCTCGCCCGTCGCGTGCACCCCGGTCGACGAAAAGGAGGGCGAGGAAATGTCCGCCGCCTCGATGATGTCGAAGGTCCCGCTTTTCCGGGCCAGGAAGCTGCGCTCCCCCTCCTCGCGGATCTCCACGGGAAGCGCGGCCGGCCACCCCCCTGAAAAGCCGGCGAGGTCCCCCGCGACCAGGAGAACGAGCTCCCGCGCCGGCTCCACCACCGTCACCGACCGCGCGCCGTTCACGGCGGCCGAGAGCACCCCTTCCGTCCCCCGCAGTCCGAACTGCAGGACCCGAGGGCGCTCGACGAGCCGGTACGGCAGGACCGACGGGAAGGACCCGAGGTACGCCGGCAACCTTTTCCCGCCATCCCGCGGCACGGTCCCCCGGTGCTCCCCGTCGGCGAACAGCGCCGCCTGCGGCGGCACCTCCCCCGCGAACCGGAAGCTCAGCCCCGGCGCGCTGTGGATCCCGGGGGCGTAGACCGCGCGGAAGTCGCCCGCCAGGCCGGAGCGTGACGCGATCACGCCGGCTCCCGGCAGCTTGAGCGTCGCGGAGAAGCCCTTGTAGGGCGAAAGCTCCGGGTCCACCGCGGGGAGGGCCAGAAGGGCGAGGACGGCGCACAGCGCGGCCAGGCGCCCCTTGCGCCGCACCCCTTTCTCGTCCGACAGCACGGAGGCGCACGCCGCCGCCCCCAGCGCCAGGGGTAGCCGCAGGAGGCCGCCGGTCGGTGCGATCATCAGGAACGGGATCGCACCGAGGGCGCCAGCCGCCGATCCCGCGAAGGATGCCGCGTACACCGGTCCGGGGCGGCAGGCCAGGAACGCGAACGGGATCGCCGTCGCCGCCCCTGCGAGGAAAAAGGGAGCGGAAAGCAGGAAGAAGAACAGCCCGAACCGCGGCCAGGCCGGCGGGTCCCACAGGAGCAGGAACGGGTCGAACGGGACGAGCTGCGACGCCCGGAACGCCAGGTCGAACGCCGGCGCGGCGAGCAGTACCGCCCAGGCGAAGAGGCGCCCGGGAGCCTTCTCCGCCGCCCGCCGGGCGAGCTGGAGCGCCACCCCGGCGCCGCCGAACCCCAGCATCGCCTGCGAGACGATCAGCGGAACGAAGTGCGGCCAGAACCGGAAAGACAAGAGGCGGATCAGGACGATCTCGTACGCCATGGCGGCAGCGGAAAGGAGGAAGACCGCCGGGACGACCCTCCCCTCCTTCGCGCCCATGTCAATGGCCGAGCAGCCGGACGAAGACGACGGGAAGGACGCTCTTGTGCGTGACCGACCCCCGCGCGTCCTTCTCGATGAAAACGAGGTTCTGCGTCATGAAGGGGCCTCCGACGGGCATGATCATCCGCCCGCCGTTTTTGAGCTGGCGCAGGAGGGTCGGCGGGACGTGGCCGCCCGCGCAGGTCACGATGATCGCGTCGAACGGCGCCTTCTCCTCCCAGCCGTAGTACCCGTCCCCCTGCCGGACGGTCACGTTCCGGTATCCCAGGTCGGAGAGCGTCTTGCGGCTGCGGGCGGCGAGCGTCTCGAAGATCTCGACGGAGTAGACCTCCGCGGCGATCCGCGCGGCGACCGCCGCCTGGTAGCCGGAGCCGGTCCCCACCTCGAGCACGCGGTCGGTCCCCTGGAGGCGCAGGATCTCCGTCATGAACCCCACGACATAGGGCTGGGAGATCGTCTGCCCTTCCCCGATGGGGAGGGGGCGGGGCTCGTACGCGCGTCCGCGGAGCTCCGGGGGGACGAAGAGGTGCCGGGGCACGTCGCGCATCGCGGCCAGGACGCGGGGATCCCGGACCCCCTCGGACTCGATCTGGTCGCGGACCATCGCCGCCCGCTTCGCGAGGTACGGGTCGTCCGCCGCAGAAGACGGGAGGAGCGCCGCCGGGAGGAACGCCGCGGCGAGGATCGCCAGACGAAGGAGGTGCATGGCTTCCCCCGTCAGTTCATTTTACACAACATCGGAGCGCCGGTTGATACACTGGGACCGGAGGGTCCGATGAGCCGAAAGGGGTACTTCCTCGTCACCGGCGCGATCTTCTCCGTTCTCTCCCTCGCCCACCTGACGCGCCTGTTTTCCGGGTGGGAAATCGCCGTCGCCGGGAAGGCCGTGCCGCAATGGCTGTCGCTTCCCGGCCTCGTCGTCACGGGGCTCCTTGCGGCCTGGGGACTCGTCCTGGCGCGGAAAGAATAAGGGGCGAGGCCCCCTCGAGGCCCCGCCCCGCCGAAGTCCTCCCGGTTCCCGTCACTCGACGACGACCTTGCGGCTCTTTTTCGCCGCCTCCTCGGTCTTGGGGACCCGGATCTCCAGGACCCCGTCCTTGAACGTGGCCCTCGCCTTGTCCGTCATCACCTCCGCGGGAAGGTGGAAGGTGCGCACGAAGGAGCCGTAGGAGCGTTCGAGATGGACGTAGTCCTTCCTCTCGATCCTCTCCTCCTTCTTCTTCTCGCCGGAGAGGGTCATGGTCTTGTCGGTGATGTCGACGTGGATGTCTTCCTTCTTCATGCCGGGGATCTCCGCCTTCAGGACGACCTCCCCGCCCTCTTCATAGATGTCGACCGTCGGGGACACCTCTTCGGCGCGCTCCCAGCGCGGCCACCAGGGGGCTCCCATCATCGGGAAGGGACGGCGGAAGAAGTCTTCGAAGCGCCGCTCGAATTCCTCGAACGGGGCAATTGCGGAAGTCTCTTTCTTTACGAGGGAAAGGGGATTTTTCCTCATGGCGTACCTCCTTGAAAGCGCCGCTTGTCTAAGCGGTCCTTCCGGCACGCCCCGGGAAACTGCTTGTCCCGCACGAACGTCGGTCCCCATTCCGGCCTCTCCCCCCTTCCCGGGGACCGCTTCCGGGGATGCCGGTCCGTTTCCAATTACTATTTTACATCAACCCCGGGCGCTATTTCCCGAAGAGGACCGAGCTCCCCGTGTAGAAGGTCCCCGCCACGGCGGCGGTCATGAGGCAGGCGAGCGTGGCGGCCGCCAGCGCGCGCGGCCCGACGGCGGAGAGGTCCTTCGTCCGCCCGGGGACCAGCGCCGCGGTGCCCCCCACGAAGATGGCCAGCGACGCGACGTGGGCGAACCCGCACAGGGCGTACGCCGCGATCACGGCGGACCGGGGCGAACGGATGACGCCCGCGGCCAGGGCGGCGGCCAGGTCCTGGTACGCCTTCACCTCGGTCAGGATCGTCCGCTCCCCGATGAGGCGCGACACCTCCAGCGCGTCGGAGACGGGGACCCCGATCACGAGCGTGAAGGGGTAAAAGAGGTATCCGAGCAGACCCTTGAGAGACCAGTCGACCGCAAGCCCGGTGACCAGGTTGACCCGGCTGCCGACCGCGCCCAGCACGAGGTCGGCCAGCGCGACGATCCCCAGGAAGGCCAGCAGGAGCGCGACGATCCCCACGATCATCTTCGCTCCCTCGTTGGCCCCCTTGACGATCGCCTCCATGAGGCTCGACTCCTTCCCGTACTGCGGGCTCACGTCGACCCCGAGCGTCGCGGGCGTCTCCGTCTCCGGGAAGATCAGCTTCGACACGACGACCGCCGAGACGGCGGAAAGGATCGAGGCCGAGACGAGGTGCCCCGCGATGGACGGGAACTGCCTCTGCAGCAGGAAGACGTAGAGCGCGAGCACGTTGGAGGCCGTCGTCGCCATCCCCGCCGAAAGGACCGTGCAGAACTCCGACCGGGTCATGGCGGGCAGGTGCGGCAGGATCGTCATGTTCGCCTCGACCCCGACGAAGATGTTGGAGGAGACGCTTAAAGATTCCGCGCCGCTGATCCGCAGCGTCCTCGTGAAGATCCTCGCGAAGAACCGGATCAGCCGGGGCATGACGCCGGCGTAGTACAGCGCCGACATGAGGCCGGAGAAGAAGATGATCGACGGCAGCCCCTGGAAGGCGAGGATGAAGCCGAGCGACTCCTCCCCCCCTTCGCCGCGCGTTCCCGGCGGCAGCGCCAGGCGCCCGAACACGAAGCGGGTCCCCGCCGACGCGCTGTCGAGCACTTTCACCACGGCGTCGTTGATGAAGAGGAAGACCTTTGCCCCCGCCGGGACGACGAAGATGAACAGGGCGAGGAGGAGCTGGAGGGCCGTCCCCCACAGGACGGCCCTCCAGTTGACCGTGCGCCGGTCGGCCGAAAGCAGCCAGGCGGCGCCCATCAGGACGAAGATCCCGGCGAAGCTGACCAGGTTGTGCGGGCCCGGCCCCATCCGGGAGGCCCTTCAGACCGCCTCGATCGTCGAGGGCGGCTTCGCGGCGATGTTGTACGTGACGCTGACGACGCCGGGCACCTCGTCGAGGATCCGCCGGGCGAGCTCCTCGAGCGTCTCGAACGGGAGTCGGGTAGGCGACGCCTTCCGCGCGTCGACGCTGTCCCAGCAGCGCACCTCGATCTGCATCCCGAAATCGCGCTTCCCGTCGCGCATGCCGGTCACGCGGTCCTGGTGGAGGATCGCCATGTACTGGAACGCCCCGCTGTCCTTGAGCATCCGCTCGACGACGGAGGTCGCCTTCCGGACCGCCCCGATCCGCTCCGGGGTCACCTCGCCGATCACGCGCGCGGCGAGCGCCGGCCCGGGGAACGGGATCCGCCGGAACAGCTCTTCCTGCAGGCCGAGCGCCATGCCGACCTTCCGCACGCCGTCCTTGCGAAGCTGCACGAGCGGCTCGAGGATGTGGTAGCCGAACGCCTCCTTCGGGTCAATGCCGAGCTGCTCGATGATGTTGTGCTGCCGCTTGATCCCCGCGACGGTCTCCTCCACGTCGGTCAGGATCGTCCCCTGAAGCAGGTGCTTCGCCCCGCTGGTGCGGACGACGCGGGCGAGCACGTTCCGGTAGAACTCCCGGGTGATGGCCTCCCGCTTCTCCTCCGGGTCCGAAAGCCCTTTCAGCGCGTCGAAGAACTCCTTGCGGGCGTCGACGACGCGGACCTCGACCCCGAGGTCCCGGAACAGCTCCACGACCCGCTCCGCCTCCCCCTCGCGCATGAGTCCGTTCTGCACGAAGACGGTCTTGAGGCGGCCCCCCAGCGCCCGGTGCCCGAGCATCGTGACCACGGAGGAGTCGACGCCCCCCGACAGCGCGTTGATCGCCGTGCCGTTCCCCACGGCCTCCCGGATCATCGCGACCTTCCCCTGGATGAAGCGCTCGACGTCCATGCCCTGGGCGACGATCTCCTCGATCATGTTGCGTTCTCCTTTGCTTTGAAGATGCGGGCAGACGCCCCTATCATATCCACCCGGACAGCCGCAGGCCATCCCGGAGCAGGAAGCCCGCGAACAGCAGGAGCAGCAGCCCGAGCGCCCGCATGACGTACCCGTACCGCTTCCCTTCCAGCAGGCGCGACGACCGGCCGGCCAGCACCGCCAGGACCACCTTGGCCCCCACCAGGCACCCCGTGAAACCGAGGACGAACAGGACGGCGGCGGCCGGGTGCATTTTCCACCCTTTCAGGATCATGGGCGCGCCGACGGTCAGCCAGAACAGGTACGGGTGCGGGCTCAGCGCGTTGACCAGCGCCCCCTTGAGCAGCGATTTCGGCTCGCCTTGCACCGGGGCGGCCTCCCGCCGCTCCGCCCGGAACGTCCCGTACGCCATGTGCGCGACGACCGCGGCGCCGGCCAGCGAAACCGCCCCGAGCAGCCCCCGGTACCCCGCGACCCGCGAGAGGACGAACGTGCACGCCAGGAGGATCGGCAGGTCTGTGATCAGCGGGGAGGCCGCGACCTTGATCCCTTCCCGCACCCCATGCCGCAGGGTCTGCGAAAGGACCAGCGCGAACAGCGGGCCGGGAGAGAACCCCGCAGACAGCCCGAGGACGATCCCGGCGCCGAGGAAAGCAGTCATGCGGGACGGTCGCCCTCCATCCGGACGTTCTCGAGGGAATCCGTCACATAGTCGGCCCAGGAAAGGTCCTTCGCCGGGTGGCTGTTGGTGACCGCCAGCACCGGAAGCCCCGCCCGCTTGGCGGCCTTGATGCCGTCCGGGGTGTCCTCGACGGCCAGGCACGACCCCGCCGACGCGACCTTCCCCCGGCGGGTCAGCGTCAGATCGCGGAAGGCGCGGATGTACCCCTCCGGGTCGGGCTTCCCCTTCCGCACGTCCTCGGCGGAGACGATCAGCGTGAAATAGCACGCGATGCCGATCCGCGAGAGGATCGGGTCGAGGTCGGAGCGCAGCGCCCCGCTGCAGATGGCCAACGGGATGTCCGCGGCGTGCAGCGCCTTGACCAGCGGCACGACACCCGGGTACGTCCGCACGCCGTCCCGGATGGCGTCGAGGAACTGGCGGGACTTGGCGTCGACCAGCTTCTTCATCTGCCGGTCGTCGAGCTCGTCGCGCCCCGCAAGGCGGAAGGCCTTCCGGAAAGCGTCCCGGTCGTCGCATCCCATGTAGCGCTCGACGTATTCCTCCCAGGTGAAGGAGATCATGTGCGGCGCGAGCACCTTGAGGAACGTGTCGCAGTGCAGCCGCTCCGTGTCGGCGATCACCCCGTCGAAATCGAAGACGACGGCTTCCGGCCTGGGCAACGTCAGGAGTTCGGTCATGTCCGGGGCACCCCCATGTCGATCCTACGGAGTATAGTATGAACGTGGGCAGGACCGCTGCCCCCCGGTTTCTTTGCGTTCGTCGTACCGGCATCGTTTCTCGCCCCACGAACCGCGCGCGGAGGGGAAGATCATGGGCGGCCTGTCGATCGCGAGCACGGCGTTTCCCCCCAACGGCATGATCCCGGCGGCGCACACCTGCGACGGGGGGAACACGAGCCCCCCGCTGTCGATCCGGAACGTCCCGGCGAATGCGGGAACGCTCGCCCTGATCGTGGACGACCCGGACGCCCCGTCGAAGACCTGGGTCCACTGGGTCGTCTGGAACATCCTCGCGGACACGAGGGAGATCCCGGCGGGAGCCGTCCCCCCGGGAGCGCTCCAGGGGAAAAACGACTTCGGCAAGCCGGCCTGGGGCGGTCCCTGCCCCCCCTCCGGGACGCACCGGTACTTCTTCAAGCTGTACGCCCTGGACGCCTTCCTGCCGCTCCCGCCGGGCGCCTCGAAGGCGCAGCTCGAGGAGGCAATGAAGGGGCACATCCTGGAGAAGGCGGAGCTGATCGGGCTGTACCGGAGGAAGTGATGGCCCACGCGGTGTGCCCCTGGTGGCTCGGATGTTTCCTGGCGAGCGGCCTGAGGCGCCTTGTCCAGGAACCGGCAGCCATACTGCGCCCCTACGCAGCCGAGGGGATGGTCGTGTTCGAGCCCGGCCCGGGGATGGGCTTCTTCTCGCTGGAGCTGGCGCGCCGTGTGGGACCCCGGGGTAAGGTCGTGGCCGTGGACGTCCAGCCCCGGATGGTCGAAGCGCTGCGCCGGCGCGCCGCGGAAGCCGGGCTGGCCGGCCGGATCGACGCCCGGGTGGGGCCGGGCGCCTCCATGGGCATCGACGATCTCGAGGGGCAGGTCGACTTCGTCCTGGCCTTCGGAGTGGTCCACGAGCTTCCGGACCGGGACCGGTTCTTCGCCGAAGCGTCCGACGCGCTCAGGCCCGGCGGACGGCTGCTCCTGGCGGAGCCGGCCTTTTATATCCGGGAGCGGGAATTCGAGGCCGCGATCGAGGCGGCCCGGGAATGCGGCCTGTACCCGGACTCCCGTCCGGCGATCCGTTGGGCCCGCTCCGCGGTCCTGCAAAAGGAATTCGACGCCGCCTGACGCGGTTCACCCCCCGCCCTCCAGCATCTCCCGCACCAGCCGGATCGCGTTGAACCGGTGCGTCCCCCTCCAGTAGACCCGCCCGCAGCACCCGCAGCCCCGGAACTCCCGCTGGGTCTCGTAGACGAACGGGGGAACCCTGCGCCGCGCTTCCTCCAGGCCGATCTCTTCCAGCGGCAGGTTGCAGCGCAGGCAGCGGGTGAGGATGCGGGCGTACGGGTCGATGGAGAACCGCTCCACGACCTGCCTGAGCTGTTCCTTGTAGCCGTCGCCCCGGACGAGGAGGTGGTTGCCGCGCGCCTTCCGGCGGCGCGAAAGCTCCAGGTCGCGGGTCAGGATCACGCGGCCGTCCCGGGACGCCCTCTCGACGAGATCCTCGTCCGATATCTCCCGGAAATACTCCACGTCGCAGCCCAGCAGGCGCAGCCAGGTGGCCAGCCTTCCCAGCATCACGTCGGCGATGAAACGGGTCTCCGCCGGCACGGTTTCCATTCTATAATTCTAATTGACACGAGACGCTTCCCGCCCGGCTTTGCCCGGGCAGAGAGGAGGTCCATGTGCCCACCTACTCCTACAAGTGCAGGAAATGCAAGAAGCAGTACGAGGAGATCCTCAGCCTGAAGGAGTACTCGGAAGGCAAGAGGAAGTGCCCGAAGTGCGGCAGCGAGGACGTCTTCCAGGTGCTCGACCTGTTCACGCCGAAGACGTCGAGGAAGGCCTGACCGGCCTTCGGAAAGCGTCGGCGGGGGAGGCCGGNNCCCCCCCGCCGACGCGCGCAGGATCAGAACTTCACGAACTCCCCCCGCCGGTTGTTGGCCCGCCCTTCCGGCGTGCCGTTCGTGTCGACCGGCTTCGAGTCGCCGAAGCCCGCCGTCTTCATCCGCGATTCCTCGATCCCCTTGCCCGCGAGCCAGCTCTTCACCGACGCCGCGCGCCGCTCGGAAAGCGGCCGGTTGACGTCCCTGCCACCCTGGCTATCCGTGTGCCCCTCGATGGAGAACTTCAAGCCCGGGTCGTCGTTCAGCAGCCCGAGGATCATCTTCAGCGTGGGGAGCGATTCCGCCTTGATGACGTCGCTGCCGGTGTCGAAGAGGATNNTTCGTGAACATGACCTTGTCGCTCGGGTTCCTGTTGGGGGTCCCCATCATGATGCCGATGTGCCTGACCGGGCGCCTTATCCCGTCCGGATCGTTGACGACCCGCTGCTGGTCGACATAGGCCTTGACGAACGTCCCGTTGACCATGACCTGCACCCGGTGCGGCTTCCCGTCCACCAGGGAAACCTCGTTCCGGGTGTTCGCCGATTCGCACATCACCCCGGAAAAGCGCAGCACGCCGAGGTTCTTGCCTCCCCCCGGGTGGCTCTTCACGTCGCCGAGCAGGTAGAGGTAATAGAAGTTTTCATAGCGGTTGGCCGCCGTGTTCGCGAAGACGGCGTCGAACTCGACGGTGAACTTCTCCGGCAGGTCGCCCTTTTTGTCCAGCCGGACGTATTGCGTCGAATTGGACTGCCCCTTCCCCTTCTGGGCGGGCGTGCTCCGGAGATACCGTTTTCCCTGGAACTCGGCCACCTCGACGGAATTGTTCGCGCCCTCCTTGGGGCCGTCCAGCGTCCACTTCCGGGGGAACTCCCCGACGTCCGTGTCGGCGAAGTCGTCGAAGAAGATCGTCCTGTCGCCCGGCACGAAGTCGTATTTGGACTGGATGGCCTCGGCCTGCTCGATGGAGGCGTCCGCGGCCGACGCCCCGGAGGTGCCCGACGATTCCCCGGAAGAGCCGGAACGGCCGCCGGAAGAACGCTTCGTCGCCTTCCGGCTGTCGGACTCGTCCTCCCGCTCCGCCGCCGGGCGGTCCCTGCCGTCCTTCCCTTCCCTGCTCCCCTCTCCCTTCACGGTATCCTTCGCGCCCTTGTAGGCGCCGTCGCCGGTTTCATGGATCGCCCGCTCGCCGAGCCTCTTCCCGGTGTTCACCAGCGTGTCCTCGAGCCACGACCCGGCCTCGCAGACCCCCGCCAGGGAAAAAACGAGCGCAACCGCCAGAAGCTTCCGTTTCATGGACGCTCCCCCTTTCGATCGATTCGGCAGACAGCAGATTACCGTCATCCCTCGGGGCGTTGGAAGAGGGAAAAATCGGCGACGGTTCGCGCGGCGACGGTCCCGAGGATGACGATCCCGCCGGCGATCGCCATCGGGGAAGGCGCTTCCCCCAGAAGGAGCAGCACCCAGAGCGGGTTCAGCACCGGCTCGATCATGGGCACCAGGATCGCGGTGACGGCGGGGACCTTGCGGACCGCCATCGAGAAAAGAACGTACGGGATCCCCATCTGTACGGTCCCGAGGAGGAGGAGCCCCGCCCAGCTCCGCGCGTCGGGCATCTCCCCGAACATGAACGGAAGCCCGATGGCCGCGGCGAGGAGGTTTCCGAGGAATATGGACTCGATCCCGGACCCTCCCTTCTGGAGGCGCAGGAAGAGGGTGAGCCACCCGAAGAAGACCCCGCTTCCCAGCGCCGCGACGTTTCCCCAGAGGCCGGCCGGAGAGAGCTCGTCCATGAAAAAAAGGACCATGCCGCCGAGGATGACCGCCAGAGAGACCACGTCCCGCCGGCGCGACGGCTCGCCGAGGAACCAGGGGCCGAACAGCGCGACGTGGATGGGGGCGGTGTACTGGAGCAGGATCGCGTTGGCCGCCGTGGTCAGCTTGGTGGCGACGACGAACAGCGTGACCGTGCCGGCGTAGGCGATCGCACCGCCGATCTGCGGGCGCGACCAGGTGAACCGCAGCCCCCGGAATACGGCCAGTATGGTCAGGGCGGCGATGGCGCTGCGCATCCCCGAGATCGCCATCGGGTGCCAATGGACCCACTTGATGAGGAGGCCGCCGAAGCTCCAGAAGACCGCGGTCAGCACCAGGAGCAGCATGGCCCGCCCGCGCCCCGTCCCTTCCGGCTCGACCGGGTTCCCCGCCATGGGCACCCCCGTTCCTTTCCGCCTGTCCCCCGGGAAAATCGTCCCGGAGGGATTCATGCGCTTACCGGGAACGCATACTGACAGCATGACCGACGGAAGGGAGGAATTGCCATGAGACACCAGATCCGATGCGAAGACCTCGGGCTCGAAGTCGTCTACGAGGCGGCGCGGGCGAGCATGCGCAGGACGGCGGCATGAGCCCGGGAAAAAGGAAGAACCGCCGGACGCGCGTCCCGGCGCCCGGCGGCCCCTCCGACCTTTCCCTTCTTCCCTACTTCCTCGTCACCCGCATGTCGATCCGGCGGTTCTTCTGTCGCCCCTCTTCGGTGGAGTTGTCGGAGACCGGGTGCTTGTCCCCGTACCCTTCGGCCTCGAGCCGGTCGGCGGAGATCCCCAGTTTCACCAGCTCGGCCACCGTGTTTTCCGCCCGCTTCTGCGAAAGCTTCAGGTTGGCGGCCGGGTCGCCGACGTTGTCCGTGTAGCCGCCGATCTTCAGGGCGACCTTCGGGTACGCCTTGAGGATCTCCGCCACGTTCTTGAGCTGCTCCATCGAGGAGGCTTTCAGCGTCGCGCTCCCTGTTTCGAACTCCAGCCGGTCGAAGGTGAACCAGGTCGTCTTGTCGACCGGCTTGCCCGCGTCCTCGATGAAGGCGATCAGCTTCCTCTCGACGCCGAACTCGGGGACGGAAAGCTCGAACCCGGACGGCAGCTTCACCGAAAGGAACTTGCCCAGCCGCTCCAGCAGGCTGCCCGCGCCGGCGGCCACCTTCTCGCCGATCTCGCCGGCCGCCTTCCCCGCCTCCCCGACCGCCTTCTCCGCCTTCTCGACGGAGGTCGTCACGGGCGGCGGCACGCTGCAGGTCTTGAGCATGTACGCGATGACGGCGGCGATGATGGCGAGCGGAAGAATCCATTTCCAGGGGGAAGAGCGTTTCACCGCCGGCTCGATCCCCTGCACGACCTTGGCGCCGCCCATACCGGGGACCAGTTCCGACAGCCCCAGGATGCTCCCCAGCCCCGCGGGAGCCGCCGCCTTCAGCGATTCCATCTGGCCGGACAGCAGCCCCATCAGCCCCCCGACGTTCAGCCCGCCGCTTTTGACCTCGCGCCCCAGGAAACCCAGGACGGCGGGCACGACGAGGCCCAGCAGGGAAGACGCGGAGTTCTTCCCGATCCCCGCGGCGCCCGCGACCAGATCGACGATGCCGGCAACCTTCTCCCCGAAGATCTTCTTCAGAAGCTCCGCCCCGGTCGCGAGCATGTTTTTCGTGACGTCTCCCCCCCCGAAAGCGCTTCCCAGCCCTTTGAGGGTGTCCGCCCCGAAGCCGCCCTTCGTGACCATTTCCAGGATCTCCGAAGCGCCCTGGGCCGATGAGCCCTTGCTCACGAGCCCGCCCAGGATCGCGGGAAGCGCCGCGCCGAGCGCCGATTTCGTTTTGGATGGATCCTCACCGACGAACTTGCCCAGCATGCCGACGATCTCGTCGCCGAACTCCCCCTTCAACGCGTCAAGGATGTTCAGAGCCATTTTCCGTCCCTCCTTATTCCGGTCGGGTGGTTGACGGCGTCTCTGCCTTGCCCAAGAAATCGACAATGATTATTAGTACATACTTGCACCACGGGGGGTGAATAGCAACATGGACGGCCCGGCGACCGTTTCCCTAGCGGGCGTCTTTCCTGATTCCCAGGTACCCCTTGAAGATCCAGAACCGGCGCAGGCGGTTCATCCGGTCGAGGAGCGCGGCCCGCTCCTCGCCCAGGCTTTCGGGGACCCTCCGCGCCCAGTGCTTGTAGATGCCGGAACGGTCGACGTCGACCAGGAGGTCGCGCAGGAACCGGGGAAGCCCGTCGAGCCGGACGTTCGACTGGAAGTCGAGGATGAGCGGTTCCCCGCGGTCGGTCACCAGGATGTTCTTGGCGGCCCGGATGTCGAGGTGCGCGATGCCGCGCGAGTGCATCTTCCCGACGAGACGTTCCAGCTCCTCGAAGAACGCGGTGGTCAGGAACCGCGGGTCGGCCTGCCCGATCTCCATCCCGGGCACGTACCGGTAGGCGAAGGCGAACCGGTCCATCCGGAAGGCGTCCTGCGGGAATCCGGGGATCCCGGCCAGACTCCGCATGGCGGCCAGCTCCCTCCCCACCATCCAGCTCCCGTAGACGCTCCGCGTGATGGGGGGGCAGCGGCGGAAATCCTTGACCACCCAGTCTTCCTTCCCCCTGCGGAAAAGGTGCACGTCGGCGTTGGCCCAACGCCCCTTGTGGATGAGCCCGTGTCCGGAGCGTTCGAACTCCTCCCGGGTGAAAGGCATGTCGCCGCCTGCCGGATCGTCGGTGCGGTTCATTTGAGGGCGACCATCAGGACATATTACCCGCCATGAAAAACCTTATCAACCGCTCCCGGATGCAAGTACACTATTGGCCGCGATCGGACTCACTCCAAGGGGGATGCGCATGGAACCCGTGAAGATCATGCCCTGCCTCGACATGAAGGAAGGCAGGGTCGTAAAAGGCATCAACTTCGTCAACCTGCGCGACGCCGGGGACCCGGTGAGGAACGCGGAGTTCTACCAGACGGAAGGAGCCGACGAGCTGGCGATGCTCGACATCGCCGCCACCCTGGAGAACCGGAAGACCCGGCTGGAATGGGTCAGAGCGGTCTCGGCGGTGATCCGCGTCCCCCTGACGGTGGGCGGCGGGATCGGCAGCCTGGAGGACATCGAGATGACGCTCGCGGCGGGCGCGAGCAAGGTTTCCATGAACAGCGCGGCGGTCAAGGACCCGCAGCTGGTGACGCGCGCGGCGGAGAGATTCGGCAAGGAGACCGTCTGCGTGGCCATCGACGGGCGCAGGAACCCGTCCATGCCATCGGGGTTCGAAGTGGTCGTGGCGGGCGGGACCAAAGGCACGGGGATCGACTGCGGGGAATGGGCCCGAAGGTGCCAGGAGCTGGGGGCGGGGGTCGTCCTCCCCACCAGCATGGACGGAGACGGGACGCTGAAAGGGTACGACCTCGCCTTCACCCGGCGGATCGCCGACGCGGTCGACCTTCCTGTGATCGCGTCTGGCGGTGCGGGCACGCTGGAGCATTTCCTCCAGGGAGTGACGGAAGGCAAGGCCGACATCCTGCTGGCCGCCTCGGTCTTCCATTTCCGCACGCTCTCCATACGCCAGGTGAAGGAATACCTGAAAGAAAAAGGCATCCCCGTCCTGGGCGTTTAGCGAGCGGTCACACGCCCGCGCCGGGCACCCCCGCGGCGCGGACCTCCGACGGCACGTGGCCGGCGTACTGCCCGAAGTTCTCGACGAACATCGCGGCGAGCTTGCGCGCCTCCGCGTCGTACGCCGCGCCGCTGGCCCACGTCCCCCGGGGGTCCAGCACGCCGGAGGGAACGTCGGGGCAGCTGACCGGCACCCTCAGGCCGAAGAACGGGTCAACCCGCGTCTCGACGCCTTCCAGCTTCCCGCCGAGCGCGGCCCGCACCATCGCCCGGGTGTGGTCGATGCTCATCCTGTGGCCGACCCCGTAGGAGCCGCCGGTCCACCCCGTGTTTACCAGCCAGACGCTCACGCCGTGGGCGGCGACCTTCTCCCCGAGCAGCCTCGCGTAGACCGACGGGTGCCGCGCCATGAACGGCGCGCCGAAGCAGGCGCTGAACGTCGCCTGGGGGGCCTTGAGCCCCCGCTCGGTGCCGGCGACCTTCGCCGTGTACCCGGACAGGAAATGGTACATCGCCTGCTCCGGGGACATCTTCGATATCGGGGGAAGGACGCCGAACGCGTCGGCCGCCAGCATGATGATGTTCTTCGGGTGCCCCACGGCGCCTTTCGTGCAGGAGCGGGGGATGTAGGACAGCGGGTAGGAGGCCCGGGTGTTCTCCGTGAGGTGGTCGTCGTCCAGGTCGATGCGCCGCGATTCGAAATCCATCCACACGTTCTCGAGGATGGTCCCGTACGTCCGGGTCGTCCGGTAGATCTCCGGCTCCATCCTCTCCGAGAGCCGGATCACCTTGGCGTAGCACCCGCCCTCGAAGTTGAACACCCCCCGCTCGCCCCAGCCGTGCTCGTCGTCCCCGACGAGCGACCGCGCCGGGTCGGTGGACAGCGTTGTCTTCCCCGTCCCGGAAAGGCCGAAGATGACCGAAACGTCCTGTTCGTCCCGCCCGTAGCTCGCCGAGCAGTGCATCGGGAGGACGCCCCGCGGCGGAAGCAGGAAGTTCATCACGGTGAAGATCGACTTCTTGATCTCGCCGGCGTAGAGGGAGCCGCCGATGATCACTTCCTTCCGGCCGAAGTGGATCAGGATGAACACCTCGCTGCGGGTGCCATCCATCTCGGGCCGCGAGTGGAAGCCCGGGGCGCAGATCACCGTGAAGCCGGGGACGTGGTCCGAAAACTCCGCCGGGTCGAGGATCGGGCGGAACATGTAATGAGAGAAGAGGCTCTGCCACGCGAACTCGGTGACGACACGGATCGGCAGCCGGTACTCCTCGTCGGCCCCGACCTCGCAATTGAGGACGTAGAGCTCGCGCCCTTCCAGGTAGGCGAGCATGCGGGCCCGCAGCGCGTCGTATTTCGCCGCGTCGAAGGGAAGGTTCCCCTTCCCCCACGCGATCGAGCCCTCGCTCTCCGCCTCCTTGACGAAGAAGCGGTCGTTCGGCGATCGCCCCGTGTATTCGCCGGTCTTGACGACCAGCGCGCCCGAGTCCGTGAGGTGCCCCTCGCGGCGCCTCAAGGAGTGCTCGATCAGGGCGGATGGGGTCAGGTCCCAGTAGATGGCCTCCGCCTTGCTGATCCCGTGCGTGGACAGATCCGCCGACAGGTTTCCGCTCGCCCTCCGAAACACTGTTTCCTCCTCCGCCGGGCACCCCCGGGCACGTCGTTCCGGGCCGGGTATACCGGTTACGGGTGCCGATTACGCTGCATGGCCGGATGACCGTCTGGCGTAACTTATCACAGCGCGGCGGGGGGCATCCACCGATTTCAACCGGAAAATAAACGCGGTGGGAATTTCCGCCGGGGGAAAAGGGGAAAGAGGGGGGCGGACGGGTCCGCCCCCCCGGAACGCGACGCTTCCTGCCCTTAAGACGCCTTCTTCATCTCCTTCGGTGCGGCCGGTTTCGGCGCGCCCTTGCCTTTCTTCGGCGTCATGAGCGCCTTGGCCTCGCCCGCCGCATGCGCCCCGGCGATCCGGCCGAAGACGATCGTCTCGCAGATGGAATTGCCGCCCAGGCGGTTGCCGCCGTGGACCCCTCCGGTGACCTCGCCCGCGGCGAAGAGGCCGGCGACCGGCTTGCCGTCCTCTCCGATCACCCGCGCCGCCGGGTCGATCTTCACGCCGCCCATGGTGTAGTGGATCCCCGGCTTCACCTCGATGGCGTAGTACCCGGGGGTCCGAAGGGCGCGGGTCAGGTTGGGCCGCTTGAACTCGGCGTCGTCCTTGGCGTCGACCGCCTTGTTATACGCCTCGATGGTCTGCGCCAGGGTCTCGCCGGGCATCCCCAGGACCCGGCCCAGCTCCACGGGGGTCGCCCCCGCCTTCACCAGCCCGAGGTGGAAGTAGCCGTCGATCTGCTTCAGGCTTTTCCGGATCCCCTCGTCGAAGACCACGAAGGCCGACCCGCCCGTCTGCTTCAGCGTGGCCTCGGACGCCTTGTCGCGCGTGGTCATCTCGTTGACGAACCGCTTCCCCTCGCGGTTGACCAGGATGGCGCCGTTGCCCCGCACGGATTCGCTGATCAGGATCCGGCTTCCGGCCGCGACCGTCGGGTGGATCTGGATTTCCTTCATGTCGACCAGCGCGGCCCCGGCCTGGGACCCGATGTCCATCCCCTCACCCATGGCGCCGGGCTGGTTCGACGTCTTCATCTCCCTGTACTCGGGGCGGTACGCGCCCACCTTCTTCGGGTTCGCGGAGAAGCCGCCGGTCGTCAGCACCACCGCCCTGGCCGCGATGGTGTATGTCCCGGTATGCTTGCCCTGAACCACGACGCCGGTCACCCGGCCCGATCGGTCTTTCCGGATCTCGAGCACCCTGCTGTTGAGCCGGACGTCCATCTTGCGCTGCTCGGCGTTCTTCTTCAGAACCCCGGTGATGTGGGGCCCCACGGTCGCCCCTCCGGTAGGCCGGTGCGCCCGGGGGGCGCTGGCACCCGCCAGCCGCCCGACGTCGCTGATGTCGGCGCCGATGGAGGTGAGCCAGTCCACGGCGGCCGCGGAGTTGCCGGCCAGGACCTTGACCAGCGCGGGGTCGCTCTGGTTCTTGCCGCCCTTCATCGTGTCCTGGACCATCTGGTCCACGGAATCCTTGATCCCCTTCGCGGCCTGGAACTTCGTCTCCGCGGCGTTCATCCCGCCCGCGGCCAGCATGCTGTTGCCGCCGGCGACCGGCTGCTTCTCGAGCAGGATCACCTTCAGCCCCATGTCGTGCGCCGTGATGGCGGCCGTGTAGCCGGCGCCCCCTCCTCCCACCACGACCACGTCGGCGCGTTCGACCTCCCGCAGCACCGGCCTGCTGGGCCGGGGATCCCCCAGGGCGCTGTCGCCGGCCATCGGCAGGTCGAAGGTGTGGCACTGGTTGCAATACGCCGCCGACGACTGGTGGCCCTGGTGGCAAACGGTGCAGTTCATCGCCCCCACGTGGGAGGAATGCGGGTTGATGTGCTCCTTGTCCTTCGCGCCGGCCGCCAGCTTGGCCAGGCCGCCGTGGCAGTTGACGCAGTTGAAATTGACCTGCGACTCGCCGTCGTCCACGACGATCTTCTTCCCCTTGCCGTGGCAATCGGTGCAGGAGACCTGCTTCTCCTTGTGCAGGTCGGCCAGAAGGGTTTTCCTCGCGTGTTCCGCACCCTTTTCCGCCGCAGGCAGACCCGCCGGGAACAGCAGCAGGACCAGCCCGAACAGCATCGCTACCTGTCCGATCCGTTTCATGGCGTCTCCCCTCCGATGGTGGTTATCCTACTTGGCCCGCGGGTCCTTGTACCCGAACGGGTGGCACTGCGCGCAGTAGTCCACGAACGGCTTGTGCCCGCTATGGCATGCGCTGCACTTCAGGTCCACGTAGTGCGACTTGTGCGGGTTGTGGGAGTATTTCGTCTTCTCCGTCTTCTTGATCATCTCCGCGTCGCCGCCGTGGCACCCCGTGCACCCCGCCTGGGTGTCCCCCGCCGCGTACTCGTCCATGTAGTCGGTATGGCAGTCGAGGCAGTAGACGCCGTTGCGGAGATGGCTGCCGGCCAACAGATCCGGGGCGTTCCATGACTCGAAGTACCCGGCGATGCCCGGCATCGCCTCCTTCGAGGCCTTCATGCCGGGATGGCCCGAAAACGCCACCTCCCCCTTCTTGTCGGCCTGGTGGCACGCGAAGCAGTTCTTCATCGTCGCGGGCGATTTCTCGAGGTGCGAGGAATGGATCTTCTCCCCCAGCGGCGCCGCTTTCCCTTCCTTCTTGTGGCAGGAAAAGCACTTGTCCGTGGCTTTCAGGCTGTAGCTTTTGTGGCTCGCCGGCAGGATCTTCGTCGTCTTGTGGCAGGAAGCGCACTTGACGGGAGGCGCCTTCTGCGCGAGGGCCTCCGTGAAGAGAAGCCCCGGGAGGATCAACAGCGACAGCAGGAAGAAACGCAACGTCGGCATGGC
>DCUH01000039.1 GCA_002327765.1 bacterium UBA2219 | reverse complement strand
TCCGGAGGATCTTCCCGCCGACGAACCGAGGGCTTCTATGAGGCATCGCCATTCCGTATCTCCCGGGAGAGCAGCATGGCGTCCTCTCCCGTGTCCGCATAATACCTCTTGCGGATTCCCTGGAACACGAATCCGAGCCTGCGGTAAAGGCCCTGCGCCTCCTCGTTCCCCACCCGCACCTCGAGGTGGATCCGGGCGGAACCGGCCCGGGCGCCCCGGCGGATGCATTCCCGGACCAGCGCCTCCCCCACTCCTCTCCCTCGCGATTCCGGATGCACGGCGATGTTCAGGAGGTGGGACTCCCCGGCGACGTTCCAGCAGACGGCGTACCCCAGCACCTCCCCGGAAGGCCCTTCCGCCACGAAGGGGCGTGAAAACGGGCGCGTGAGGTCCTCGCTGAACATCCCGCGCGACCAGGGCGTGGGGAAAGACGCCTCTTCGATCGCCATCACCCCGTCGAGGTCGCCGGCGACCATGTCCCGGATCCGGAATTTCCGCCCGGCCACCCCGGCTACCAGCGGATCAGCGCCGACGCCCAGGTGAACCCCGCCCCGAAGGCGGCGAGGCACACGAGGTCCCCGTCCTTGACCCTTCCCTGCTCGACGCATTCGTCGAGGGCGATCGGGATCGACGCCGCCGTCGTGTTCCCGTAGCGCTCGATGTTCGAGAACACCTTCTCCGTCGGAAGTTCCAGCGCCTCCCGCACCGCCTGGGTGATCCGCTCGTTCGCCTGGTGCGGAATGACCATGCCCACGTCGGAGGTCGCGTACCCGTTTTTCGCCAGCGCCTCTCGGATGACCTCCGGGAAACGGCGGACGGCATGCGCGAAGACGTACTTCCCGTTCATCTTGGGATAGATCCTGCCTTCGTCGATCATCTCGTGGGTCAGCCAGGGGTTTTGCAGGAACCCCGGCTCCGCCGCGCAAAGCTCCTTCGCGTACTTGCCTTCCGAGTGGAGGTGGGTGGACAAAATCCCCTTTCCCGGCTCCGCCGGGCCGACGACCGCCGCCCCCGATCCGTCGCCGAAGATCACGGTCACGTCGCGCCCGGGGGTGGAGAAGTTGAGCCCCCGGCTGTGGATCTCCGACCCGATGACGAGCACGTGGTCGTGGAACCCCCCCTTGACGTAGGCTTCCGCTACGGAAAGGGCGTAGACAAACCCGCTGCACTGGTCGCGGACGTCGAGAGCCCCTACGTTGCGCAGCCCGAGCATTTCCTGGACGAGGACGCCGACGCCCGGGAAATACATGTCCGGGGAGAGCGTCGCGAAGATCACCAGGTCGATGTCCCCGACGGAGAGTCCGGCCTTTTCAATCGCCTTCCGGGCCGCCGCGGTCCCCAGGTGGCAATTCGCCACCTCCGGGTCGGCGTAGCGGCGCTCGCGGATCCCTGTCCGCTGCACGATCCACTCGTCGCTGGTGTCCATCAGCTTCGTAAGGTCGTCATTGGTGACGACCCGGGAGGGCAACTCCCTCCCCGTTCCCATGATCCGGGCCCCGCGCATCCCCGCCCTCCTTTATAAAAAGGTCAGATGAGAACCGCCGCCGCAATCGTCGTCGTGTACTCGTCCTTGACGATCGCCGACTGGGTGATATTGAACGACCTGTAGATCTTCCCGCTGATCTTCCACACCTCCCGCTTCTCGTCCCAGCTCTTGTCCTCGTCGAACTCGACGCCCAATGTCGAGGCGAGCATCGCCGCAGCCAGGTCCTCCGCGTAGTCCCCCGCCATCTTCTCGTTCTGGCCGTAGGCGTGGTGCTCGCTCAGGTAGCCGTGGACCGACCGGTCGGAGGGTAGCGCGCACCCCACGGAGGCGGCCACCAGGCGCCTCGGCTCGTCGCTGCAGCATCGGGCCATGACGACAAAGACGATCTCCCCCGGGGAAAGGAGCTTGAGCCCCGCTTCCTTGGTGATGAGCTTGGCCTTGGGGGGAAAGATGCTCGACACCTGGACGAGGTTGAACTTCTCGATGCCGGCGTCCCGGAGGGCGAGCTCGAACGAGGTCAGCTGCTCCCGGTGGCGGCCGACCCCCTTGGTGAAGAAGATCTTCGTCGGAACGGGCATGGGCGCTTCTCCTTGCGTTCCGGGTTCGCCGGAACCCTACTTTTCGCCCTGGCGGGCGACGATCCAACCCATTATCCGGTAGCAGAGGCGCGCCGCCAGGTAGTCCGGGGCGGCCATCCCGGCGATGGGCGCGAGCTCCATCACGTCGAATCCCACCAGGTTGCAGTTCCCCCGAAGCACGTCCCTGAGGATGTCGGTCACTTCGAACCAGTTGAGGCCGCCCGGCTCCGGGGTGACGACGGAAGGCATGATCCCCGGATCGAATACGTCGAGGTCGATGGTGATGTAGACGTTGCCGGACAGGTTGCTCACGATCCCCTTCGTCACTTCCTCCACGTTGTACCGGACCTCGGACGCGTAGAAGGTCTTCACGTCCTCCGTCTTCTTGAGGAAGCGGTCTTCCTCCTCCGACATGCTCCGCACGCCCACCTGGATCAGCTTGACGCCCTGCTCGACGATCCTGCGGCCGACGCAGGCGTGGTTGTAGGGCGTGCCGAGGTATTCCGAGCGAAGGTCCGTGTGGGCGTCGAACTGGAGAACGGTGAGCTGGCCGTATTTCTTCTTCATCGCCGCCACCGCGGCGATGGAGCCCGAATGCTCGCCCCCGAGGAGGACGGGCAGCTTACCGGCCTTGACGACGGCCCGGACCCTGCGCTCCACCTCCTTCAAGGCGGCGGCGGGCCCGGTCGTCGTCAACGGGATCTCCGTCGACACGAAGATGCCCGACCGGTACGGCTCGATCTTGTTCTCCTCGTCGAAGAGCTCCATGTGGGCGGAGGCGTCGAGGGCCGCACGGGGGCCGTTCCGCGTCCCCGCCTGATACGTCGTGGTCAGGTCCACGGGATACGGGATGACCACGAATTTCGACTCTTTCCAGGACGCATACTTCCCGGATATCCCGCCGAACGTGACGGAGTATGGAATCACGGGGAACCTCCTGTTGTGTTTCCTCCGGACGTCAGATTCTACCCCGGCGGCATTCCCGCGCACAATATGGGGCGGCCCGATTCCCTGGCGTCCTTCAGCAGGAGCCGGACCGTCCGGACGCCCCGGAACACGTTCTCCTGCACGGAAACCAGCAGGTCGGACCGGCGGGACGGATCGGCGGGTATCCCGACGCGGTGGAACGCCACGCCCTCGACCCGCTTCCCGTCCTCTTCCAGCTCGAAGCGAAGGTGCTGCCCGCTCCCGCCGACGCGCGAAGCCCTCGCGACCCGGACGTTCTTCATCAGGAAAACCGGCTCCGGGTTCCCCGCGCCGAAAGGCCGCATCAATTCGAGGTCGGCGAGAAGCGCGGCCCCCACGTCGTCGAGCCGGATCTCCGCGTCGATGGTCCGTCGCAGCACGAAAGGCGCGGCCTCGGCGTGGCGCGCCGCGATTTCCGACAGCCCCTTCCGGAACGGCTCCAGGTTCTCCAGGGCGAGGGCCACGCCGGCGGCCTGCGTGTGCCCGCCGTACCGCGTGAGAAGGTGGGAAAGCTCGGAGAGGGCCGAGACGATGGGGAACCCCTCGATGCTCCGGCAGGACCCCGTCGCCTGTCCCGCGTCCTCCCGGAGAAGAACGACGGGGCGCCCGTACCGGTCGAGGATCTTCGACGCGACGATCCCCAGCACCCCCTGGTGCCATCCCGGGTCGGACAGGACGATGGCATGCGGGAGCGCGAGGTTCACCTCGATGCCGGCCACCACGTCGGACAGGATCCTCTCCTGCTCCCGCTGCCTGCGCATGTTGTCCTCGTTGAGCTCCCGCGCGAGCCGGGCGGACTCCTCCCGGTCGTTCGACACGAGGATGCGCGAGCTGCGGGAGGAATCCCCGATCCGGCCCGCCGCGTTCAGCCGGGGGCCCACGCGGTACCCGAGATCGGACTCGGTCGCCAGCGCGGTGGAAACGCCCGACACCGCGAACAGCGCCTCGACGCCCGGTCGGGCGCTTTTGCGGATCTCCCGGATCCCTTCGCGCACCAGCGGCCGGTTGGACGCGGCGAGCGGCACCATGTCCGCCACCGTCCCCAGGGCCACCAGGTCGAGGTACCGCCTCATCACCGGCTCGGTCCGATGCTCGAAGAACCCCGTCTCGCGCAGCCTCTTCCGGATGCCGCACAGCAGGAGGAAGGCGACGCCCACGCCCGCGAGGTCCTTTTCGGCGAACCCGCAATCCCTGCGATGGGGGTCTACCACGGCGCACGCGACGGGCAGTTCCTCCCCCGGGAGGTGGTGGTCCGTGACGATGACCTCCATCCCCTTGCCGGAGACCTCCCGGATCTGCGCGCAGTCGGTGATCCCGCAGTCGACCGTGACCACGAGGCGGTATCCCTCCCGAAAGGCATCCGAAAGTACGCGCGCCTGCAGCCCGTAGCCGTCCCGGAGCCGGTCGTTCTGGTGGATCCGCACCGGCAGGTCGGGGAAAACCTCCTTGAGGAAGAGGAAGATGCAAGCGGCCCCGGTGGCGCCGTCGGCGTCGTAATCGGCGTAGATGAGGACGGGCTCTCCGCGGACGCCGGCCGCGACGAGGCGTTCCGCCGCCTTGTCGACGTCGTCCAGGAGGGAAGGATCGGGAAGGTCCGCCAGCGTCCCCCGAAGGAAGATTTCCGCCTCCCGGGGGTCGGTGATGCCGCGGTTGGCCAGCGCCTTGGCCGCCGGAGCGGTCAGCCCGTGGCGGCGGGAAAGTTCACGAACGAGGCCGGGATCGGGGGAAAGGAGGGTCCACTCCCGCTCGATCGGCCCCGTCAACCCGGACCCCCCGTCACCTCTTGACTTCGCTCATCTTCTCGCCGCGCCAGAGGACGAGCATGGGGCCCGCCACGAAGATGGACGAGTAGCTGCCCACCACGAGGCCGATCAGGAGCGCCAAGGCGAAGTTGCGCAGCACGTCCCCCCCGAAGACCAGCAGGGCCAGGACGGCGAGGATCACCGTGAAGCCGGTGACGAGGGAGCGGCTCAGCACCTCGTTGACGCTCAGGTTGATCGTCTCGGAGAAGGTGCCCCTCTTGCGGAGCCGGATGTTCTCGCGGATCCGATCGAAGATGACCACGGTGTCGGTCAGCGAGTATCCGCCGATGGTGAGCAGCGCGGTGATGAAGAGGAGGTCCTGCTCGATCCCCAGCGCCCAGAAGATGCCGACCATGGCGAAGATGTCGTGGAAGGTGGCCACGGCCGCGGTCACGCCGAACTTGAACTCGAACCGCCAGGCCAGGTAGATGATGATCGCCACGAAGGCGATCCCCAGCGCCCACGTGGCGTCCTGCCGCAGCTTGTGCCCGATCGCGGGGCCGATCTCGGAGATGCTTTCCACCGTGAAGGGGTTCCCCGGCATCTTTTCGCGGAACAGCTTCAGCACGGGATCCGCGACCATCCGTTCCTCCTGGCCGCCCCTGGCCCGCAGCTTGACGAAGAGGACGTTCTCCCCCTCCACGGCCTGCAGCATCGCCTCGCCGTGTCCGCCCGCGGTCAGCGCCGACCGGATCTCCTCCATGGAGAACGGCTTCTCGAACTTCACCTGCAACGAGGTGCCGCCCGCCAGCTCTATGCCCAGGTTCGCCCTCCCGCGGAAGATCTGGATCGTTCCGATGATCCCGAGGAGGACCAGCACCGCGGAGAGCGCGAAGGCGTATTTCTTCACGGACATGAAGTCGTATTTCGGATTCTTGACGAGCTCGATCATCTTGGTCGCCGTCCCCGTTTCCCTTATATGCTCAACGTCTTCATCTGTTTTTTGGCGTTGAGGTAGTCGAACACGACCTTGGTGCAGACCAGCGCGGTGAACAGGTTGATCGCGACGCCCATGGAGAGCGACACGGCGAACCCCTTGATCGGCCCCGTCCCGAACTGGAAGAGGATGATCGCGGTGATCAGCGTGGTCACGTGGGTGTCGATCACCACCATGATCGCCTTGTCGTATCCCGCGTCGATCGCCGCCCTCACGGGCTTCTTCGCCCGCAGCTCCTCGCGTATGCGCTCGAAGATGAGCACGTTGGAGTCGACCGCCATGCCGATCGCGAGGATGATGCCGGCGATGCCCGGAAGGGTGAGCGTCGCGGAGAAGGCGGCCATGCCGGCGAGCAGGAAGAGGATGTTGAAGACCAGCGCGAAATTCGCGACCATCCCCGCGAACCGGTAATAGAACGCCATGAAACCGACGACCAGCAGGCCGCCGATGATCGCCGCCCGGACCCCTTTGCGGATCGAGTCCTGCCCGAGCGAGGGGCCGACGGTGACGTTCTGGATCACCTTCACGGGCGCGGGAAGCGACCCCGCCCGCAGGACGATGGCCAGGTCGGACGCTTCCTCCGGCGTGAAGCTCCCGGTGATCTGCGCCTCGCCGCCCGAGATCCGCTCCTGGATCACGGGCGCCGAGTACACCGTGTCGTCGAGGACGATCGCCAGGCGGCGCTTCACGTTCTCCGCGGTGACCCGGTCGAAGACCTTGGCGCCGCGCGAATCGAAGGAGATGCCGACGTAGGCGCCCCCGCCCTGGCCGCCGAAGTTCACCTTCGCCGATTTGATCGTGTCGCCGGTGAGGAGCGCCCGCTTCTTCACGAGGATCGGGGATTTCGTCACCCTGCCCGAGGTCGGGTCCGCCGTCTTCTGGTAGAGGACCTGGCTGTCCTCGGGGATGTTCCCCCTCATGGCGTCCTCGACGCTCGCGCTCTCGTCGACCAGCTTGAACTCGAGGAGCGCCGTCTTGCCGACGAGCTCGATGGCCCGCTGCTGGTCCTTCACACCGGGGAGCTGGACGACGATCCGGTCATCCCCTTCGGCGGTGATCTGCGGCTCGCGGACCCCGAACTGGTCGATCCGGTTCCGTATGGTTTCCACTCCCTGCCCGACGGCGTTCGTCCGGATCGACTGGACCTCGGCGGGCTTCATCCGCCCGATCACCATCGCGTGGTCCGGCTTCACGTCCCCGAGCGTCACGTCGAGGGAGGGGAACTCGTCCTTCAGGGCCGTCTGGGCCTTCCCCGCGAATTCCCCCGGCGGGAACTTCAGGGAGAAGCCGTCGGCTCCCGCCTTCTGAAACGCGAGGACCGGGAGCCCCTTCTCGCGGCACATCGCCCGCGCATCGTCCGCGTACCGCTGCGCGGTGTTCTCGATCGCCTTGTCGATCTCCACCTGGAGGCGCAGGAATACCCCGCCCTGCAGGTCGAGGCCGAGGTTGATCTTCGGTATGTTGTCCTTCCACGCCGCCGGGATCTTGTCGGTCAGCGAGGGTACCAGCACGACGATGGCGGCGGCCGTCAGCAGGACGATCATGGCGATCCGCCAGGTGATGCTCTTCAACATGGTGCGGGGATGCTCCTTTCGGTTCCTGTCGGGCGCGGGGTCAGGCCGGTTTCTGCGCCTCGGGCGCGGCCGCGTCCTGGGAAGAGCCGGAGACGGCGCTCCGGGTCACCTTCACGCGCACCTTGTCGGCGATCTCCAGGGTCAAGGTGGTGTCCGTCAGCCCCTTGATCTCCCCGTGGATCCCGCCGGTGGTCACGACGCGGTCGCCGATTTTGAGGTTCCTGATGAAATCCTGTTGCTTGCGGGCCTGTTTCTGCTGCGGCCGGATGAGCAGGAAGTAGAAGATGACGAACATCAGCAGGATCGGGAGGAACCCGAGGAACCCGCTGCCGCCGCCGGCCCCGCCGCCCGGGCTGCCGCCCATCGCGTATGCCACACCCGTGAAAATCATAGAGATTCGACCTCCTTGGGGTTGCGATCTCGATCGATACCGGAATCGTGTGATTCTTTCACAAAATCAGCGAAGTTTCCACGGGAAATTGCCTCCCGCGCGCCCTCCATGAGTTTCGCGTAGAAGTAAAGGTTGTGGACGGTCATGGCCATCGACGCCATCATCTCCCCCTGCATGAACAGGTGCCGCAGGTAGGCCCGGGAGAAGGTGCGGCACGTCGGGCAGCCGCAGCGCTCGTCGGGAGGCAGGGGATCGTCCTTGTACCGCGCCTGCTTGACCGTGAGCTGCCCGGCCGAGGTGAACATCATCCCGTTCCTCGCGTTGCGCGTGGGCAAAACGCAGTCGAACAGGTCCACCCCCCGGGACACGGCGAACAGCAGGTCTCCCGGCGTCCCGACGCCCATCAGGTACCGCGGCCGCGATGCGGGGAGCATCGGCGCCGTGCGGTCCACGGTTTCCCTCTGGAGATCCTTCCCTTCCCCGACGCTCACCCCGCCGATGGCGAACCCGTCGAACGGTAGGGCGCAGATCTCCTCGACGCTGCGGCGGCGGAGGTCCGGGTACATCCCCCCCTGCACGATCCCGAGCATGCCCCCTTCGGGCATCCTTCTCGCGGCGACGGACCGGCCGGCCCACAAAGTCGTGCGCCGCACCGCGTCCTCCGCCTCGCTTCGTTCCGCGGGGTACGCCACGCACTCATCGAGCGCCATCCGGAGGTCCGATCCAAGCGTCTCCTGGATCTCGACCGCGAGCTCCGGGGTCAGGACGTGGGCCGACCCGTCCACGTGCGACCGGAAAGACGCGGCCTCGTCCGTGATCTTCCTCAAGCCGCTCATGGAGAAGACCTGGAACCCCCCGCTGTCGGTAAGGATCAGCCGGTCCCACCCCATGAACCGGTGCAGCCCTCCCAGCCTCCGTACCCGCTCGTGCCCTGGGCGGAGGTAAAGGTGGTAGGTGTTCCCGAGGATGCAGCCGTACCCCATTTCCCGGAGCTGGTCCGGCCAGACGCCCTTCACCGTCGCCGCCGTCCCCACGGGCATGAACGCGGGTGTGCGGAAGAAGCCGCGCCCGGTGGCGATCTCGCCGGTGCGCGCATCGCTCCCGGTGTCCTTCGCTTCGATGGTGAACTTTATGGTCATGCGCCGCTCCATCCCGGGTTTCCTGTTCCGAACCGGCATCTCAGGAAGAATCCCTGCCGATAACCATGGGGGGCTTTTTGATAAGTTCTGGTATCACATGCCACAACTTTTCGGAAAGGGCCCCTCGCAAAACAGTAAACATACTTCTTGTTTATTTCAACCCGCCCTGACATCGGAAGCTTTTCGGTACGGGCTGGGCGGTGGACACTCTTTCCCTCCGCCCCTGTAAAACCAAGAGTGTCCCCCGAAA
>DCUH01000101.1 GCA_002327765.1 bacterium UBA2219 | reverse complement strand
TCCTCGAAGAACATCTCGTAGAAGTCGCCCATCCGGAAGAAAAGGATGCAGTCGCGGAACCGCGACTTGATCTCCACGTATTGCCGCATCGCGGGGGTCAGCTGTAGGGTCATCGGCTTTTCGCCCGCGAAACTTCGGGCTTCAGGGCCGGAGGATGCCGAACGCGGGGGACAGGCGCTCGCGGGTCTCCAGCAGCGACTCGGGAAGGACTCGCGTGTCGTGGACCGACGTCATGAAGTTCGTGTCCCCGCCCCACCGGGGGACCAGGTGGACGTGGAGATGGTCCGTGATCCCCGCGCCCGCGACCTTCCCCAGGTTCATCCCCACGTTCGCCCCCTCGGTGCCGTAGGTCTCCCGGAGCGCCCGGATCCCGAGGGCGACGAGAGAAAACAGCTCCCGGAGCTCCTCCGGGGGGAGGTCGCACAGGTCGGCGACGTGCCTTCGGGGCGCGACCAGCACATGCCCGTTGTTGTATGGGTACCGGTTCAGGAGGGCGACGGAGCGGGGGTAGACACCCAGGAGGAGGCGTTCCGTGTCGGCCATGTCCGCCTCCCCGGCGCAGAAGATGCACCTCTTCGCCCCGCCGCCGCTTCCGCACGCCTGCCGGATGTATTCGCCCCGCCAGGGGGAGAACACGCGGTCCATGCCGGGCGATTACCCGTTGACCATTTCCCGGAGTTCCTTGCCGACCTTGAAAAACGGTATCCGCTTCTCGGGGATGGAAACCTTCTCCCCCGTCTTGGGGTTGCGCCCCTCCTTCGCCCTGCGGACGCGCACGGTGAAGCTCCCGAAGCCGCGGATCTCGATCTTCTCCCCCCGCTGGAGGGCGTCCTTCATGTTGTGGAACACGGTGTCCACGATGACTTCGCATTCCTTCTTGGTGAGATTGGTCAACGACTCGGAAAGCTTCTCCACCAGGTCGCTCTTGGTCATGCCCATGGTCCCCTCCCCGTCATCGGCAGATTAATTCAAGTGAAGCGTATCTCCGCCCAACTTGCCGTCGATCATGGATCTCATCTCTTCCCTGAGGATGTCGAGCAGGGAGATCTTCCTCTTCGGCGGCGTGACGACCTTCGGCTCCCCGGAGATCCCACCCATCCTCCCGGCCTCGGCCACGGTGTCCTCGAGGTTCCCGAGCGCGTCCACCAGGCCCAGCGCCTTGGCCTGCTCCCCCGTGAGGATTCGGCCGTCGGCGATCCTCATCACGTCCTCCCGCGGTATCTTCCGGCCCGCGGCCACGGCGTCAACGAACTGCATGTGCACGTTGTCCACCACGGACTGCAGGACCTGCCGGTCCTCCGGGGTCATCTCGCGAAGGGGCGACCCGATGTCCTTGAACTCGCCGCTCTTGACGGCCATCCCCTTCAGCCCGATCTTCTCCACCAGGTCCTTGAAGCTCACGAACGGCATGACGACCCCGATGGACCCGGTCATCGTCCCGGGGTTGGCGTACACCTTCCGCGTCGCCGCGGCGATGTAGTACCCTCCGGACGCCGCGATGGCTCCCATGCTGGTCAGGACCGGCTTCTTCGCGTTGAGCTTGCGGACCTCTTCGTAGATCTCCTGGGAGGGCGCCACGCCCCCGCCGGGAGAGTTGATCCGCAGGACGACCGCCTTCACCGCGTTGTCCGAGCCGAACTTCTTGAGCTGCTCGATGACGGGCTCGGAATCGGAGATCATCCCCGAGACCGGGATGACCGCGACCTTTCCGGTCATGGAGAAGGAAAGGCCCCCCATGCGCGAGATCCCCAGCAGTAGCAGGAAGAACGCCGAGAGCACCAAAACCATGATCAGGCACCCGCGCAGGAACGGCCTGCGGGGCTTCTGTTTTTTTCCGGGAACGCCTTCCTCCATCGGAGGTCAGCCCCCCTGCTCCCCGTTGGACTTCATCTTCGCGAGAAGAGCCTCCCCGAGGGCCCCGATGTTCTCGCCGTGCCCGTCGGGCTGTTTCTCCAGGTACGATTCCGTGTCCTTGCGCTCGAGCGCGTCCTGGTACCCGCGGATGCTCAGCGACACCTTCTTGTTCGCCCGGTCGACGCCCAGGACCACCGCTCCGACCTCGTCCCCCGACTTGAGGACGGCACCGGGGCTTTCGACCTTCTCGCGGGAGATCTCGGAGACGTGGACCAGCCCCTCGATCCCTTCGGCGATCTCGACGAACGCGCCGAAATCGGCCACGCGGGTCACCTTGCCGGTCACCAGGTCCCCCTTCCGGAAACGCTTCTCGATCCCCGCCCACGGGTCTTCCGTCAGGTGCTTGATCCCGAGGGAGAACTTCTGGGCGTCGGGGTCGACCTTCAGGACCTTCGCCTGCACGCGGTCGCCCTTCTTGAACATCTCCCCGGGGTTCTTCACCCTCGTGTTCCAGGAAAGATCGGAGACGTGCACCAGGCCGTCGATCTCCTCGCCGATGTCGACGAAGACGCCGAAGTCGGCCACGTTCTTCACCACGCCCTCCACGACGGAGCCCTCGGGGTGCCGGCTCTTGAGCTCGTCCCACGGGTTGGCGAGGATCTGCTTGTAGCCCAGCGAGATCTTCTTGTTGGCCTTGTCCACCTTGAGGATGACCACCTCGACCTGCTCCCCCGCCTTCATGATCTCGGAGGGGTCCTTGAGCCTCTTGCTCCACGACATCTCGGATATGTGGAGAAGCCCCTCCACGCCCTCCTCGATCTCGATGAACGCGCCGTACTTGGTCGTGTTGGTGACCTTGCCCGTCACGCGCATCCCCGGCTTGTAGCGCGTCTCGAGGTCGACCCAGGGGTCCGCCTTGGTCTGCTTCAGCCCCAGGGAGATCCTCCCGCGCTCACGGTCGAAGCGGATCACCTTCACCTTGAGGAGGTCGCCGACCTTGCACAGGTCGCCCGGGTGCGAGATCTTGCCGTAGCTCATGTCCGTGACGTGCATCAGGCCGTCGAGACCGCCGAGGTCCATGAAGACGCCGTAGTCGGTGATGTTCTTGACGCGGGCCTCGATCGTATCGCCCTCCTGGACATGGTCGAGGATCCCCTTGCGGAGGACATCCCGCTCCTCTTCGAGATACGCCCTGCGGGAGACCACCACGTTGGCCTTCTTGCGGGAGAACTTGAGGATCTTGAACTTGCCCTGGATGCCGATGACCGGGTCGTTGTCGCGCACCGGCCGCAGGTCGACCTGGCTCCCGGGGAGGAACGCCTTCACCCCGATGTCCACGGTGTAGCCGCCCTTGACCTTCGCCACGATGGCGCCCTCCACGGGCGTGCCCTCGTCGAACATCTTCTGGAGGTCGTCCCACACCCGGATCTTGACGACCTTGGAGCGGGAAAGCCGGATGAACCCCTGCGACTGGTCGTAGCCCTCCGTCATCACCTCGATCGGGAGCCCGGGCGCGAGGGAGGCCCGCTCTTCCTCTGTGAGGTCTTCCAGCGGGAGCATCCCCTCGGACTTCTTGTTGATGTCGACGGCGACGTACTCCTTCAGCACCTTGATGACCTTGCCGTGTATGACCTGGCCCTCCTCGGTGCTCTCGAGGCTGGCGGCGAACATCCTGGCGAAATCTTCCTCCCCCGCCGACGCCCCGCCTGCCAGGGAATCCGCGTCCGTCTCTTCCGGGAGGTCTACATTGTTGTTTTTGTCTTCCATGCCGGGCTCCTGTGGTTGTTGTCGAAACCTTTATAATACACCGTAACCCTTTATCGGTAAAAGGATACCTCGATTTCCTCCCCCTTCCAAAGAGCTTTCAGCCGCTCCACGAGACCGTCGATGATCCACTGCGGGGTGGACGCCCCGGCGGTCACGCCGACCACGGACGCCCCCGCGACCATCGAACGGGTCACCTCTTCCTCCGTCTCGATGTGGTGGGTCCGGGGGTTGATGGCGGCGCAGATCTCCGCCAGGCGCCGCGTGTTCGCGCTGTTGTATCCCCCGAGCACGAACATCGCGTCGGCCTTCCCGGCCAGCCCCGTCGACTCCTCCTGCCGCAGGGTCGTGGCGTTGCAGATGGTGTTGAAGACCCGCACCTCCGCGAAACGCCTCATCGACTCGGCGACGAACGCCATCAGGTTGTCGAAGGACTGGGTCGTCTGGGCGACCACCCCCGCCTTGCGGGCCCCCTTGGCGCCCGCGATCTCGTCCAGCGAGGTGCAGACCGGCACCCCTTCCTCTATGTAGCTGATGATGCTCTTCACCTCGGGATGGTTCGGGTCCCCGACGACCACAACGGCGTACCCCTCCCTGCTCAGCATCCGCGCGTGGTCCTGCGCCTTCGTGACGAACGGACAGGTGGCGTCGATGATGGAGATCCTCTTCTTTTCGAGCGCGGCCCGGTCGGAGCGGGTCACCCCGTGGGACCGGATGATCGCCTTCCCGCAGGTGATCTCCTCCACGCTCCCGACGACGCGGATCCCCTTCTTCTCGAGGCGTTCCACCGCCTGGGGGTTGTGGATGATGGGCCCCAGCGAGTGGATCGGCTCCCGGGGATCCCCCCTGTCCCTGCCCGCCGTCTCGTCGGCGATGGAGATGGCGCGCTTGACGCCGAAGCAGAAGCCCGCGCTCCGCGCGATGAGGATCCGCTTCACCGCGCCGCACCCCGGACGCTTTTCATCATGATCCCGACGACCTCCTCGACCGACAGGATCGTCGAGTCGATATAGACGGCCCCCTCGGCCATCTTCAGAGGGGAATGCTCCCGGGTGCAGTCCTGCACGTCCCGGCGGAGGACCTCTTTCAGGACCCGCTCGAACGGCTGCCCCTTGCCCGGGGCCCATTCCCGGTAACGGCGGAGGGCCCGGACGGCAGCCGCCGCGTCGAGGAAGAACTTCGCCTCCGCGTCAGGGAAGACGACCGTTCCCGTGTCCCGCCCCTCGAGGACGACCCCCCCGTCCCGGGCCATCTCCCGCTGCTTCGCCACCAGCGCCTCGCGCACCGGCAGGTGGGCCGAAACGTCCGACGCCCCCATGCTCATCTCCGGGGTGCGGATATCGGCCGTAACGTCCTCGCACGCCAGATAGACCCCGGCGGCGCCGGCCGCGTCCCGGAAGGACAGCTCCATCCGGCGGGCCAGCTCCCCGAGGCGGTCCGCGTCGCTCCATGGGATCCCGGCCCTGCGCGCGGCCAGGGCGCACGCCCGGTACATCGACCCCGTGTCAATGCGGACGAACCCAGCCTTCTCCGCCAGCATCTTCGATACGGTGGTTTTCCCCGCCCCGGAAGGCCCGTCGATCGTGACTACCGGGCGCGACCTCATCCGGACAGCCCCTCGAGCATCGCCCGGAAGCCGGGGAAGGACGTGTCGATGCACGCCGTGTCGTCCACCCCCACGTCGCTGCCGGCCGCCTTCCCGAGGACCAGCATCGACATGGCGATCCGGTGGTCGCCCCGGCTGCCACACGCGATCCCCCCGCGGATCCGGGACGGCCCTTCCACCCAGAGCCCGTCCGGGTACTCCCCGCAGGAAACCCCCAGGGCGGAAAGGTTGGCCGCCATCGCGCCGATGCGGTCCGACTCCTTCACCCGTAGCTCCGCGGCCCCCCGGATCTCCGTGCGGCCGTCGGCGAGCGCTGCCGCAACACACAGGATCGGCACCTCGTCGATGAGACCCGGGACCTCTTCGGGGGCGATCCGCACGCCGGTGAGCCCTCTTCCCCGGACGACGATGTCGGCGACCGGTTCCCCGCATTCCAGCCGCTCGTTTCCGAAAAGGATCTCGGCCCCCATCCGCCGCAGCACATCCACCGCGCCCGTGCGGAACGGGTTGACCCCGACGTTCCGGACCACGAGCTCGGAGCCTGGCGCGGCGGCGGCGAGAACGAGGAAGAAGGCGGCGGACGAGATGTCCCCGGGCACGACCCGGTCCACGGGATCGAGCCGGTCCGCAGGAGCCACCGTGATCGAAGCCCCCTCCCGGGAAAGGGAAGCCCCCATCGCGGACAGCATCCGCTCCGTGTGGTCCCGGGTCGGCAGCGGCTCCGTGACCGTCACCGGGGAATCGGCGTACAGCCCCGCCAGCAGCAGGGCCGACTTGACCTGCGCGGAAGCCACCGGCATCTCGTGGCGGATCCCTTTCAGCGCCCCGCCCCGGATACAGAGGGGCGGGAATTGGTTCCCTTCCCTGCCCCAGATCGAGGCGCCCATCAGCGTCAGCGGGCGGACCACGCGGGCCATGGGGCGGCGACGCAGGTACGGGTCTCCGGTGATCACGCTGAGGAACGGCTGCGCCGCAAGGAGGCCGCTCCCGATGCGGATCGTGGTGCCGGAATTCCCCGCGTCGATCACGTCGGAGGGCTCCGAGAGCCCCCTCAGGCCCACCCCGCCGATCCGAAGCTCCGTCGGGGAAACCTTCTCGACGGGGGCGCCGAGGGATTGCATCATCGCGACCGTGCGGTTGGTGTCCTCCGCGTCGAGGAAGCCGCGCACCCTGCTCCCGCCGCCCGACAGGGCGGCGAAGAGGACCGCCCGGTGGCTGATCGACTTGTCGCCGGGAACGACGATCTCTCCGCGGAACGCCGGCCGCCGGCTCACGGACCCTCCAGCCCGTCCCGGGTCTTCTTCGCCCGCGCGAAATATTCCCGCAGGCCCGCCGCGTCGGAACCGGCGATGCGCCGGGCGAGGAGGTCGAGGTTCCTCCGGTAGCGTTCCATCGCCCGCAGGACCTCTTTCCGGTTCTGCAGGACGATGTCCTTCCACATTTCCGGGTCGCTCGACGCGATCCGGGTGAAGTCGCGGAACCCCCCTGCGGAGTATCCCAGGGGGACGCGGGAGGGAAGTGTCGCCACGGAATGCACGAGCGCGTAGGCCACCACGTGGGGGAGATGGGAGACGTACGCGAAGACCCGGTCGTGGGTCTTCGGGGCCATCCGCAGGACGACTTTCGAGCCGGCGAGCCGCCAGAGCCGCTCCACCCGCAGCAGGGCCTCCTCGCTCGTCCTGCGGGTGGGAGTCGCGATGAAGGACCGCCCCCGGAACAGGAACGGGTCGGCGGCGGAAAACCCCGACCTCTCCGTCCCCGCGATGGGATGCCCGCCGACGAAGGAAACCCCCTTCCCCGCGGAGCGCTCCCCTTCCCTCACGACGTCGGCCTTGACGCTTCCCGCATCCGTCAGGATCGATCCCGGGCGCATGCGGCCCCCGAGGGTCCGGATCGCGGAGAGGGAGGACCGGACGGGGATGCACACGACCACCATGTCGCACCCGACGAGCTCGTCCGGCGTGCAGCCCCGGTCGATCGCGCCCGCGGCGAGAGCGCGGCGCACGTGCGCCCGGTTCCGGTCGTGCCCCCACACCTCGGGGGCGCCGCGTTTCCCCTTCAGCGCCAGGGCCAGGGAGCCGCCGATCAGCCCCAGACCCAGAATTCCCAGCCGTCGGCGCGGCACGGCGCTACAGGGTCCTCCCCACGGCCTCGGCCACCTTCCGGAGCCGTTCGATCACCTTTCCGAACGTCTCCGGGCGCAGCGACTGCGGCCCGTCGGAGAGTGCCTTCTCGGGCCGGTCGTGCACCTCGATCATCAGGCCGTCCGCCCCGGCGGCTATGGCCGCGGCGGCCAGCGGCTCCACAAGGGAGGCCTTTCCGGCCGCGTGGCTCGGGTCGGCGATCACGGGGAGGTGGGTGAGGCTTTTCAGGACCGGGAACGCGGAGACGTCGAACGTGTTCCTCGTGGCCGTCTCGTACGTACGGATGCCGCGCTCGCACAGGACGATCTTCCGGTTTCCCTCCGAGGCGATGTACTCCGCCGACATCAGCAGCTCCTGGATGGTGGCGCTCATCCCGCGCTTCAGGATCACCGGCTTGTCGAGCTTCCCGACCTCGGTCAGCAGGCGGAAGTTCTGCATGTTCCGCGCGCCGATCTGGATGATGTCGGCATAGCGGGCCACCAGGTCGAGGTCGCGGGGGTCCATGAGCTCCGTCGCCACGGGGAGGCCGGTCCGCTCCCTCGCCTCCGCCAGGTGCTTCAGCCCCTCCTCCCCGAGCCCCTGGAAGGCGTACGGCGACGTGCGGGGCTTGAAGGCGCCGCCGCGGAGGAACGTGGCCCCGCAGGCCGCGACGCTTCCGCCGATGTCCACCATCATGTCCTTCCCCTCGACGGAGCAGGGGCCCGCGAAGAGCGCGATCGCCCTGCCGCCGATCTTCCGGCCGTTCACGTCGATGACGGTGTCTTCCTTCTGGAACTCCCGGCTGACGAGCTTGAAGGGCGACAGGATCCGGAGCACCTTCTCGACGGCCGGAAGTCCCTCGAACAGCTCCGGGTCGAGCTTCCGCTCGTCCCCGATCGCCCCGATGATGGTGCGCTCCACGCCGCGCGAGATATGGGCGCTCAAGCCCTTGACGCGAAGCGTCTCCTCGACCTGCCGGACGTCCCCTTCCGTCGCGCCGGCGCGCAAGACGATGATCATCCCTTTCGCTCCTTCTCAAGTCGCCCGGGGATAGGACCCCAGGATCTTTATGAACTGTGCGCGCATCTTCAGATCGTTGACGGCGGCGGCGACGGCGTCGTCGGAGATGTGGCCCGTCATGTCCAGGAAGAACAGGTATTCCCACGCCTTCTTCTTGACCGGCCGGGACTCGATCTTCGTCAGGTTCACGTTGTACTTGGCGAACGGCTCCAGCATGAGGTGCAGCGCCCCGACCTCGTCGCGGGCCGAGAAGAGGATGGAGGTCTTGTCGTTCCCTGTCCGCGCCGCGGGCTGCTTCCCGAGGATGATGAATCGGGTGAAGTTGTTCGTGTTGTCCTGGATCCGCTTCCGGATGGTCTTCAGCCCGTAGATCTTCGCGGCGGCCTCGCCCGCGATGGCCGCCGACGAAGGGTCGTCCACGGCCAGCTCTGCGGCACGCGACGTGCTCTCCACGTCGAAGACGGGGACCTCGCGCAAATTCCGCTCCAGGAACGCCCGGCACTGGGCGATGGCGTGGGGGTGGGAGTAGACCTTCTTCACGTGGTCGATGTCGCCGGTGACGGAAAGCAGGTCCTGGTCGACCTCCACGAGGATCTCCCCGCAGATCAGCAGGTTGTTGTCCACGAACATGTCGAGGGTGTTGCTGACGATCCCCTCGCTCGAGTTCTCTATGGGGACCACGCCGTACTCGGCCGTGTTCCGCTCGACCGCGTCGAACACCTCGGACACGTTGATCTGCGGGATGTACAGGGCGCTTTCGCCGAAATGCTTGAGGCATGCCAGGTGCGTGAAGGTTGCGCGGGGCCCCAGGAACGCTACGGACAGCGGCTTCTCCAGCGAAAGGGAGGCGGAGATGACCTCGCGGTAGATGGCCTTGAGCCCTTCGTTGGGGAAAGGCCCCGGGTTGGCGGAGGAAAGCCTCCGCAGGATCTCCGCCTCCCGCTCGGGGACGTAGAACCGCATGCCGAGCTCGCCCTTGATCGCGCCGACCTCGAGGGCCGCCTTCGCGCGGCGGTTCAGCAGCGCGAGGATCTCGTCGTCGATCGCGTCGATCTCCGTGCGCAGCTCCTTCAGGCGGTCCTCGCTCACCCCCCGGACCTCTTCTTGATCGCGCCCATTTCCCGGAACTTCCTGTACCTGCGATCGAGAAGCTTCTGGACCGGCATGGAGAGCAGCGGCTCGAGCGACTCGAGAAGCGCGGCTTTCAGCGACTCCGCGGCGGCCTTGTGGTCCCGGTGGGCCCCTCCCGTCGGCTCGGGGACGATCCGGTCGATCAACCCGAACTTCTTCAGGTCCTGGGCGGTGATTTTCATCATCTCCGCGGCGACTTCCGCCTTGGCGGTGTCGCGCCAGAGGATCGAGGCGCACCCCTCCGGGGAGATGACCGAATAGACGGAGTACTCCAGCATCAGGATCTCGTCGCCGACCCCCAGGGCCAGGGCCCCGCCGCTGCCCCCTTCGCCGGTGACCGCCACCACGATGGGGATTTTCAGGTGGGACATCTCTAGCAGGTTCCTCGCGATCGCCTCGGACTGCCCCCGCTCCTCCGCGCCGATGCCGGGAAACGCCCCGGGGGTGTCGATGAACGTGATGACGGGAAGGGAGAACTTCTCCGCAAGCTTCATGACGCGCAGCGCCTTGCGGTACCCCTCGGGGTTCGCCATGCCGAAGTTCCGCTGGATCTTCTCGTTGGTATTGCGCCCCTTCTGGTGGCCGATCAGCAGCGTCCGGTGCCCCTCGAGCTCGGCGAAGCCGCAGACCAGGGACGGATCGTCGCGAAACGCCCGGTCCCCGTGGATTTCCATGAAATTTTTGAAGATGAGGTTGATGTAGTCGGACAGGTACGGCCGGTTCGGGTGGCGGGCAAGCTGGGTGATCTGCCACCGCGTGAGGTTCGAGAAGACCTCCTTTCGGATCTTCCCGATCTTCTTCTCCAGCTTCGCGGCCTCTTCCCGGACGCTCTTGTCGGATCCGTCGTCCATGCGCTGGAGCTGGTCGAGTCGGTTTTCCAGGTCGACGATCGGCCGCTCGAAATCGAGGTATTGGAGGATCATCCGGCGCTCCTGTTGTGGCGTAAACCCATATTTTATTCTGATTTACGGCTACGACAAGAACATATTGACCCTCCGGGAAACCTCTTCCGGAGCCCCTTCCGGGGCGACCCGCACCAGGCCGGGCTCGGCGGCGAGCCACGTAAGCTGCCGCTTGGCGTACCGCCGCGTGTCCCTCTTCGTTGATTCGACCGCTTCGGCCAGGGGGACGCCGTCCAGCAGGTGGGCGACGGCCTGCCTGTACCCCAGGCCGCCCATGGGCTTCAGCTCCCGCCCGTACCCCATGTCGAGGAGGCGCCGAACCTCGTTCACCAGCCCTTTGCGGAACATCCCCTCCGTCCGCGCGTCGATCCTCCGGTACAACGCCTCCCGCCCGGGCCACAGGGCGAGAAAGAGCGGCCGGTACCTCCCCCGGTCGGCGGCCCAGGAGGTGCGCGACCTCCCGGCGGGGATCCCGGCGACCTTGGCGATCTCGAGGGCGCGCACGACCCGGAGCCGGTCGGACGGGTGGACCCTCGCCGCCGTATCCGGGTCGACGCGGGCCAACTCGGCGTGGAGCGCGCCGCCTCCTTCCTCCTCCCACCGGCGAGCCAGTTCGGCCCGGACGGCCGGGTCCGCCGGCGCCGGGTCGAGCCCCCGGAGCAGCGCCCGGATGTACATCCCCGTCCCCCCGACGACCAGCGGCGCCTTCCCGCGCGAGACGATGCCCGAGATGGCCCGGTCCGCGTCGGCGACGTACCGCCCCGCGTTGTACGGCTCGTCGGGGTCCGCGACATCGATCAGGTGATGGGGGACCTCCGCGCGTTCATCGGGCGAGGGCTTCGCGGTCCCGATGTCGAGGAACCGGTACACCTGCATGGAATCGGCGTTGACGATCTCCACAGGGAAGGCCCGCGCCAGCGCCATGGCGAGGTCCGACTTCCCGGAAGCGGTGGGCCCGGAGAGGACGATGATCCGGGGGGCCGTCATCCCGTGCGGCGGAACATGGCGTCGAGGCGGGCGCGTTCGATGCGGACCCACACGGGCCGGCCGTGGGGGCAGCTGTGCGCGGCCACCGCTTCGTCGAGCTCCGAGAGGAGCCGCCGCGCCCGGTCGGGGCCGACCGGGTCGCCGCCGCGAATGGAGGAGTGGCACGCCATCCGCCAGAGCTCCCGGTCCGCGTTGAAGATGTCCTTGGGGCCTGTCTCCTGCGCGCGGAGCGACTCGCACAGCTCCTCCCACCACCCCGTCGCGTCGAACCCGGACAGCACGGCGGGCCCGCCGGTGATGCGGATCGCCCTTTCCCCCGCCATCTCGAAGACGAACCCCGTACGCTCCAGGAACGACGCGACGACTTCCCGCTCGTCCTCGAGGACGCCGGGAAGCGCAACCTCCACCGGCCGGAGCCATCCCTGCACGGGCGCGCCCCGTCCCAGGTACCGGTCCTTCAGCCGGGCGAAGACGATCCGCTCGTCCGCCGCATGCTGGTCGACCAGGATCATCGCGCCCTCCCCCTCGCATACCAGGAACGTCCCCAGCACCTGCCCCACGGGCCTCAAAGAGGAGAAGAACCTCTCGCCCGCGGCCTCCCCCCCGCCATCGGCCGGAGGGAAAGGCAGCGCCGCCGGCAGCGTCCAGGCCTCGCCGCGAAATAGCGCTTCCGGGGCCCCTCCCGGCGGGCCGCCGGAAAAGCGCGGGGCGTCGGGACGTCCCCATGCGGCCGGATGCGGGAACCCGGGTCGCTCCGCCCCCGCCGCGGGCTCGCCGAGCGCCAGCCCGATCGCGTGGCGAACGAGCTCGTTCAGGTCCCTCGGGTACCGGAACCGGACCTCGGTCTTCGCCGGGTGCACGTTGACGTCCACCTCGCCGGGGGCGCAGGTGATGAAGAGGTACACCGTGGGGAGGCGGTCCGCCGGCAGGATTCCGCGGTAGGCCTCCCGCACCGCCGCGTAGAGACCCCGGTCGCGGAACCGCCGGCCGTTGACGAAGAACCAGAGGCCCGACGCGCCCGCGCGCGAGATCTGGGGAAGCCCCGCCCACCCGAAGACGCGGAAGAAGGCCGAGGACCGGTCGACGGGCACGAGATACTGCGCGTCTTCCCCCGCGTGCTTCCGCGCACGGTCGAGCGCGGACTCCCGGCTTTCGTAGAAGACGGCCGCGCCGGAGTCGGCGTACCGGAAAGAGATCCCCTCCCCGGGGATCGCCACGCCGTGGAAGACGTCGCGAAGGTGGGCCGTCTCCGTCCGCTCGCTCTTGAGGAACTTCCGGCGGGCGGGGACGTTGTCGAACAGCCCGGACACGGTGACGGTCGTCCCCTTGGGGGCGCCCGCCTCGCGGACCGATCGCACCTCGCCGCCCTCCGACGTCAACTCCGTCGCCGTATCACGGCCCGGCGGCCTCGTGACCAGGGAAAGGCGCGACACCGAGGCGATCGACGGCAGCGCCTCGCCCCGGAAACCGAAGCTCCCGATGCGTTCGAGATCGTCGGCCGACGCGATCTTGCTCGTGGTGTGCCGCCGCAGGGCGAGCCCGGCCTCCTCCGGGGTCATGCCGCAACCGTCGTCGGTCACCCTGAGGGTGAACGGGAAGGGGCCGGCCACCTCCGCCTCGACGTTCGACGCCCCGGAGTCGACCGCGTTCTCCAGCAGCTCCTTCAGGACCGAGGCGGGGCGCTCGACCACTTCCCCCGCGGCGATCCGGTTGACCACCTCGTCCGGCAGCGACCGGATCCGCCCGGACAACTACCTCCTCCCCTTGCGGGCCGGGGGATCCTCCCCGATGCGGATCTCCGCCCTCCGGATGCCGGCGATCCGGCGGTCGAACTCCGCGCGGCGCTCCTCGGACCCCCTCTCTCCCATCAACGCCCTGGCAATCTTCTTCCCCTCCTCGACCCCGGGCTGGTCGAACGGGTCGATCCCCGCGCATTCCCCGACGATGGCCGTCACCCATTCCCAGAAATGGAGGAAGGCGCCGACGTGCTCCTCGTCCCTCGCGCCGATCTCCATCCGGACGATGGGGCGGCCGGCGGCCCAAAGGGCGCCGATCGTCCCCTCGAACTCCGCGTCGAAGAGGTCGCGCAGGGGGCGCCCGCCGAGCATCGCCATGTCGGGGGCGAACCCGGCCCTGGGGACGATCCCTTTCTCCCGTCCCGCCGACCATCGAACGAAAGTGAACACCTTGTCCGCCGGGCCGTCCTGGTACAGCTGCACCTGGGAATGCTGATCGGTGACGCCCAGCGCGCGGGCGGGCGTCTGCCCGACCGGGCTGCCGCAGGCCCGCTTTTTTCCAAGGCTCTCTCCCCAAAGCTGCTGCCACCACTCCGCTACCCGGTCCAGTCCGGCGCCGTAGGTGAACCAGACCTGCACCGGCTTCGGTACCTGGTAGAGGTAGTGCGCGTAGACGGCGGCGGCGAACCGCACGGGGTTGTCGGTCCCCTTCGTGTGGCGAAAGACGGACTCCATCTGCGCGGCGCCGTCGAGGAGCGCCCCGATGCGAACCCCGGCCGCGGAAAGGGGAAGAAGGCCCACCGGCGTCAGGACGGAGAAGCGCCCCCCGACGTTCGGCGGCACGGCGTAGCTTTGCAGCCCCTCCGCCTCGGCCATCCGGCGGAAGACGCCTTTCTCCGGGTCGGTCACGAGGATCAGCTGCTCCTTCCACCGCTTCCCGACGGCTTTCTTGAGGGCGGCGATCGCGATGGAGAGCTGGGCGTTGGTCTCGGCGGTTCCGCCCGACTTGCTGATCGCGACGACGAGCGTCTTCTTCATCGGGTGCGCCGCGATCAGCGGAAAGAAGGCGTCGGGGTCCACGTTGTCCGCCACGGAGAGCGCGAGGCCGCGCCTCGCCGCCGCCCCCCCCACTGCCTCGTACACCGCCCGGGTACCCAGCGCCGAGCCGCCGATCCCGAGCACCAGGAGGTGGGTGTACTTTTTCATGAGCGCCTTCGCATCCCCCGCGATCGCCCGCGCCTCGGGAGCGAGGAACGGCAGGTCGGGGAAGCCGATCTCGCCGCGCAGGCGCTTTGCCTCGAGGGCCTCCACCGCCCGGTCGACCTGCTCCATCGCGCAACGGAAGTCGGCCGCGGAGATCCCTTCCCCCGAGGACAGGTTGCTCTCCCCCACCAGCGAAAAATCGAACCGGAAACGGATTCCGCCTCGCATGTCGCCTCCTGTCTACTTTTCCCCCAGAGTGCGGAACCGGCGGTCCATGTCCTTCAGCCGCTCCACGATCCCGCCGTATTCCAGCTCGCTGTACGGCAGCATCGCCGGCCCGAAGAATCCCTGCCGGCGCAGCTCCTCGGACTTGGCGGAGGTCTTCGCGCGGACGTAGTCCCAGTACGGATGGGCGAAGGTGTCGGCCGGCTCCGTGAAACGCCCCTCTTTCATGGAAAACGCGAGGCAGGACACGATCGGCGGGCCGTCGAAGAACGACGTCCCCGTGTTCTTCGGAACGGGCATCAGCGACCCGTGGTGGCTGCCGCGCATGAACCCCGCGACGAAATGGCCGATGCTGTACGGCGCGAGCACTTCCCCCGTCGCAGGGAAGTTCCCCTGGGTCCGCGCGAGCATCACCGGATCGTCCTTCCCGGTGTATTTCCCGGCGATGTTGTGAAGCCGCGTGGTACTCACCGACGCGGCGATCTCGCCCGTGGCGCGCGACCGGATCGACTCGACCACGAACCGCTCCTGGTCGCGCAGAAGCGCCGCGATGTCGTAGAGGTCCTCCGGGGCGTTCAGGTCGATCACCCGGTCCCCTTCCGTGTTCATGACGTCCATTATCCGGAAAGTGAACCCCTTCCCGACCTTCGGCGAGAGGATCAGCCCGGAGGATACCATGGGGTCCGCGAACGCCAGGTAGCAAGGAAGGTTGTACGCCCCCGGGTCGGTCTTGTCCGCCGCGAAGAGAAGAAACGGCTCGCTGGGGCGCTCCTCGAACTCCATCTCCGCCACCGCGGGCCCCATGCCCTTCACGTTTCCGGAGAAGGCGTCCTTCAGCAGGTCCTGCCCGGCGCCGTAGAGCCCCTGCGCCTTCGCCGTCGCGGTGCCCCCGAGGAAGGCGTTCCAGGCGAGCTTGTGGACCTTTTCGCTCCCCGTGCCGGACGTGTGGGACATCAGTATTGCGATGTCGTCGCCGGTGAACCCGATGTAGGAATCGATGAGAAGGCCTTTCCCCTCCTCCGCGACGATCTTCCCTACCGTCTCCAACAGCCTCTCGCTCGGCCGGATATGGCCCCCGATGGAACCGATGTCCGCCTTGATCACCGACAGCGTCACCTTCATTGGGTCCCCCCTTCTCCATTTGTTGCTTTGGAGGGTTTACCGACCCCGATACCATTCGACGAAACGCACGATTCCTTTCTCGATCGGGGTGTGCGGATCGTACCCGATCTCGGCCCTCGCGCGCGAGATGTCCGCGTAGGTCACCGGCACGTCGCCCGGCTGGAAAGGGACGGGACGGCGCAGCGCGGGCCGGCCGCACGCCTTCTCCAGCAGGGAGACGAGGTCGGAGAGGGAGATCGTCGCGGATTCCCCCAAATTGTACACGCGGAACCCCGGTGGGGCGTTGAGGGCGCCAAGCACCCCGGAGACGATGTCGTCGATGAAGGTGTAGTCGCGGCGGGACGAACCGTCCCCGTAGATCTCGATCCCCTTCCCCTCGCAGATCCGGCGCGTGAACTTGTGGATCGCCATCTCGGGGCGCTGCCGCGGCCCGTAGACGGTGAAGAACCGCAGGGCGGCCACGTTCATGCCGTACAGGTGGCACCAGGTGTGGCACAGGAGCTCCCCGGCCTTCTTCGTCGCCGCGTACGGGCTCACGGGGTGGTCCACGAAGTCTTCCTCGGAGAAGGGGACCTTGGTGTTGCCGCCGTAGACCGACGAGGAGGAGGCGAACAGCACCTTCGGCGCCCCGCGCCCGCGCGCCCATTCGAGGACGCGGATCGTCCCATTGACGTTCACGTCCGCGTATCCCGCGGGGTCCGCCACCGAGGGGCGGACACCCGCCTTCGCCGCCAGGTGGATGATGGCGTCGGGGCGGATCCCGGGCCCCCAGCGGGCCAGCGCCTCCGGGTCCCGGATGTCCCCTTCCAGGAAGGAGAAACCCGGCCGTTCCCGCAGGAGGGAAAGGTTCTCCTCCTTGATCGCACGGTCGTAGAACGGGTCGAAGTTGTCGAGGCCGAAGACCCGGTCGCCACGGGAAAGAAGGGCCTCGGCCACATGGGACCCGATGAAGCCGGCGGTCCCGGTGACGAAGACGTTGAAGGGCATGAAGGACCTCCCCGGATGCGCTGCCCGAAGCGCTTGCCTCAATACTACCAAAGAACCGGAACCGCTTGACAGGATTGAGTTCCACGGAAGAGAATAATCCCCCCGGACCATCCCGGAAAGGAGCCCACATGTTCGAGAAAGCGCTGGCGGACAACCGGGAGGCGATCTACGCGGTCCTGTCCTCGTCTCCCCTCGAGGCGAACGCCATCACCCCGTCGATCGGAACGGCTTTCATGGTGGCTCCGGGACTGCTCGTGACCGCTGCCCGCTGCCTGCGCGACGATTCGAGACCCGGCGCCCCCCCCCGCGAGGGACTGCGGGTGATCCGGGCCCCCGACATCGGGAAGACGCCGGAGCCGGTATCCGTCCTGGCCGCGAACGCCAGGAAGGACCTNNCCCCCGTCCCGGTCGGGACGCATTGCGGGACCGCGGGATTCCCGAGAGTTTCGGTCGACCGGCCGCCCTCTTCCGCCGTGTCGCTCATCGAGCTGTTCCAGGGGGCGGACATCTCCTCCTTCGTCAGCGCGATCGGCACGGACGGGCATCCCGATTGCCGGTACGAGACCGATTCCCCCTTGTACGGGGACCCTTCCGGCAGCCCGGGGTTCCTCCCGTCCGGCGAGGTGTTCGGCATGTTCCACATCCCCGCCGCCCCCCCTTCCGCCGACGTGTCGTGCTGGGTCCCTTCGACGACGATCCTTGCGTTTCTGAAAGGGAATAACATCGCGCCGTGATCCCGCAACATTGATATGGTTTTCTTGCCTACGGTCGCTTATAATCCTTTTCGCGGTCGAACACCTGTGTGGCGGCATAGCCAAGTGGTAAGGCAGAGGACTGCAAATCCTTTATCCCCCGGTTCGAATCCGGGTGCCGCCTCCATCTTTCCCTTTCAAGCGATCTCGCCCGGGTGGCGGAACTGGCAGACGCACGGGACTTAAAATCCCGAGGCCCTCAAAAGCCGTGTGGGTTCGATTCCCACCCCGGGCACCACCTCAGGTATTGCGGTTGCGGTGGTGCCCCTTTGGGAATCGAACCCAAGGCGGCGCCGAGCGATCAGCGAGGATGAGGCGCCATGGACGGCGCCGGAAGCCGCCGCGGCCGCCGGCGGAGTGAGGGCAAGGATGGCCGAGCGCGAGCCGGTCGATTCCCACCCCGGGCACCACCTCAGGTATTGCGGTTGCGGTGGTGCCCCTTTGGGAATCGAACCCAAGGCGGCCAACCGCTGCCGGCCGTGGACGGCCGAACGCCGGAACCGCCATGGATCGCGCAGGTACGGCCCTCCGGCCATGTCCGCAGATCGCGGGGAAGATTCCCCGACCGGAAATTCCGGACCCGCCGTTCAGCCTTTTTCGGACTCCCCGCCCCGTCCCCCGGTCTTCCGCTCCAGCGTCGCCCGGATCTCGCGAAGCTGGTCCTCAGCCCTCTTCCGGTCAGTGACGTCGGTGATGACGCCGATGCGGGCGTCCCGCCCGAGCCAATTGATATCGTGCGAGCTCGCCACGATCGCGATCCTCGACCCGTCTTTGCGGATGTGGTGCCACTCCCCCACATGCGCATGCCCGGAGAGGCGGCTGGCCAACGCCGTGATCGCCCCCCTTTCCTCCTCCGGGTAGAGGTCGGTCAGGCGCAGGGAGACGGCTTCCGCCGCGTCGTAGCCGTAATGGCGCAGGAACGCCTCGTTCACCGCCAGCATATCGAGCGTCTCCTTCCCGTAGACCAGCATCGGCGCGGGGTTTTGCTCGAACAGCTCGGGATACCTCGCCTCGCTCTCCTTCAGTTCCCTCTCGGCCGCCCGGCGTTTCTCCTCTTCCCGCACGATCAGCCACGCCTTCGCGCCCGCCACGGCGAGGGCGATTCCTCCCAAGAGGACGGTGCCCATCGCCGCGATCAGCCGGTTCCTAATGGGAGCCAGGGAGGACAGTGCCTCCTCTTCCGCCGAAACCACCGCCACGGACCAGTGGGTGTCCCCGAGGCGTATCGGCATGTACACCCCGCGTTTCCTGAACGGCGCGGTTTTCTTCGCGCCGACCCGGTCGAATTCGTAGGAAGCGGTCCCCTGCCGGCCCTGCTGCATCTACCGCGCCATCGCCAGGGCCGACGGATTGTCCCGAAAGAGATCGGAGATCTTTCTCCCGGTGTGACCCTTGACGGGGGAGAAGAGGATCGTCCCCTCCAGGCTGACGACGAACGCGTAGCCGGACTCGCCGAAACGGATCTCTTCGACGAAGCGCCGGACCACCGTCGTGAAATCGAGGGCGACACCCAGGGTCCCCTTGAACTCGTCCCCCCGGAAGACGGGGACGTGGATCGCGACGCTTTCCGTCCCTTGGACCGTGCGGAACACCTTGCTGACGACCGTTTTCCGGGAGGCCAGGATCTCGCGTATGTGCTCCTGCCCGGAGATGTCGCTCCCGATTGAATTCCGGTACGGGGTGGTGTAGGTGATTACGCCCTTCTCGTTCACCCGGGTCAGCGAATGGACTTCCCCCTCGAACCGCTCCTTGAGGAGATCCAGGGTCGCCCGGCCGTCGCAGGTGTCGGCGATTACGGCTTCGATGCGGGAAAGGAAGGAAACGGCGTTGGTCCAGTAGCGGAAATGGTCCGAGATCCCGGAGGCCGCCTGGCGCGCGTGGACGCCCTGGCGCTCGTACATCCTCGCGATGGCGGCCTTCTTCGCGTCCCCGAAGATGACCAGGGAAAGCTCCGCGCACGTGCCGCCCAGGATGGCCAGCATCAGGAAGAAGGCGATCTTCCTGCCGCCGGGAACGCCCGCTGCGATTCCGACCGGGTGCCGTACCTTTCCTGCCCGGTCGAGGGGCGGACAATGGCCGACGTGTCCGATTCCCCGACTTCGGAGCGCCCGCCCCCCCGTCACCTCGGGTTGGGCGGCACGTATCCGTCGGTAAGCGCCCCCATGAAGGCGACGATGTTGTCCTCTAACTGGCCCGTCAGCACCAGGTTCCCCATTTCTTCCGTGTTCACGTTTTCGGGAACTTCCGGCGGGGGCCATTTCTCGACGTCGCGGGTGTTGCAGAACTGAACGATCTTCTTCAGCGTCTTGAAGCAGCCGTTGTGCCCGTAGGACGGGGCGGCCGCGATATTGCGCAGGGTCTGCAACTTGAACTCCCCGTTCTCCCGCCCGCCCCTCACCACCTCCCTCAGCCCGAGGTCGACCCCCTTCTCGCCGGGATTCCCCGGTATCCCCAGGTTGTCGTAGGTGTAATCGGTGAACAGGGGGGGGCTTGTCGCAGGGGCCGGGCGTGCTCTGATGGCACTCGGCGCGTTTCCCCTTCACGTTGAAAAGCTCAAACCTACGCTTCCTTGTCGTAACGGAACTTCGGGCTGAACGACGCGCAGGCCGCCGCGGTCGGGCTGCGCCGGCCGAACCTTCCCATGACCGCCCCTTCGTGGGCGGTGAACCTCGCGTCCCCGATGCCGTTGAAGCCGCTTCCCGGGGAATGGCAGTCCGCGCACGCCTGCCCCTCCGGGCGGGAAAGCCGGTTGTCGAAGAAGAGGTTCTTGCCGAGCTTTTCCTTCGGCGTCAGCCTCTGCTCCGCCCGCGCGGTTCCGCCGGACAGGGCGACGAGCGCCGCCGCAAGCAACATGACGCCGATGTACCGTGTCCGCACGACATCATCTCCTTTGCCGCTCATCCGTTTGACGAAGGGAGGCGGACCGTGAAGCGGGAGCCTTCCCCCGGCTCGCTTTCCACGGAAACCGTGCCTCCAAGCCTTTGCACCATCCGCGAGACGATGGACAGCCCGAGCCCCGTCCCCACCGCCCCCGAGTCCCGGGCGGCCTGCGTCCGGTAGAACGCCTCGAAGACCCGGTCCAGATCCTCCCGCCCGATGCCGATCCCCGTGTCCTCGACCCACGCCTCGACCCACCCGTCCGCGTGGCGCGCACCGAAGACGACCCCGCCCGAGGACGTGTAGTTCACCGCGTTGGTCAGCAGGTTGGAGAAGATCTTCTCCAGGTCGGCCGGGTCCGCCCGGACGACGCAGCCCTCCCATTCGGTCACCTCCTTGAAGGTCAGCCCTTTGGAGACTGCCTGCTCCCGGGCCGTGTCCAGTGTGCGGCGAAGCGTCTCGTCCAGGCGAACGGGGCCCGCCGCTTCCTCCTCCCGAAACCGCTGCGCCGCTGCCGAATCGAGGAGGTCCCGGATGGTGTCGAAGGAGTCGCGGATCCGCCGGCCCGCGCGCTCCACGAGGTCCCTCTGCGCCTCGTTCAGCGGTCCCGCGTACGGAAGCGCGTCGATCGCCCCCTGGGCCGCCGCCAGGGGGGAACGGAGCTGGTGGTGGGTCATCCGGGCAAACCAGATCCGCTCCCGGTCGAGATCCTGCAGGTCGCCGTAGCTGCGGGCGTTCTGGAGGGCCAGCGCGCCGAGGTTGGCGAGGTTCAGCAGAAGCCTCTCCTCCTGCGCGCCGAACACGCGCGGCTCTTCCGTGTAGATCCGGAGAACCCCCAGGGTGCGGTCCTTCGCCCGCATCGGGCAAGAAAGCATGGAGCGCAGACCTTCGCGCCGCGCCTCCTCGCGGTACTGGAACCGGAGGTCCTCCGTCACGTCCGCCACCTGGATCGTCCTCCCCTTCAGCACCTCGAAATCGACCCAGCTCTTCCCCACGTCCACCGGCCCCTTGTCGATGTACTCCCGGCTGAGGCCGTATGCGCCCCCGATGGAAAGCGTCTTCCCGTCCCGGTCGAAGATGCGGACGAAGCACGCCTTCACGCCGAAGAGCCGGGTCGTATGCTCTGCCAGCAGCCGGAGGACCTCGTCGAGGTCGAGTGTGGAGTTCACGAGCTGCCCGATGTTGTACAGCGATTCCATCTCCTGGAAGGACCGGTCCAGCGCGAGCGTCGTCCGGGAGAGGGCGTCCTCCTTCTGCCGGAGCCGGGCCGTTATGGAGGTGGCAAGCCAGGTCGTCACGAGGAAGAAGAGCGTCAGGACCGCCCAGGTCCGAAGCGACCCGCCCGGGGTCAGCCACGCAAGGACGCCCAGAAGGACGCCGACGCCGCACGCCAGGAAGTAGCAGGCGGCGCGCGAAAGCAGGATGGCGCCGATGATCAGGTGGAACGCGTACGCCAAACAGGCGGGGCTCGAGAGGCCGCCGGTCAGGTACACCGTGGCCGTCAGGGCGGCCCAGTCGAGTCCGATCTGGAGATAAGCGACGTTCCTCGCGCGGGCGGGCGTGGCGGCGATCCATCGCCGCTTGAGGTACAGGACGAGGTTGTAGGACAGCAGCGTGAGGGCGACGGCCAGCAGGGGAACGACCGGGAGAGGCATCCCCAGCAGCCGGGGACCCATGGCGATCCCCGCCAGGATCGCGAAGCCCGCGATCCATCGCAGGCCGGTGAGCCAGTGCAGGCGTTCCTGGAGCTCCTTGTCCAGCGGGAGGAGGACGGGCTCCTGGCTCAACTCAGCCCTTTCCCGCCCCGTCCGCGGGCGGCCGCCCCAGTTTCGCCCTCAGGAGCCTGAGGAGGATCTTCGGGTCGATCGGCTTCTGGAACACTCCCTGGAACCCCATCTCGCTGGTGTCGGCCGACCTGTTCAGGTAGTCTCCCGTGGAGCTGAGCAGGAAGACGGGGACGTGCGGGTGATACTCCTTCAGCTCCCGCATGAGCCGGGTCCCGGCGTCGACGTCCTCCATCATGAGGTCCAGGATGACCAGGTCGGGCTTCTTCCGCTCGAACTCGGCCTGCCCTTCCTTCCCGTTGCGCGCCGTCTCCACGACGTACCCGTCGGATTCCAGCACGACCCGCAGCGAGGCCAGGACGTCGGGATCGTCGTCGACGCAGAGGATGACGTGTTTTTCCTTCAGCATGTCGCGCCTCCGGGGTCCGCGGCGTCAGCTTGCCCGCGGTGTTCCGCGATGAACCGCGGCAGGTATTCCAGCGCGGCCTCCAGCCCTTCGCGGGCCGCGGGGCTCAATCCCTCCGTGAACGGCTCGAACACCTCGCCCCGAATGCCCAGCAGGTACCCCGCCGGCGAGGCGTCGAAGCAGGAACGGGCGATGCGCAGTATCCCTCCGGGAGCCACGCTGTGCGAGGTGAAGCTTCCGGGCGGCTCCTCCCCCACCGGCTTCAGGTAGAACGGTTCCGACGCCGAGCCGTCCGCGTCGGCGAACACCACGATGTCGTGCTCCGCGGCCATCGCCGCGTGCTCGATCGATAGCTGGTAGTCGCTTTCCACGGTGAGCCCCGGGATGCCCAACGCCTCCAGCCGCTCCACGAGCGCCGGGCCGAGGCCGTCGTCCGCCCTCGCGGGATTGCCGTACCCGATGACCAGTATGCGGTTTCCGTCCATGGCCTAAACCGGTTGCCCGGCTCCCCGGACCCGCCGCGCCACGAGCCCCCCGCCCGCGTCGTACAGCTCGACGACCAGCGGCATCCCGCCGAGCGCGTGCGTGGCGCAGGAGAGGCACGGGTCGTACGCGCGGATGGCCACCTCGATGTAGTTCAGCAGCTTCTCCGGGATCTCCCGGCGGCCGCTGAAGTGGTCCTTCGCCACCTTGGTGACGGCGCGGTTCATCGGCTCGTTGTTGTTGGTGGTGGACACGATGAGGTTGCACATCGTCACCTCGTCGTTCCGGTTGACGCGGTAATGGTGGAATAGGGTCCCGCGCGGCGCCTCGATGATCGCGACCGCCTCCTCCCGGCGAGGGCCGGACGTGAGCAGCTCCTTCCCCTGGAGGTCCGTGTCGAGCAGCAGCTCCCGGATCTTCTCGATGGAATGGAGCAGCTCGATCATCCGCGCCCAGTGGTAGCACATGGTGATGTTGTTCGAGCGGTCCTTCTGAAGCTCCCGGAACTCCTTGTGCGCGGTGTAGGCCTCGTCCGTGTCGATGAAGGTGGCGGTGTTGAGGCGGGCCAGGGGTCCGACCCGGTACCAGCCGTGGTCCGGGCCCAGCTCCTTCAGGAAGGGGAACTTCATGTAGGACCAGGGGCGCACCTCCTCCATCAGCACGTCGAGGTAGCGCTGGCAGTTCACGTCGACGAGGATCATGTTGCGGTCCTTGTCGACCGCCCGGAGCACGCCGTCGTACAGGTCGAGCGCGCCGTCGGACTCGCGCACCAGCGAAAGGTGGTTGGAGTCGAACGACCCGAACGGGGCGAGTTCCGCCAGGTGCTCCATGGTGTAGTCCCGGGCGATGGTGACCGCGCTGCGCGCCCACGCCGTCATCTGGTCGACGTCCTTGAGGAGCGCGTCCCTCTCCGCGACGGAGAGGTTCTTGTTCACGCCGCCGGGGACGGCGCCGGTGCCGTGGATCTTCTTCCCGGCGGTCGCCAGGATGACTTCCTGGCCGTACTTCCGCATCATCACGCCCTGGACCGCGAGCTTCGGGAACTCCCGGGCCACGGCGATGATATTGCGCTTCGCCGGGGGCGCGGCGAAACCGCTCTCGGCCGTCCCGTCGGCGCCGAAGAGGAAGTCGGGCGAGGACAGGTGGAAGAAATGCAGCGCGTGGCTCTGGAACATCTGGCCGTAGTGCATGAGCCGGCGGATCTTCTCCGCGGTGGGCGTAAGCTGCTCCCCCCCCACGATCCGGTCCATGGCCTTGGCCGCCGCCAGGTGATGGCTCACGGGGCAGATCCCGCACAGCCGCTGCACCATGACCGGGACTTCCCAGAAGGGCCTCCCGAGGATAAACCGTTCGAAGCCGCGGAATTCGACGATATGGAGCCGGGCGTACTCCACCACGCCCGCGTCGTTCATGTGGATCGTCACCTTCCCGTGCCCCTCCACGCGGGTCACCGGAAGGATCGTGTAGGTCTTCCCCTTGCTCGCCTTCGTCGCCATTGGAATGCCCTTCTAGTCGTACTTCAGGTTTTTGTAGTCCGGCTCGACGGGCTTGCCGGACAGCAGGGACACCAGATGGGCCCAGATGGCGTCCGCGGGAGGCGGGCAGCCCGGGATGAACAGGTCGATCTTGACGACCTCGTGGCACGGGTAAACCCGGTTCAGCAGGAGCGGGATCTCCTTGTCGTTCGGGATGACGTTCAGCGGGTTGTACACGCCCGGGCTCTTGAGGTAGGCCTCCTCGAGGCACTCGCGCAGCGGGATGTTGTTCCGCATCGCGGGGATGCCCCCGTTGATGGCGCAGTCCCCCAGGGAGATCAGCACGTCGCAATGCTTGCGGAACTGCTCGAGCACCTCGACGTTCTCCTCGTTGCAACAGCCGCCCTCGACGATTCCGACGGCGCAGCGGTCCTGGAACTCCTTGTAGTCGTTGATCGGGGAGCGGTCGAACTCGACCAGCTCGGCGAGCGTAAGGATCCGCTCGTCGATGTCCAGCACGGACATGTGGCAGCCGAAGCAGCCCGCCAGGCTGACCGTCGCGATGCGCGGCTTGGAGCCCATCCTACTTCTCCCCCTTCATCTCGATATCGTCGCCGATGGGCTTCTCGTCGTACCTGCGCCTGCCTACGGGGACCTCGTAGCCTACCCGCTTCTTCATCAGCGCCCCGACCGGGCAGACGGAGACCGCCTCGTCCGTAGCCTTCAGGTCGGTCTCGGACAGCGAGTCGCCGTTGACCTGCAGCCGTTTCCTTCCCCCGCGCTCGACGAACTGGAAGACGTTCTTGCCGTCCATGTCCTGGGACGCCCGGACGCACCTCCCGCACAGGATGCAGCGGTTGTGGTCGAGGAAGACGTGCGGGTGGGACATGTCGAGGTCGCGCTTCGGGTAGAGGAACGGGTACCGGGGCGCCTTGATGCCGAAGCGGTAGGCCAGCGCCTGCAGCTCGCAGAAGCCGCTCTTCTCGCAGAACATGCAGAAGTGGTTCCCCTCCACGAAGAGCATGTCGACGATGTTCCGCCGGTACTCCAGGAGCTCCGGGGTTTCGTTCTCCACGATCGCCCCTTCCGCCACGGTCTGCACGCAGGCCGCCTGGATGCGCCCGTTGACCCGCACGGAGCAAACCCGGCAGCTTCCGTTGGGGGTCAGGTCCCTGTAGGCGCAAAGCCGCGGGATAAAGACCCCCGCCGCGTCCGCGGCCTTCAAAATGGTCTGCCCCCGGATCGCCTTGACTTCCTTGCCGTCGATCGTGAACGTGACGCGGTTCATCAGGTTCCCCCGGTGCCTTCAGACGTATTTCGACTGGCGGCCGACCCGCAGTTCGGCATCGATGACCGCCTTGGAAAGATCAAACCCGGGAAGCAGCCCCGGCTTGCGCTCCGCGACGAACCCCGAGGAGAGGTCGCCGATCTCGAGGGCGCCCAGCACGGGGTTGGGGGCCGCCTGGCCGAGCCCGCACCGGCTCGTGTTGATGATGAAGTTGGACAGGTCCCGCATCTCCACCAGGTCGGCCGGCTCCCCCGCGCCGTCGATCACCTTGTGGACCTGGTTCTTCAACAGGGTCAGCCCCACCCGGCAGGGCGTGCAGTACCCGCAGCTCTCCTCGATGAAGAAGTCGAGGTAATGCTCCGCGATCTCCAGCCGGTTGCGTGCGCGGTTGAAGATGATGATCGCCCCGCCGGTGGCGAGATCGTCGTAGCAGATCCTTCCCTCCAGCCGGTCCGGCCCGATCATCTGCCGGCAGGGCCCCCCGATCAGCATGGTGCCTGCGTTCTCCGCCTCGGTCATCTCGATCAGCTCCCGCGCGGTGATCCCGAACGGCACCTCGTACACGCCGGGCTTCCTGCAGTCACCGGAGATGCTCAGGACCTTCGTCCCCGTGGTGCGGGAAGAGCCCATGGAGGCGAACCAGTCGCTTCCCTCGAGAAGGATGCGCGATACGCAGCACAGCGTCTCGACATTGTTGACGATGGTCGGGCAGCCCAGGTAACCCTCCTGCGGCGGAAACGGCGGGCGGTTCTTCGGGTCGCCCCGCAGCCCCTCGCAGGAGCTGATGAGGGCCGTCTCCTCGCCGCAGATGTAGGCGCCTGCGCCCAGCTGGATCCGGATGTCGAAATGGAGGCCCTTCCGGCCGAGGATGTCGCGCCCCAGGTACCCCTGCCGCCGCCGGCCCTCGACCACGCTCTGCAGGTATGGGAGGAGGTACCGGTATTCCCCGCGCAGGTAGATGATCCCCGTGTCGCTCCCCACCGCGTACCCGGCGATCGTCATCCCTTCCATGAGCTGGTCGGCGCATTCGGTCAGGAGGACGCGGTCCTTGAACGTCCCGGGCTCGCCCTCGTCGGCGTTGCAGAGGACATAGCGCTTTTCGCCGGGGGCGTTCGCCGCCATCTCCCATTTCAGGCCGGCGGGGAAGCCGGCGCCGCCGCGCCCACGCAGCCTCGAGTCCTTGATCGTCCTGATCACGTCCGCGGGCGTCATCTCGACGGCCTTGCGGAGCGCGCTCCCCGGCTCGAAGTCGGCGAAGTGGACCGGCCCGCGCATCCGGATGTTGTTCCGCACCATCGCGCGCACCAGGGGATGCTCGTTGTTCCCGTCCCCCACCATCGTCACGAGCTGTTGCGGGTCGAGGTGCCGCCTCAGGTCGCGGACGAGCTGGCGCCCGCGCTCCGGCGTCAGGTGCGTCACCACCACCGAGTTCACCAGGGCCGCGGGCGCCTGGTCGCTCATCCCGATGCAGGGCGTGTGGGTTAGCGTGATGGCGCCGTCCGGAGTCGTTTCTCCCATGGTGATGCCGAGCTCCCGGGCCATGGCCTCCGCCACGTCCTTGTAGCCCTTCATCCAGTCGACGATGTCGCTGCACAGGCGGATGACGACCTTCCCCTGCGGCTTGACCGAGAGGAACGCGTAGAACGACACGAGGCTTTCGACCTCCACGCGGTGGGACCTGACCTGGCGGGCGATCTCCTCCATGGCCTCGTGCGACACGCAGCCGAACCGGTCCTGCACCGCGATGGCGATGTCCATCAGGCGGGTCCGGTCGTTTCCGAACTTCTTGCAGATCTCGGCGGTTACCTGAGCCGTTCCCTGTTTCAATCTTTCCTCCCCGGGCGGGGCGTTCACCCCTTCCGTCTCGCGCGCAGCAAAGCTCTCCTGATTTTATCCCGAACGCCGCCGGATTACTTGTCCGCCCTGATCACCACGAAGCAGCCGTCTCCGTGCCCTTCCCTCACCGGATCGGGTTCCGCCATCTCTCCATGCTTCCCGAAGATCGTCTGGCGCTCGGAGAACGACCGGAAGCCGGCTCCCGAAAGGAGGCGCCTCACCTCCGCGGCCGAGCGGAACGTGGCGTTGGAATAGTATATCGTTTCCTTTTTCCGTTCATCGTATTTCCGCCCGAGCGGGCTCTCCCGGTCGATGAAAGCGACCACAAGCGACCCCGACGGTTTCAAAACGCGGTATGCTTCCCGGAACGCCCGGTCCACGTCTTCGAAGAAGCAGATGACGGTGACCATGAGCGCGTAATCGAACCGGGCGTCCCGCAGGGGGAGCTCCTCGGCCTTGCCGCAGACCACCGAAACCCCCCTTTGCCGGGCGAGGTCCCTCATCGACCTCGACGGCTCGATCCCGAGCGGCACGCCGAGTTCACCGGCGAACCTGCCGGTCCCTACCCCGATCTCGACGCCGGCTCCCCCCGCCGGAAGCAGTTCCCTTACCGCGCGTATCTCCGATTCGTAGGCGAACCGGTTCTTCGAAAACCAGTCATCGTAATCGGCCGCGTGCTTTTCGTATTGCGAGATTTTCATGCGCTCACGGGGCCCCGGCGCCGCCCTTGCCCGGCACGGGGCAGGCGTTCGACAACGTGACCACCATCACGACGTGCCCGCGCGACGCGGCCTCCCGGAAGGCATCGCGCAGCGCGGGGAACACCTTCTCGTCGTCTCCCCACAGGACCGTGCTCATGGAACCGCTGCGGCATTCGACCCCATGGCGCTCGAACTCCCCGACCGCGGCGTCGATCGAAGGGGACAGGTCTTCCTGACCCAGGGGATAAACGCTTACCTGCGCCGAGATGCCGTACATGTCTTCCCCCCTTCCGAAGCATATCCGGTAATTATACATACACGCGGCCCGCCAATATAATAAAATAGCGTTATGGCATGAAAGCGAGACCGGGGGGCTTCCGATGCGCCCGCAGGTCGCCCAGATCGCCGACGGGAATGCCCCGTCGATCCCTCGCCTCGTGGCTGACCTGCTCCGGGCCGGTCGTGAATCCCCCGAGGAATCCGGGGAGCGGGTACGGTTGCGCCTCGCCCGGCTGGTCGGGTTCGCGAGGACCCGCTCCCCTTTCTATCGGGAACGATTCTCCGGCCTCCCGCCGGACATCCGGGACGTGCGGCGCCTGCCGCCGGTGTCCCGGCACGAACTTTCGGCGAATTTCGACGCGTGGGCGACCGACCGGGCGGTCCTCGGGGAAACGGTCGAGCCGTTCCTCGCCGACCCCTCCCGGCTCGGCCGGCTGTACCTGGACCGGTACGTCGCGTTCTCGACCTCGGGGACGACCGGGGCCCCGGCCGCCCTGTTGCAGGACCGGGGGGCGATGGCCGTATACCAGGCCCTTCTTCTAGCGCGGCGCATCCCGTCCCTGGCGTCCGCCGTGTCGCTGCCCGCTTTCCTGCGAAACCGCGCCCGGACCGCCACGATCGTAGCGACCGGGGGGCATTTCGCCAGCTCGGTCGTAGACGCTCTCATGCGGTCGCTGCACCCCCGATTGTACGGGTTCAACCGGACGTTCTCGCTGATGGAGCCGCTCCCATCCCTGGTGGAAGCGCTGAACGGTTTCCGGCCCGCCGTGCTGGGCAGCTACGCGACCGCGCTGGCCGTGCTCGCCGGAGAGCAGGAAGCGAAGCGCCTCCGGATCGCCCCCGCCCTCGTGCTTTCCGGCGCGGAGCGGCTTTCGCCGCCGCTCCGGGAGAGGATCTCCGCGGCTTTCCGATGTCCCGTGCGGGACACGTACGCCGCCTCCGAGTTCATGGGCATCGCCTTCGACTGCCTGCACGGCCGGCTCCACGTCAACGCCGACTGGGTGATATTGGAGCCGGTGGACGCATCGGGCGGGCCGGTTCCCCGGGGCGAGGCCTCCCGCACGACCCTGCTGACGAACCTGGCCAACCGCCTCCAGCCGCTCATCCGGTACGACCTCGGCGACAGCGTGACGATGATCCCCGGGCCGTGCCCCTGCGGCAGTCCCCTCCCCTCCGTCCGGCCGGAAGGGCGCAGCGACGAGATCCTGTACGTCGAACCGGAGGAAGGGGCGGCGCCCAGGCCGCTGATCCCCCTCGTGCTGGCGACGGCGATCGAGGAGGCCCGGGGCATCCTGAGGTACCAGGTGATCCGTACGGGCCCGCGTTCCCTTGCGATGCGCGTGGAGGAGGCCCCGGGGCACGACCGCGAAGCGGTCCGCGCCGACGCCCGGAGGCGCCTCGAGGTGTACCTGTCCTCCCAGGGGCTCGGCCGGGTATCCGTCGTGCCGGACGACGAACCGCCGGAAGCCCCGCCGGCGGGAGGGAAGCCGCGGCAGTTCCTCGCCGGCTAGCCCTTCTTCGCGATCTTCAGCATCTTTTCGGTCGCCTTGAGCCCGTGCCCGGTCAGCGGCGCGACGACGGTCCCGGCCCTCAAGGAAGGGGTCGACAAATACGCCGCCACCGGGAGGGCGGACGTCGGTTCCACGTAGATCCCCCTCCTCCCCAGCAGCCACAGCGCCTCCTCCACCTCCCCGTCGTCCGCAGCGACCACCTCCCCCCCGGTTCGCCGGACGATCTCCATGATCTCCGCCCACCGGACCGGGGCGGCGATCGCGACCCCCTCGGTGATCGTCTCCCCGCCCCGGACCGACGGCGGAGAGCCCAGCCCGTCGCGGAACATCTCGTACAGCGGAGCGCACCGTTTCGCCTGGACCGCGACGTGCCGGGGGACCCGGTCGATCAGCCCGGCCTCCGCGAGCTCCGAAAAACCGATGAAGGAACCGATCAGGAGGGTCCCGTTGCCCGTCGGCAGCAGGAGGGTGTCGGGCGCCCGGAAGCCCAGCTGCTCCCAGACCTCGAAAGCGAACGTCTTCGTACCCTGGAAGAAGAACGGGTTCCAGGAATGGCTGGCGTAGTACGTGGTCGAGGCCGCCGCCATGGCCGCCGCGGCCGTGTCTTCCCGGCTCCCCGGCACCCGGGTCAGCTCCGCGCCGTACATCAGGATCTGGGCCAGTTTCCCCGGCGACGTGGATTCCGGCACGAGGATTTCGCAACGGATCCCCGCCTTCGCCGCATAGGCGGCGATCGCGCAGCCGGCATTCCCCGAGGAGTCCTCCACGATCCGCCCGATCCCCAGCTCGCGGGCCTTGCTGACGAGCACCGAGGCGCCGCGGTCCTTGTACGATCCCGAGGGGAAGAGCTGCTCGAGCTTCAGGAACATCCCTCCGGGGCCGATGTCCACGGGAACGAGCGGCGTCATCCCCTCGTCGAAGGAGACGACGGCCGCATCGTTCCCGATGGGCAAGGCCTCCCTGTACCGCCACATCGTGGGCTTCCTGCGCGCGATCCTCTCCGGGTCGAAACGGGCAGTGAAGCGGATGTCGAGAAGGCCACCGCAGGAGCAGCGCCACCTCGGGTCGTCCATCGGGAAGGACGCCCCACACGAGCCGCATCGAAGACCGTCCATCGGAACCTCCGCTCTATTTTCACGGGATCGCATTCCCCGGTTCGACCAAAAAAAAACCCCCGGAAGCTTGGCGGCCTCCGGGGGCTTTCCCGTATGCGATGGAGCGGGCGACGAGATTTGAACTCGCGACTTCGACCTTGGCAAGGTCGCACTCTACCACTGAGTTACGCCCGCACGGCAAGTGACGATTCTATGCGACCCCCCGACGGGTTGTCAAGATCCGAAGGCCCGCGGGATCAATGCTTGAACAACTCCCCCACGAACCGGAAGAAGTAGTCCAGCCCGGACCAGGTGGTCAGGACCAGGCCGGCGGAGAGGACGCCGATCCCCAGCGTGTGCACGGGGATGGGAAGACCGAAGGGCGGGTAATGCAGGATGAGCGTCGCCACCCCGATGTTCAGGAGCAGGGTCTTCCATTTCCCGAGCGTCGACGCGGCGATGACCACGCCTTCCGTGGAAGCCATCCCCCGCAGGGCCGTGACGCCGATCTCCCGGGCGACGACGATGACCGCCATCCACGCCGGGACCCGCGCCGGCGGGATGAGCATGATCATGGCGGCGCACACCAGCAGCTTGTCGGCGAGGGGGTCGAGCAGCTTACCGAGGTCGGTGATCAAGTGGTACCGGCGCGCGATGTAGCCGTCGAACAGGTCCGTGACGGCGGCGGACACGAAGATCAGGAAGGCGGCCAGCGAGCGGTTCGGGGGGATGGACCGGTCGGCGTCGGGCAGCAGCAGGACCACCACCGCGGGGATGGCGACGATCCGCGCAAGCGTGAGGACGTTCGGGAGATTCAGCCGGGAACCGCCGGTCATTCGACGGAGGAATACTTGCGGTACAGGCCGAGGACGCGCTGGACGTAAAGGCGGGTCTCCTTGTAGGGCGGGACTCCCCCGTACTTCCTGACCGCGGCCGGACCGGCGTTGTACGCCGCGACGGCGTGCGTCACATTGCCGTCGAACGTCTCCAGAAGCTCCTTGAGGTACTTGATCCCCCCCTCGACGTTCTCGATCGGGTCGAACGGGTCGTTCACGTTCATCTGCCGGGAAGTGAAGGGCATGAGCTGCATGACCCCCTTCGCCCCCTTGGTGGACACGGCCGTCCGGCGCCCGTCGGACTCCGCCTTGATGATGGCGTGGACCAGCGCCGGGGACATGTCGTGCGCCTTGCAGTACCGGGTGACGTATTCCCCCATCCAGCCGCTTCCGTCGTACCCCGGGGCCCTGCCCCCGGACCGGTCCCCGCGCGCGGCCGGGGTTTCCTTCATGTAAAGGCTATAATTGCCGTTGTACCGGACGTTCGAAAAATGAACGACGCCCTCCCCGTCGACGTACTTGTAGATGTCCGAGCGGCCCGACGTCGGCCAGAGGATCAGGGAAATAATGAAAAGGCTTCGTAAATAAACCATAATTCGTATTATTCTATTGAAAACGCACTTTCAAGTCAAACCGGCGCCCGGCGGCCGGTCCCGCCCGGAGGGCTCCCATGGACAGGGTTTCGAGGTTCCTTATAATCGGTAGTGGAATCGCGGGGTTAAGCTTTGCCTTGCGGGCGGCGAAGAAAGGCACGGTCAACATCCTCACGAAGAAGGAGGCGGCCGAGTCCAGCACCAATTACGCCCAGGGCGGCATCGCCACCGTCTGGAGCGGCGAGGATTCGTTCGAATCGCATATCGAGGACACGCACCGCGCGGGTGCGGGGCTGTGCCATACCGATACGGTGGACCTGGTGGTGCGCGACGCGCCTTCGAAGATCCGGGAGCTGATCGACTGGGGGGTCCGGTTCACCCGACGCACCGGGAAAAGGGAATACGACCTCCACCGCGAGGGCGGGCACTCGAAGCGCCGGATCTTCCACGCGGAGGACCTGACGGGGCGCGAGGTCGAGCGGGCGCTGCTCGAACGGGTGCGGGAAAACCCGAAGATCCGCCTGTTCGAGCATCACGCGGCGGTAAACCTCATCACCCGCCAGAAGATCGCCTTCGACCGTCGCCACCCCGACGAGGTGCTCGGAGCCTACGTCCTGGACCAGAAGACCGGTGCGATCAACACGTTCGTGGCCGACGCGACGGTCCTCGCCACCGGGGGCTCCGGGAAGGTGTACCTCTACACGAGCAACCCCGACATCGCCACGGGGGACGGGATCGCCATGGCGTACCGGGCCGGGGCCACGATCGCGAACATGGAGTTCGTCCAGTTCCACCCCACCTGCCTCTTCCATCCCCACGCCAAGTCGTTCCTCATCTCGGAAGCGGTGCGCGGCGAAGGGGCCGTCCTGGTGAACCGCGCCGGGAAGCGGTTCATGGAGGGAATTCACCAGATGAAGGAGCTCGCCCCCAGGGACATCGTCGCCCGGGCGATCGACGCCGAGCTCAAGCGGACCGGCGAGGACTGCGTCTACCTCGACATCCGGCACAAGGGGAAGGCATTCATCCGGAAGCATTTTCCGAACATTCACAAGACGTGCCTGTCGTTCGGCATCGACATGACGAAGGAGCCGCTGCCGGTGGTCCCGGCCGCGCACTACCAGTGCGGCGGCGTCCTAACGGACCTGCACGGGGAGACGGACATCCCGCGGCTGTTCGCCGTCGGGGAATGCGCCTGCACGGGGCTCCACGGAGCCAACCGGCTCGCCTCCAACTCGCTCCTGGAGGCGCTGGTCTTCTCCGACCGTGCCTTCCGGCGCGCCTCGGAGGCGTACACGGGCAAGCCCAGGCCCCGGATCGAGATCCCGAAGTGGGAAGTCGGGGAGGCGCAGGAACCGGACGAGGCGGTCGTCGTCACGCACAACTGGGACGAGATCCGGCGCATCATGTGGAACTACGTGGGGATCGTGCGGTCGAACAAGCGGCTGTTCCGGGCCCTCGACCGGATCGATATGCTGAGGCGGGAGATCTCGGAGTATTACTGGAACTTCCGGGTCACGGGCGACCTGCTGGAGCTTCGCAACATCTGCACGGTGGCGGAACTGATCGTCCGGTGCGCCCTTCAGAGGAAGGAGAGCCGGGGGCTCCACACCACGATCGACTACCCGTACCAGGACGACGAGCATGGCAGGAAGGACACGCTGATCCGCCGCTACCCGGCGTGAAGGGGAAGCGCTACCTCCAGGCCAGGACGGCGCGCCCCTGCACCCCGGCCAGCACGAGCTTCAGGCGCGGGGTCCCCTCCTTCGGGGGCTCCGGCGGAGATTCCGCCTCCTTGGGAAACGCGACCTCGTAGGCCCGGTACCACGTTCCGGAGTGCGGGAAGAACCGGGAGACCTCCTCGGGCTTCAAGGAGGAGGCCCGGACATACGCCGGCTCGAAATCCTTCTCGTCCGACCGCACCAGGCGGAGGCTCCAGACCGAGCCGGGCTTCTCCAGGTCGTTGCCCCTCTCGTCCGGAACCCATAGCGCCACGAAGAACCGCACGTACCGCTCCGACTCGCCTCGCCACCGAGCGACCACGCGCTCGCTCCGGGCGGAATCCAGGTAGTAGATGCCGGAGTACTCCTCCGCGAACGCCTTCACCCACGCCCCGGAGAGCCACGTCGCGGAGAGGACGAACCGCGTGTCCAGCCCGTCGTGAACCTCCCGGGTGCGCGTGTGGCTTTCCGTAACCCGGCCGTACGAAGGCGAGCCGGCGACCGTCTCGTACAGGGCGACCGACCGCGGCCCGCACCCCGCCCCGGAGGACGCGGCCAGCAGGATGGCCAGGGCCCCCGCGGCGAGCCTGCGGGGGTCAGGCATTCTCCACGTCCTCCTTCGTGAACATCGGCTCGATCCGGTAACCCGCCGCGGCGACGGCGTCCGCGCCCCCCTCGTTCCGGTCGACGAGGCACAGGACCCGCGCCACGACCAGGCCGGACATCTGCGCGCGCTCGATGGCCTTGAGGGTCGATCCGCCCGTGGTGACCACGTCCTCGAGGATTGCCACGCGCATCCCCTCCCGCAGGTTCTTCGTGCCCTCGATCCACTGGGTCGTCCCGTGCTTCTTGGGCTCCTTCCGGATGATGAAGGCGGGCACCGGCCATCCCCGGAGCGCGCTGGTGAGCGACACGGCGGTGACGATCGGGTCCGCCCCGAGGGTGATGCCGCCCACCGCCTCGGGCCTCTCCCCCGCCTCGAGCATCGCGCAGAAGAGCCGCCCGGTGAGCAGCGCGCCTTCCGCGTGGAGCGTGGCCTGCCTGCAGTCGATGTAGAAATCGGACTCGCGCCCCGAGGTCAGGACGACCTTCCGCTTCTCGTAGCTTTTTTCCTTCAGGATGAAAAGGAGCCGGCGGCGGTCCCCGGCGAGTTCGGCAGGGAACACGGCGGGGCCCCTGGCGTCGGTCTTCATGCGCTCCCCCGGTGTCGTATCGGCGTTCGCCCCGGCGATCAGATGCAGACCGACCCCCGGAACAGGTTGAGCTGCTCCCCGGGCTCCTCCGTTTCCAGCGGGATCGTATAGTTCCCTGAGAAGCACGCGTCGCAATAGGTCGTTTTCCCGTTCGGCACGCAGGCGTGGAGCCCCTGGATGGACAGGTACCCGAGGGTGTCGGAGGTAAGATAGGTGTTGATCTCCTCCAGCGTGTGCGTCGCGGCGATCAGGTCGCGCCGCAGGGGGGTGTCGATCCCGTAGAAGCACGGGTAGCAGGTCGGAGGGGAGCTGATGCGCACGTGGATCTCCTTCGCGCCTGCCGCCCGGATCATCTTGATGATCTTGCGCCCCGTCGTCCCCCGGACGATGGAGTCGTCCACCACCACGACCCGTTTCCCCCTCACCACGCCGCGCACGGCGTTCAGCTTGACCTTCACGCCGAAATGCCGGATCGACTGCTGCGGCTCGATGAAGGTGCGCCCGACGTAGTGGTTCCGGATCAGCCCCATCTCGAAGGGGATCCCGGACTCCTCCGAATACCCGAGCGCCGCCGGCACGCCGGAGTCGGGGATGGGGATGACGATGTCGGCCTCGACGGGATGCTCCCGGGCGAGCTGGCGCCCCAGCTCCTTCCGGACCTCGTAGACGGTCCCGCCGCCGATGATCGAATCGGGCCGGGCGAAGTAGACGTGCTCGAAGATGCAGAACCGCTCCACGGCCGGCAGGAACGGCCTGTAGGACTCGATCCCGCGGGAATCCACCACGATCATCTCCCCGGGATCGACCTCCCGGACGATTTCCGCCTCGATCAGGTCGAGCGCGCACGTCTCGGAGCAGATCACGGTCCCGCCGCCGGTCCCCTTCAGCCTGCCGAGCACCAGGGGGCGGATGCCATGCGGGTCCCGGACGGCGATCAGCTTGTCCCGCGTCAGGAACAGGAGCGAGTAGGCGCCCCGGACCTGCTTCAGGGCCTCCGCGATCCGGTCCTCGATCCGCTCCTTGCGCGACCGCGCTATGAGGTGGATGATCACCTCGGTGTCCATCGAGGACTGGAAGACGGAGCCGGAGGTTTCCAGCTCCCGCTTGATCTCGTGACCGTTGACGAGGTTCCCGTTGTGGGCGACGGCGATGGACCGGGACTCGAAATCGACCACCAGCGGCTGGGAGTTCTTCAGCTCGGAAGTGCCCGTCGTCGAGTAGCGCACGTGGCCGATGGAGCTGCTGCCGGGGAGGCGGCACAAGGTCTCCTCGGAAAAGATGTCGGCGACAAGCCCCATGTCCTTGTGGAAGGTGATCACCTCGCCGTCGGAGCAGGCGATCCCGGCGCTTTCCTGCCCCCTGTGCTGCAGGGCGTATAGCCCGAGGTAGGTCAGGTTCGCCGCCTCGGGGTGGCCGAAGACCCCGAAGATCCCGCATTCCTCGTGCCAACCGTCCAGCATGGCCGCCCCTTTACCCTTCCAGCCCCAGCGTCTTCGCGAACCCGTCACGCCAGCCCCTGTGCAGGTCCGCCGCGCGGACCGATGCGACGCCCTCGATGTCGATATGCTCGCCGCCGACGTTCCCCAGCTCTTTCATTTTAATACGGAACCGTTCCGCGGCGTCCGCGAGGGCCCCTTTTTTCCCGGGGGGGCAGGAAAGGAGGACCGCTCCCTGGGATTCCGCGAACAGGACGAAATCCGGCCGAACGGATGCCGGGAACGGGTTGGCGACCTTCGCGCCGATCGGGCCGTCCGGGCGGGTGACGCAGCACTCCGCCAGGGCGCAGGCGAAACCGCCTTCCGCCAGGTCGTGCGCGGAGGAAAGAAGCTTCTCCGCGGCGGCGGCGGCCAGGAACCGCTGCAGCCGCTTCTCGTGATCGAGGTCGACCGGCGGCGGGGTGCCCGCCACCTTCCCATGGACCTCCTTCAGGTACAGGGAGCCGCCGACGCACTCCCCCATCCTGTCCGCGCCCGCGAGGAACACCGCGTCGCCCGGCGCGTCGAACCACTGGACCAGCCGGTCCCCCGCGTCCTCCAGCAGGCCGACCATCCCGACCGTCGGGGTCGGGTGGATCCCCTTCCCCATCGTCTCGTTGTAGAAGGAGACGTTGCCGGACACCACCGGAACCGCAAGCGTCTCGCACGCTTTCGCCATTCCCTCGATGGCGCTGCGGAACTGCCACATGATCTCGGGCTTCTCCGGGTTGCCGAAGTTGAGGCAGTCGGTCAGGCCGATCGGCTCCGCGCCGGAGCAGGCGACGTTCCGGGCCGATTCGCACACCGCGATCATCCCGCCGAGGTAGGGGTCGAGGAAGCAGTACCGGCTGTTGCAGTCGACCGACAGGGCGATCCCCTTCCGCGTCCCCTTGACCCGGAGAACGGAGGCGTCGGAGCCGGGAAGCACGAGCGTGTTGGTCCGAATCATGTGGTCGTACTGCCGGAAGACCCACTTCTTGTCCGCCATCTCCGGACAGCTCATCAGGCGCATCCACGTCCCGGCCAGGTCCGCGGGAACGGGAAGCGACGCGGGGTCGGGATTCCGTTGCAGCGCTTCCTGCCATTCCGGCCGGGCTGCGGGGCGGTCGTAGAGCGGCGCCTGGTCGGTGACGGGGGCCACCGGGATCTCGGCCACCGTCTTCCCGCGCCACCGGATCCGCGCGACGCCGTCCCCGGTCACCTCGCCGATGACGCTGGCGTCGAGGTCCCACTTGTCGAAGATCTCCAGGACCTCGCCCTCCCTGCCCTTCTTCGCCACCATGAGCATCCGTTCCTGGGACTCGGAGAGCATCAGCTCGTAGGGGATCATCCCCTCCTCCCGCTGCGGGACGAGGTCGAGGTCCATCGTGAAGCCGGTGCCGGCGCGCGAGGCCATCTCGAAGGAGGAGGAGGTGAGGCCTGCCGCGCCCATGTCCTGGATGCCGACGATCGCGTCGGTCTTCATCAGCTCGAGGCACGCCTCGAGCAGGAGCTTCTCCGTGAACGGGTCGCCCACCTGCACCGTCGGGCGCTTCTCCTCGGATTTCTCGTCGAACTCCCCCGAGGCCATCGTGGCGCCGTGGATGCCGTCGCGCCCCGTCTTCGAGCCGACGTAGATGACCGGGTTGCCGACGCCCGACGCGTAGCCGCGCCAGATGCCGTCCCGCTTCACGACGCCGAGGGTGAACGCGTTGACCAGGATGTTCCCGTCGTAGCATTCGTCGAAGTAGACCTCCCCGCCGACGGTGGGCACGCCGATGCAGTTCCCGTACCCGGCGATGCCGGCGACGACGCCGGTGACGAGGTACCGGGTGCGCGGGTGATCCGGCCGGCCGAAACGCAGGGAATCGAGCGACGCGATGGGGCGGGCGCCCATGGTGAATACGTCGCGCAGGATCCCCCCCACGCCGGTCGCCGCCCCCTGGTACGGCTCGATGAACGACGGGTGGTTGTGGCTCTCCATCTTGAAGGAGACCGCCAGGCCGTCGCCGATGTCGACGACCCCCGCGTTCTCCCCCGGGCCCTGCAGGACGCGGGGGCCCTTCGTGGGGAACTTCTTCAGGTGGATCCGCGAGCTTTTATAGGAGCAGTGCTCGCTCCACATGACGGAGAAGATGCCGAGCTCGGTGAAGTTCGGGTCGCGGCCCAGGATGGCGCGCACCCGCTCGAACTCCTCCCCGGAAAGCCCGTGCTCCCTGGCCAGCTCGAGGGTAACCGGCTTCTCCTTCATTTCCCTTTCTCCTTGAGCCAGGCGACCATGGAATCGAACAGGCGCCGCCCGTCGGCGCTTCCCAGCTCCTCTTCCGAGCAGCGCTCGGGGTGCGGCATCATGCCGAGGACGTTCCCCCGCTCGTTGCAGATCCCCGCGATGTTCCGGGCGGAGCCGTTCGGGTTGGATCCGGCGGTCGGGTCCCCCGACGGGTCGCAGTACCGGAACACCACCTGCCGCCTCTCCTCGAGCGCGGCCAGCGTCGCGTCGTCGGCGAAGTAGTTCCCCTGGTAGTGCGCGACCGGTATCTTCAGCACCGTCCCCGGGGCGATCCCTCCCGTGAAGGGCGTGCGGCCGGTCTCCGCCCGCAAGTGAACGTATTCGCAGACGAACCGGAGCGACTCGTTCACCATCATGGCCCCCGGCAGCAGCCCCGACTCGAGGAGGATCTGGAACCCGTTGCAGATGCCGATCACCGGCCCGCCGCCCTCCGCGAACCGGCGGACCGCGTCCATCACGGGGGAGAGCTTCGCCATCGCCCCGCAGCGGAGGTAGTCCCCGTAGGTGAAGCCGCCCGGTATCACCACGGCGTCGAATCCTTCCAGGGACGACCGCTTGTGCCAGACGAAGGCGGTGTCCACCCCGACGACGTGCTTGAGCGCGTGGTAGGCGTCGTGATCGCAGTTGGAGCCCGGGAACACCGGGACGGCAATTCTCATCGCGATCCCCTTCACTCGATCTCGATCCGGTACTCCTCGATGACCGTGTTGGCGAGGAGCCGCCGGCACGCGTCGTCGAGCAGCCGCCGCGCGTCGTCCGGGGCGGCGTCCTTGAGCCGGACCTCCATGTATTTCCCGACGCGGACATCCTCCACCCCGGCGATCCCGAGGTGGGACAGCGAGGAGAGGATCGCCCTCCCCTGCGGGTCGAGGACCCCTTTCTTGAGAGTCACGTAGATCTTCGCCTTCACGCCTTTGCCCTCCTGGCATCCGCCGCGAACACCCGATCGATGATCCCGTCGATGTTCTTGACGTAGTAGCCGATGTCGAACAGCAGGTCGAACTCCTCCTTCGACAGCGCCGACCGCACTTCACGGTCCTTCCACAGGAGCGTCCGGAGCTGCTGCCCCGTCCTCCAGGACTTCATTGCCGACCGCTGCACGACCTCGTACGCCTTCTCCCTGGAGAACCCCTTCGCCGCCAGCGCCAGCAGGACCCTCTGTGAAAAGAGCAGCCCGTTGGTGCTCCGGAGGTTCTTCATCATGCGTTCGGGATAGATCACGAGTTTCTCCATCATCCCGCGGAACCGCCCGAGGGCGAAGTGGAGGACGATGGTGGCGTCGGGGGCGATCACCCTCTCCGCCGAGGAGTGGCTGATGTCCCGCTCGTGCCACAGGGCGACGTTCTCCATCGCCGTGACGGCGTACCCGCGCAGCAGCCGCGAGAGGCCCGAGATGTTTTCGGAAAGGACCGGGTTGCGCTTGTGGGGCATCGCAGAGGATCCTTTCTGCCCCGCGGAGAAGAACTCCTCCGCCTCGAGCACCTCGGTCCGCTGGAGGTGCCGGATCTCCGTCGCGAACTTGTCGAGGGAGGACCCGACGATCGCAAGCGTGGCGAACACCTCGGCGTGACGGTCGCGCTGGATCACCTGGGTGGACGCCGGCGCGGGGATCAGGCCCAGCTTCCTGCAGACGTGCTCCTCGACGAAGGGCTCGATGTTGGCGAAGGTCCCCACCGCCCCGGAGATCTTGCCGACGGAGATGACGTCCCGGGCCCGTTCCAGGCGCGCGATGTCGCGCCTCACCTCGTCGGCCCACAGCGCCATCTTCCACCCGAACGTGACCGGCTCCGCGTGGATGCCGTGCGTCCGCCCGATCATCACCGTGCCCCGATTCTCGATCGCCCGGCGCTTGAGGACCTCGAAGACCCCCCGGGCCTCGCCGATCAGCAGCGTGAGCGCCTGGCGCATCTGGACCGCGAACGAGGTGTCCAGCACGTCGGAGCTGGTCATCCCGACGTGCAGGAAGCGGGAGTCCTCCCCGATGTGCTCCGCCACGGATGTGAGGAAGGCGATGACGTCGTGCTTCACCCTCTTCTCGATCTCGTCGATCCGGCCCTTGTCGAATGCCGCCTTGCGGCGGACCCGCGCGAGAGCCTCCTTCGGGATCAGCCCCTTCCGGACCATCGCCTCCATCGCGAGGATCTCGATCTCGAGCCAGATCCGGAACCGGTTCTCGTCCTGCCATATGGCCGCCATTTCGGGCCGCGTGTACCGTTCGATCATGGCGCCCCCCTCACGTTCCCGTATGTCCGAAACCGCCAGCCCCGCGCGCGGTGCCGTCCAGCTCCATAACGACCGCGAGGCGCGCCGACAGCACCGGGGAGAACACGATCTGGGCGATCCGGTCGCCCCTGCGAACGCGGAACGGCTCCTCCCCAAGGTTCGCGAGGATCACATGGACCTCGCCCCGGTAGTCCGCGTCGATCGTGCCGGGGCTGTTCAGGCACGTCACCCCGTGCCGGATCGCAAGCCCGCTGCGGGGGCGGACCTGCCCTTCCACCCCCGGCGGGAGCGACAGCGCCACCCCCGTGGGGATCAGCGCCCTTCCCATCGGGGGAATGACCACCTCCCCGTCGACCGCGGCCGAAAGGTCCATCCCCGCCGACCCTTCCGTCTGGTACGCCGGCAGGAACTCCTCGCCCCCGCGCAAAAGCGACACCCGGACGTGGCACTCGCCGCGGCTCAAAAACGCAGCTCCCCTTCGGGAAGGTCCCCCACGGCGGCCAGCGTGAACCGGTCCCTGCGGAGCAGCTCCGCGGCCAGCTCCCGCACCTGCGCGGGCGTCACCGCCTCGACCCGCGCGAGGACCTCCTCGGGCGGCTCCAGCCGGTCGAGGAACATCTCGTTCATCGCGAGGTGCGACATGCGGTACATCGTGTTCTCGAGCGACAGGAGGGTGTTCCCCTTGATGAGCTCCTTGGCGAACGCGACGTCGTCGTCGGTGATCCCGCCGTCCCCCAGGGAATCGACCACCGCGCCCGCGACCTCGAGCACCTCCTCGACGTGCTCCCTCCCCGTCCCGGCGTAGATCTCGAGGATCCCCGCGTCGGCGTAGACGGACACCGTCGAGCCGACGGAATAGGCCAGCCCCCTCTCCTCGCGCACCTGCTGGAAGAGCCGGCTGGAGGTGCTGCCGCCGAGCACCGCGTTCACCACGTCGAGCGCGAAGACCCGATCGTCCCTGCGGGACACGCCGGGCGCGCCGATGCACAGGTGCGCCTGCTCGAGCTCCTTCCGCTTCAGGAACGTCCCGCGCACGGGCGGAGTCGGCGGACGGACGCCCAGCGGCTCCCCAAGGTCGAGCGATTCCAACGCCTCCCGGACCGCGGAGACCACCGCTTCGTGCGGGAGGTTGCCGACGACCGTCACGACGATCCCCCTCCGGCGAAACCGGTCCGCGAAATACTCCACGACCGTGCGCCGGTCGAACCGCCCGACGCTCTCCGCCGTCCCCTGGACGGGGCTGCCCAGCGGGTGCCCTCCCCAGTAGGAAAGGTTGAAGAAATCGCTCAGGAACTCCTCGGGGGTGTCGTCCACCATCAGGATCTCCTGGAGGATGACGCCCTTTTCCCGGGCGAGCTCCGTCTCCTCGAAGACCGAGTTCCGGTAGATGTCCGACAGGAGGTCGACCAGGAGCGGAAAGTCCTTCTCCATGGCCTTCGCGTAGAAATAGGTGAACTCGCGGGACGTGTAGGCGTTCATCGTCCCTCCGACCGACTCGATGGCGCGGGAGATGTCGACGGCCTTGCGCCGCGCGGTCCCCTTGAACAGCATGTGCTCGATGAAATGGGCGATGCCGCTGTCGGCCCGCCCTTCCGCCCGGGACCCGACCGGTGCCCAGATCCCCGCGGTGGCCGAACGAAGGTACGGCACACGTTCGGTGACTATCGCTACGCCGTTTTCGAGTACGGACCTCGCGACCGACATCCGGCTTTCCGCCGACTACCTTCTTCCCCTCGGTCCCCCGCGGCCCCGGTCACGGTCCCGTTCGCGCTCCCTGCCGGAGCCCGGCTCCTTTTCGGCGCCCGGCGCCGGACCCGTCGCGGGCTTGAAGCGCCCCTCCTCCTCGAACTCCTTGTGGGAGAGCCGGATCTTGCCGTCCCGGTCGACCTCGAGGACGCGAACGGTGACCTCGTCCCCTTCCTTGAAGCATTCGGACGCGTTGACGCGGTGCTTCGAGATCTGGGAGACGTGCAGCAGTCCGTCGGTCCCGGGGAAGATCTCCACGAACACCCCGAACTCCATGATCTTGCGGACCCGCCCCTGGTAGACCTTCCCGACCTCGGGGACCTGCGCGATCCCCTCGATGATGGTGATGGCCGCCCGCGCGGAGTCGGCGTCGACCGCCGCGATCTTCACGGTGCCGTCGTCCTCGATGTCGATCTTGACNNTGATCTCGCGGATCTTGTCGGGCTTGATCATCATCACGTAGATTCGGGGGGCGAACGGGGAAAGCTCGGGACGGTGCTCCGAGATGACCTCGTTCATCCGGTCGAGGATGAAGAGCCGCCCCTCCCGCGCCTGCCTCAGGGCGGTGAGCATGATGTCCCGGTCGACGCCGCCGATCTTGATGTNNTCCATGTCGCCCAGGTGGTCCTCGTCCCCCAGGATGTCGGAGAGGACGGCGACCTCGGAGCCCTCCTTGATCAGGCCCATAGCGATCCCCGACACGGCCCCGCTGGTGGGGATCCCGGCGTCCATCATCGCGAGAGAAGAGCCGCACACGGTGGCCATGGAGGAGGAACCGTTCGACTCGAGCACCTCGGAAACCAGGCGGACGGTGTAGGGGAAGTCGGCGCTCTGCGGGAGCACCTTCGACACCGCGCGCTCGGCCAGCGCCCCGTGCCCGACCTCGCGGCGGCCCGGAGAGCGGAGCATCTTCACTTCTCCGACGCTGAAAGGCGGGAAGTTGTAATGGAGCATGAACGCCTTGGTCGTGTCCCCCAGCAGCGAGTCGATCCGCTGCTCGTCCTGCTTCGTCCCCAGCGTTGCGGTGGCCAGGACCTGCGTCTCCCCGCGGGTGAACACGGCGGAACCGTGGGTCCTGGGGAGAACCGCGACCTCGCAGGAGATCTTCCGGATGTCCTCGAGGCCCCGGCCGTCGATGCGCTTCCGGTCGCGCAGGATCTTTCCCCGGACGATCTTCTTCTCGAGATCCTTGAAGGCCCCGGCGATCAGCGGCGCCTTCTCCAGCCGCTCCTCGTCGGTGAAGGAGGAACGGACCGCCTCCGCGACCTCCTCGATCTTCCTGTGCCGCTCCTGCTTCCCGGTGATCGCGTACGCCTCGGCCAGCGCGTCGGCGGCGATCCCCGCGATGCGGGCGACATCCTCTCCGGCAAGCTCCTTCTTCTCGACGGCCTTCTTCTCCTTGCCGATCTCGCGCGCCATCCGTTCCTGGAGCTCCAGCAAGGGGACGAGCGACCGGTGCGCGAAGAAGATCGCGTCGAGCACCTCCTCCTCGGGAACCTCTCCGGCCTCTCCCTCGACCATCAGGATCGCGTCACGGCTGCCGGCGACGAAGATGTTCATGTCGCTGCGCTCGAAGTCCTGCAGCAGCGGGTTGATGACGAATTGGCCGTCGATCCGGCCGACCCGCGCGCCGGCGATGGGGCCGCCGAAGGGGATGTCCGAGATGGTGAGCGCCGCCGAGGCGCCGATCATGGCGAGGATCGCCGTGTCGTTCTGCTTGTCCGCCGAGAGCACTGTGGCGATCACCTGGATCTCGTTGTAGAAGCCTTTCGGGAAGAGCGGGCGGAGGGGACGGTCGATCAGGCGGGAGGTGAGCACCTCGAACTCGGAGAGCTTGCCTTCCCTCTTGAAGAAGCCGCCGGGGATCTTCCCCACGGCGAAGGTCTTCTCGACGTAATCGACCACCAGCGGGAGGAAATCGATCCCCGGTCGCGGCGTTTCCGACACGCATGCGGTGACCAGGACCACGGACCCCCCGTAGGTGACGACCGCGGCGCCGCCCGCCTGCTTGGCCCAACGACCCGTTTCCACGGATAATGTCCTACCGGAAATTTCCGCTTCGTACACGTTTCCCACTGTGTGTTATTCCCTTCTGGTGACGGCCTCCGGGAAGGGAGGCCGCGTCATGTGGTTGTCGGAGGTTACGAAAACGTACGGGGCTATTTGCGCAGTCCGAGGGACTCGACCACCGTCTTGTACCGCAGGGACTCCTTTGCCTTCAGGTAATCCAGAAGGCGCCTGCGCTGCCCGACCAGCTTCAGCAATCCCCTTCGGGAGCCGAAATCCTTGGTGTGGGTCTTGAGATGGTCCGTGATCATGTTGATCCGCTCGGTCAGGAGCGCGATCTGGACCTCCGGGGAACCGGTGTCGGTGTCGTGTACGCGGAATTTCCCGATGATGTCCTTCTTCTTTTCCGTGACCAGGCTCATTGTCTTGCGCCCTTCCCCTTTCGCCGAGATATTCCCGGTTTTATTGAAGATTTCTTTATATCACATCCCTGGCGGGATGTAAATCAGATGCCCCGAAGGATCCTCCAGAGCCCCGACGGTTCACGGCCCGCGATCGCCAGCGGCTCGCGATCTTCCGTGACCAGCAGCGCGGTGCCGCAGCGCTCCCCGGCGACACGCGCCGCGAGCCAGGGGCCGGCGAGCCGGCCGTTCCGGACAGCGGCCACCGCGTCGGGCGGCACCACCCAGGCCGGCATCCGCGAAAGCGCGTCGACGATAGGGATAACGCGCCCGCCGGCGCCGCCGGCCTCGGCGAGCTCACGGAGGGCGTTGATGGTCACCGCCCTCTCGACCCGGAAGTCGCCCACCCGGAGGCGCCGCAGGGCCGCGACCGTCATTGGAACTCCGAGCCGCGCGCCCAGGTCGCGCGACAAGGCCCGGATGTAGAAGCCCTTCGAGCAGGTGACGGCGGCGCGGAAGCCGCCCGGGTCCCACGACAAGAGGCGCGCCTCGAACACCGTGACCTTCCGGGGGGCCAGCGGAACCTCCTTGCCCTTCCGGGCGAGGGCGTAGGAGCGCACGCCCCCGACCTTCACGGCGGAGAACGACGGCGGGACCTGCAGGAAGGTGCCCACCAGCCCCGCAAGGGCGGCGGCTACTTCCCCCTCTCCCGCAACGGCCCCCGGGAGCGTTTCCAGAGGCTTGCCGGTGGAGTCGCCGGTGTCCGTGGAGACACCGAAGGCGAACGCCGCCTCGTACTCCTTCTCCTCTTCCGAGAGGTAGCCGGCGATCTTCGTGGCGGCCCCGACGCAGATCGGGAGCACCCCGGTCGCCATCGGATCGAGCGTCCCCGCGTGGCCGCACTTCCTCTCCCGGAGGATCCTTCCGACCGCGCGGACCGCGTCGAAGGAGGTGATCCCGCCGGGCTTGTCGAGGACGACCACGCCCCCCGTCACGAAAGCGCGGCCTCCAGCGCCCCGAACACCTTGCGCTTCACATCGGCGATCGCGCCGGGGACCGAGCATCCCGCCGCGTTCCGGTGGCCGCCGCCACCGAACCGCGCCGCCACTTCGGAGACGTCCACGCGCCCCTTGGACCGGAAGCTCACACGGAAGAACCCGCCTTCCTCCTCACGGAAGGAAACGGCCACTTCCGTCCCGATGATCGAGCGGGGATAGTTTATGAAGCCCTCCAGGTCGTCCTTCCCTGCGCCGAACTCGGCGAGATCGGCCCGCATCGTCGTGATCGAGGCCACCCGTCCCCCGACGGCGGTTTCCAGGGAAGACAGGACCCGCCCCAGGAGGCGGATGCGCGGGAAGCTCTGCGTCTCGTAGACCTGCTCGGCGACAGCCCAGGGGTCGACCCCCAGCCCGACCATGTCCCCCGCCACCCGGAACGCGTCGGGCGAGGAGTTCCCGTAGTGGAACGATCCCGTGTCAGTGAGGACCGCGACGTAGATGTTCTCGGCGATGTCCCGGTCGATCTCCACGCCCAGCGCGACGATGACCTTGTGGACCAGGAGTCCCGTGGCCGCGGCGTCGGGGTCCACGAGGGCCAGCTTCCCGCGGTCGCCGTTGGTCCGGTGATGGTCGATGTTGACCAGGACGGGCGGCTTCAGGAGCTCCCCCGCCACCCTCCCTGTGCGCTCGGGGGATCCGCAGTCGACCACGATCGCGACGTCGTACCCGGACCCGTCCTCCTCGAACACCACCGTGTCGGCGCCGGCGAGGAACAGCAGGTTCCGGGGGACGGGATCGGCGTTCAGGACCGTCGCGGTCTTCCCCATCTTGCGCAGTGCGAGCGCCAGGGCCAGCTCCGACCCGATGGCGTCGCCTTCCGGGTTCTCGTGGCACGCGATCAGGAACCGGTCCTTCTCCCGGAGGACGTCGCGGACGGCGGAAAGGTCGCCCCTCACTCCCGGGGCTCCTCGCCTTCCGAGATCCCTCTGAGGAGCGCGTCGATGCGGGCCCCCCGGTCGAACGAGTCGTCGTAGTGGAAGTAGAGCTGGGGCGCGCTGCGCAGGCCCAGCGCCGCCCCCACCTCCCGGCGCAGGAACCCTTCCGCCCGGCGAAGCGCCTGGGCGACGGCCTTGCGTCCCGACGGGTCGACGAGCGCGGTGTAGTTCACGTGGGACACCTTCAGGTCCGGGGTGACGGAAACGTCGGTGATGGTGACGGAAGCCAGGCCGGGATCGTTCACCTTCCTCTGAAGAAGGACGGAGAGCTCCTCCCGGATCCGTTCCGCCACGCGCGCCGGGCGGTCGCCGCGCCCTTTCATTCCGTGTCGCTCCCTTCGGGACGGAAGAACTCCACGCTCCCGGACAGGAGCTCCACCTCGCCGTCCCGCCCGATGCCGTCGGTGATCCGGTCGAACATCGACTGCGCGAGCCGCGCTTCCGTGGTAACGAGGGCCACGCCGATCGTCCCCCTCTGCCACAGCTCCTGGTGCCCAACCTCCGCGACGGAAACCGGATAACCCGCCCGGATCCTCGCCATCAGCCCCGCGATGCGCCGCCGCTTGTCCTTCAGCGACTGCGCCCCGGGGAAGAGAAGGCACGCGGTGAGCGCCGCGACCACCAAGGAGCGCCGCCCCTATACCAGGGTCCCGGCGATCTTCTCTATGGTGTACGCCTCGACCTGGTCGCCGACCTGGATGTCGTTGTAGTTCTC
>DCUH01000041.1 GCA_002327765.1 bacterium UBA2219 | reverse complement strand
CCGATCTTGCCGCCGCGGGCATAAGGCGCGAGCAGATCGACGACCTTGATGCCGGTGACGAGGATCTGCGCTTCGGTCGACTGCTCGACATAGGTCGGCGCTTCCTGATGGATGGCGCGCTTGCCGGAGGTGACCAGCGGACCGGCTTCGTCGACCGGCTCGCCGATGACGTTCATGATCCGGCCCAGGGTCTCCGGACCGACCGGGATGGAGATGGGGCCGCCGGTGTCGATCGCGTCCATGCCGCGGACGAGGCCGTCGGTGGAGTCCATCGCCACGCAACGGACGACGTTGTCGCCCAGGTGCTGCGCGACCTCGACGGTGAGGTTCCCTTCCCGGTCGCTGATGCTCGGGTTGGTGACCTTGATCGCGTTCAAGAGCGACGGCAGGTGGCCGGCATCGAACCGGACGTCGACGACAGGCCCGATGACCTGGACGATCTTTCCCTTTTTCATGATTCTCCCGATCCTCCTTGTTACCCTTTGAGCGCTTCTGCGCCGCTGACGATTTCCGTGAGCTCGGTGGTGATCGTCGCCTGGCGGGCGCGGTTCATCTGCAGCGTGAGCCGTGCGATCATGTCGACGGAGTTGTTGGTCGCCGAATCCATCGCGGTCATCCGGGCCCCGTGCTCCCCTGCCACCGACTCGAGGAGGACGCGGAAGATCTGCGTCTCCACGTACCGCGGCAGCAGGTTCGACAGGATCTCCTTCCTGCCCGGCTCGTACAGGTAGTCGATGTCGGCCCCGCCGGCCTGCTCTTCCTTCTTCTCCAGCGAGAGGGGGAAGAGCGTCTCGAACCGGGTGACCTGCGAGATGGCCGACCGGAACTCGTTGAACACGACCTGCACCTCGTCGAAGTCGCCGGCGAGGAAGCCGTCGACGAGGTCCTTCGACATCGTCTCCGCGTGCCCCCGGTTGATGCTCCCCAGAACGCCGAGGTACTCCTTCCGGATGGCGATTTCGCGCCGGCGGAAGAAGTCGCGCCCTTTCCGGCCCACCACGAAGAGGGAAATCTCCTCGTACTTCGCCTTCTGCTCGGCGATGAAACGGAACGCCTGCCGGGTGAGCCCCGCGTTGAAGGAACCGCACAGCCCGCGGTCGGATGTGACCACGAGCAGGGCGAGCTTCTTCCCTTCACGGGGCGCCAGCGCCGGGTGGGCGGAGGCGTCGACCCGCGCGGCCACCGCCCGGACCACTTCGCGCATCTTCTTCGCGTAGGGACGGGCGGCGACGATCGCGTCCTGGGCGCGCCGCAGCTTCGCGGCGGACACCATCTTCATCGCGCGGGTGATCTGCTGGGTGCTCTTTACGCTGCTGATCCGCTTGCGGATCGCGCGGAGATTCGCCATGGCGTCCTATTCCTTGAAGATCCCTTTGAACTCTTCCAGCGCCGCGGAGAGCCGGCCCTTCAGGTCGTCCGAGATGGCCTTCTTCTCGCGGATCTCCGCGAGCAGCGCGCCGTGCTTGTCCTTCATGTAGGCGGTCAGCTCGGTCTCGTACCGGGCGAGCGACCCGATCTCGTAGCCGTCGACGAAGCCGTTCGTGGCGGCGAAGATGGTCGTGACCTGGGTTTCGACGGCCTGGGGCTGGTACTGCGCCTGCTTGAGGATCTCGACGAGCCGCGCGCCGCGGGCGAGCTGCATCTGCGTGGACTTGTCGAGGTCGGAGCCGAACTGCGCGAACGCCGCCATCTCGCGGTACTGCGCCAGCTCGAGGCGCATGCGGCCGGCGACCTGCTTCATCGCCTTGATCTGCGCGTTGCCGCCGACGCGGGAGACCGAGAGGCCGACGTTGACCGCCGGGCGGACGCCCGAGTAGAACAGGTCGGCCTCGAGGTAGATCTGGCCGTCGGTGATGGAAATGACGTTGGTCGGGATGTAGGCGGAGACGTCGCCCGCCTGCGTCTCGATGATCGGGAGGGCCGTCAGCGACCCGCCTCCCGCGGCATCGGACAGCTTCGCCGCGCGCTCCAGCAGCCGCGAATGGAGATAGAACACGTCTCCGGGGAACGCCTCGCGCCCAGGCGGGCGGCGCAGCAGCAGGGAGAGCTGGCGGTACGCGACCGCGTGCTTGGAGAGGTCGTCGTAGATGCACAGGGCGTGGCGGCCGGAGTCGCGGAAGAACTCGCCCATCGTGCAGCCCGTGTACGGGGCGTTGAACTGGAGCGGGGCCGACTCGGAGGCCGTCGCGGCGACGACGATGGTGTAGTCCATCGCGCCGTACTGCCGCAGCTTCTCGACCACCTGGGCCACCGTGGAGCGCTTCTGGCCGATGGCGACGTAGATGCAGACGACCCCGGTGCCCTTCTGGTTGATGATGGTGTCGGTGGCNNGCTGGCCGCGGCCGATGGGGATCATCGCGTCGATGGCTTTGAGCCCCGTCTGGAGCGGCTCCTTGACGGGCTGCCGCAAGACGATGCCGGGGGCCTTGATCTCGACGCGGCGGAAATCCTTCGACTCGATGGGGCCGCGGCCGTCGACCGGCTGGCCGAGCGCGTTGACGACGCGGCCGATCATGGCGTCGCCGCAGGGCACCTCGACGATGCGGCCGGTGCGCCGGACGACGTCGCCTTCCTTGATCAGCTGGTCGTCGCCCAGCAGCGCGACGCCGACGTTGTCCTCCTCGAGGTTGAGCACCATTCCGCGGACTTCTCCGGGGAACTCGAGAAGCTCTCCCGCCATCGCCTTTTCCAGGCCGTGGACGCGGGCGATGCCGTCGCCGACGGAGAGGACCACGCCCGTCTCCGCGACGTCTACCTTCTTCTCGTATCCCTTGATCTGGGTCTTCAGGATCTCGGTGATCTCTTCCGCGCGGATGCTCATGTCTTACCCCTTCTGAAGGTTTTGCCGGATCTGTTGGATCTGCGTGCGGACGCTGCCGTCGTACACCGTGGAGCCGACCCGGACCACCATCCCGCCGAGGACGGAGGCGTCGACGGACTCCTCGAGGAGGACTTTCTTCCCCGTGCGGCGTTCGAGGACGGCGCGGAGGCCGTCCTTCTGCGGGGCGGTCAGCGGCATCGGGACGGTGACCTCGACCCGCTCGATCCCCTCGTGCTCCTCGACCATGCGGCGCAGCTCGGAAAGGATCTGGGGAAGGACGTTCATCCGCCCCTTGTCGATCAGCAGGGCGAGGAACGACTTCGTTGTGGGAAGGACCCCGGCCTTGGCCAGCACCGCATCGAGCGCGGCATGCTTGGACTGCCGGCCGACGTGCGCCGACTCCAGCGCCTCGCGGAGCTCCGCGGAGCCGTCCAGGACCTTCGCGAATTCCTCGACCTCGGTCAGCGAGCGGCGAAGCTGCCCTTCCTCCTTGCCGATGTCGAGCAATGCGCGGGCGTACCGCCTCGCCAGGCTTCCTGCGATCACCGGACGATCCCCTCGATCTTCTCGATATTCTCCTTGACCAGGCGCGCCTGGTCCTCGGGAGACAGCGACTTGCGGACCAGCTCCTCGGCGGCTCTGGCGGACAGCGCGGAGGCCTCCTTTTGCAGCTCCGCCCTGGCCTTCTTCACTTCCTGCTCGCCCGTGAACTCCGCCTGCTTCCGGATGCGCTCGATCTCCGAGGAGACGGTTTCGCGGAGCGCCTTCGCCTCCGCGGCGGATTCCGCGTCCATCCGCGCGTTCAGCGCGGCGATCTCGTCGGAAAGCTTCGCCATGCGGGCGTCGACGGCCTCGAGCTTCCGGGCGGCCTCGGCCCGGGCGTTCGCGGCGTCGTCGATGGACTTGCGCATCAGCTCGGCGCGCTCTTTCAGGAAGGAGGAAAGCGGCTTGCGCAGGAAATAGACGAGGACGCCGACGAGGATGGCGAAGTTGATCGCCTGCTTGGCGATCTCGCCCCAAGGGATCCCCCCGCCTCCGTGGGCCCCCCCTTCCCCCGAGGCGAACGCGGCGGCGGCGGCCAGCAGGCCCCCCGCGGCGGGAAGGAAGGCGCGCAGCGCGGCGCGGACCATGGACGACGCTCTCACGGGCTTCACGCGACCTTTCTCCCGAGGACCTTCTCGGCGATCTGCCGGGAGAGCTGGGACACTTCGGCGCGCAGGGAGGATGCGGCGGATTCCTTCTCCGCGGCGATCTTTCCCTTCATCTCCTCGATCTTCCGGTTGGACTCCTCGACCGCGGCCTCTACCCGCTTCTTCTCGGCGCGCGACGCCTCCTCCATGGCCGCCCGCTTCCGAACGAGCGCCTCCATGGAGCCCTTCCGGAACGCCTCGTCGTACCGGCGCGACGTCTCTTCCGCCTCCGCCAGAAGTCGCCGGGACTCCTCGAGCGGCTTGACGGAAAGGGCGTCCCGCTCCTCGAAGGTGCGAAGGATCGGCCGAATGAGGATGGCGGAAAGGACGAACGCGAGGACGATCACCAGGCAGAGCTGAAGCAGTGCCAGCTGGTCGATTTCCAACGTCTCGAAAATCTTGCCGACGAGTTCCATAGAAACCGGCACTCCTCCAGGAGCTTATAAGTGGTCAACGGCAGGTTTCCAATAGTGAAACGGAAGATTGGTACCACGTTAAAGAAGGAGGTGTCAAGGGGTTCTTCGGTTTGCCGTTGCCGTTTGGGCAGATACGGCGGGCGAAAAAAAGGCGCCGGAGGGAACCCCCCCGGCGCCTTTTTCACGAATCCTATCGCCCTGGTACTTACTTCGCTGCCGGAGCTGCCGGGGCAGGCTCGGCGGCCGGGGCGGCCGGAGCGGCGTTGTCCGCCGGCGCCGGAGCGGCCGGGGCGGCCGGGGCGGGCTCAGCGGCCGGAGGAGGCGGGGGCGCCTCTTCCTTCTTCGAGCACGCGGAGAGTCCGATCGCCGCGGCCAGCGTCAACACGAACAGCAGGGCAAGATACTTACGCATTAGTCCTTACTCCTTTCCCTCGTGATTTATCCGTTTGCGCGGATAATGTCGGGTGTTTGGTATGAAGCGAAATATAGCACAGGCATTTTCCACTGCAATATTTTTTTTATATAAGTAGGAAGAAAAGGGGCTTTTGCGCGCCTTTTCCGCTCATCTCCCCCCGAAAAGGAGCTCCTGGAGGCGGTCGAGCTCCTCGGACGAGAAGTAGAACACCTCGATGCGCCCCTTCTTGGCGGTCCCCCGCAGGCGGACCCGCGTCCCGCCCCGGCGGGTCAATTCCTCCTCCAGCGCCCGGAGGTGGACGTTGCCCTGCGCGGTCTTCCTCGACGTCCGCTTCTTCGGCTCCCCCGCGCAGATGCGCTCGGTCTCGCGGACGGACAGCCCGCGGCGCTGGACCGTCTCGAACACCGACAGCACGTGCTCCGGAGGCGCGGACAGCAGCGCCCGGGCGTGCCCGGCGGAGAGCGTCCCTTCGATCACCGCCTGCCGGACGGGCGCCGGAAGGCGAAGGAGCCGCACCGTGTTGGCCACCGTGGCCCGGTCCTTCCCGACCCGCTCGGCGACCTGCTCCTGGGAAAGGGAGAAATCGTGCTGGAGCCGATGGTATCCCTCGGCGAGCTCGATGGCGTTCAGGTCGGCGCGCTGGACGTTTTCCACCAGCGCCACCTCGAGCGCCTCCCGGTCCGTGAGTCTCCGGACCAGCGCGGGAATCTGCGGGAGACCCGCGCTTTCCGCCGCCCGGAATCTCCGCTCGCCCGCCACCAGCTCGTACCCGTCGGAGGTGGGCCGCACCAGCACCGGCTGCAGCACGCCTTTCGCCCGGATCGAGGCCACCAGCTCGGCGAGCGCTTCGGGGGGGAACGATTTCCTGGGCTGCAGGGATCCCGTGCGGACCTTTTCCAGCGGCACCATCAGGACGGCGGATTCGGGGGAATCCGGGGTTCCCGGGGAAGGGGCCAGAAGCGCCGACAGCCCCCTGCCGAGGACTTTCTTCTTCACGGGTTCGGTTTTTCGTTCCATCGGCTCACCACCTCCCGGGCCAGTTCGAGATAGCTCTGCGCCCCCCGGGAAGCGACCGCGTAGAGGAGGGCCGGTTTCCCGTAGGAAGGCGACTCGGACAAGCGGACGTTTCTTGGTATAACTGTTTGGAAAACTTGAGTTTTTAGTGTTTCGCGCGCCTCTTCCGCCACCTGGTGGGCCAGGTTGTTCCGCGGATCGAACATCGTCAGGACCACCCCCTCGATCTTCAGGGAGCGGTTCATCCCCCCCCGGATCCGCTCGATGGTGCGGAACAGGCTGGAGATCCCTTCCAGAGCGTAATATTCGCACTGCAGCGGAATGATTACGGAATCCGCCGCACATAGGGCATTGACCGTCAGGAGCCCGAGCGAGGGCGGGCTGTCGATGACGATGACCTGGTACTCCGCCGCCACCGTAGCGAGCGCCTCGGCGAGGCGGTGCTCCCTGCGCTCCATCGTCACCAGCTCGATCTCCGCGCCGATCAGGTCGTAGGTTGCGGGGAGCAGGTGCAGGAACGGAAGCGCCGTCTCCCGGATCGCCTCGGCCGCCGTCACCTCCCCCATCAGGACCCGGTACACGTTCCGTTCGGTCTCCCCCCCCGGGCTTCCCCCCACGCCGGAGGTGGCGTTGGCCTGCGGGTCGAGATCGACCAGGAGGGTCTTCTTTTCCATGACGGAGAGCGACGCGGCCAGGTTGACCGCGGTCGTCGTCTTGCCGACGCCGCCCTTCTGGTTGGCGATGGCCAGGATCCGAGCCAAGGGCATCATTCTCCCGAAAACGGCCTTCCTTCGCTTTATATATGGAAGCGCAACGATTTCTTGTACCACGTCGAAGTCGAAAACAAAAAGGGAAAACGAAAAAAAACCGCCCGCCGCGTCATTCTTTTTCCGGCAGGACCACCTCGGCGATCTCGCGCTCCCCCATCCCGCGCGGCAGGCGGAACCGCTCCACGCGGGTCACCGTCCCGGGGGCCGCCGGGGCGGATCCCCCGCCCGGCCCCGCCATGAACAGCATCCGCCCCCCTTCGGCCAGGTAGGGCGAAAGGAGCGGGACGACCTCGGACGACGGCGCGGTGGCCCGCGTCACGATGTCGTCGAACCGCCCGATCGGCAGCGTCTCCCGCTTCGAGGCCCTCCCGTGGACGACCCGCACGTTCTCGAGCCCCAGCATCCCGCGAACCCGGGACAGGAAGGCGCACTTCTTTTCGGAGGCCTCCAGCAGGACGACCCGGGTCCCGGGAAGGTAGAGCGCCAGGGGAATCCCCGGGTATCCCGCCCCGGAGCCGAAATCGAGCATCCTCCCGGGGAACGGGGCGAACCGGAGCAGCGCCAGCGAATCGGCGATATGCTTGACCGCCACTTCCACGGGGTCCGTGATCGCGGTCAGCCGGATCGACCGGTTCCACCGGAGCATCTCCGCCGCGTGGACCGCCAGCCGATCGACCACCCCCGCCGGCGCCTCGATTCCGGCCTCCCCGAGGATCTCCCGGATCAGCGCCGCGCCGGGACCCGCCGGGTCCGGCGCCTCTCCCCCTCTCCGCCCGCTCACCGGGGCGGTTCCACGTGGAACATGTCTTGATACTCCTTTCGAATCAAGAGGATCCGTCCGGAAGGGCACCCGCCTCGCGGCGCTTCAGGAGGACCAGCAGCAGCGCGATCGCCGCCGGAGTCACCCCCGGGACCCGCTGCGCCTGCCCGAGCGACGCGGGCCGGACCCGGGCCAGCTTGTCCCGCACCTCCGCGGACAGCCCCCGGACCGAGGCGAAGGGGAAATCGGGCGGCAAAAGCATCCCTTCGTATTTCTTAAGCTTTTTTGCTTCCTCTTCCTGGCGGCGGATGTATCCGTCGTACTTGATGGCCAGCTCCGCCTGCTCCATCGCCTCCGGCGACGCGGGGCGCAGATCGGGGTCGCAGGAAAGGAGCATCGCCCCGGTCACCTCCGGGCGGCGCAGCGCCTCCGCGTAGGTCGTCCCGGGGCGCAGCGGCCCGCCGCCCGCCGCCTCGACCGCCGGGAGAAGCGGGTGCCCCTGGCCCACCCGCTTCTCCCCGAGCCTCTTCCGGAACGCGTCGATCCCCTCTCGCTTCGCCAGGAACCTCCGGTATCGCTCCTCGGGGAGCAGCCCCGCCAGCCGGCCGGTCTCGGACAGCCGCAGGTCGGCGTTGTCCTCCCGCAGGAGGAGGCGGTATTCCGCGCGCGAGGTGAACATCCGGTACGGCTCCTGCGCCCCCTTCGTCGTGAGGTCGTCGATCAGCACCCCGATGTAGGCGTCCGCCCGGGAAAGCACGACCGGCGGCTCCCCGCGGACCCTGCGGGCCGCGTTGATCCCCGCCAGAAGCCCCTGCGCCGCCGCCTCCTCGTACCCGCTCGTCCCGTTGATCTGCCCGGCATGATAGAGGTTTTTCAGGATCTTCGTCTCCAGGGAGGGGTGGAGCTGGACCGGGTCGACGAAATCGTACTCGATCGCGTACCCCGGGCGCACGATCTCCGCCCTCTCGAGGCCGGGGATGGTGCGAACCAGCCTCACCTGGACGTCGTATGGCAGGCTCGTCGGGATCCCGTTGGGGTAGTACTCCGCGGTTTCAAGCCCCTCGGGCTCGAGGAAGACCTGGTGCCTCCCCTTCTCCGGGAAGCGGACGACCTTGTCCTCGATCGAGGGGCAGTAGCGCGGCCCGATCCCCTCGATCACCCCGGAGTAGAGCGGCGAGCGGTCGAGGCCGCTGCGGATGATCTCGTGGGTGCGGGCGTTGGTGTAGGTGATGTGGCAGGGGAGCTGCGGCCGATCGATCCGCCCGGTATCCGCGGAGAATGGCCGCGGCTCGGGGTCGCCGTGCTGGGCCTCGAGCCGGGTAAAATCGATCGAGCTTTTCGCCAGACGCGCCGGGGTGCCGGTCTTGAGACGGCCAACCACGAAACCGAGGGCGCGCAGATGTTCGGACAATCCCTCGGACGGCGGCTCGCCGGCCCGGCCACCGGGGTAGTGGGTCAGGCCGATATGGATCAGGCCGCGCATGAAGGTGCCGGTCGTCAGCACCACGGCCGGCGCCGCAAATCGCAACCCTTCCCGGGTTTCAACACCGGTGACCCGCCCGCCCGACTCAAGCAGGCGCACCACCTGTCCCTGCTTCAGTTCGAGACCGGCCTGGGACTCCAGCACCTGCTTCATGCGCAGCCGGTACAGGTCGCGGTCGGCCTGGGCGCGCGAGGCGCGTACCGCCGGCCCCTTCTTGGTGTTCAGCACGCGGAACTGGATGCCGGTGGCGTCGATGTTGCGGGCCATCTCGCCGCCGAGTGCATCGATCTCGCGGACCAGATGGCCCTTG
>DCUH01000007.1:6885-7008 GCA_002327765.1 bacterium UBA2219 | reverse complement strand
AGCGGCGGCTCGAGGGGAAGCTCCGCAAGAGCCGGGTCAAGCAGGGGCGCCGGCCGGTCTCCCCGCAGGATTGACCCCGGTCGCGGCGGCCGGGGTGCGGCGCGCATTGACACGCCTCCGGGG
>DCUH01000007.1:0-6837 GCA_002327765.1 bacterium UBA2219 | reverse complement strand
GAGGCCGCGGGTTCAAGTCCCGTCCACCCCGCCAGCATGCCCGAGGGGCCGCAGGCCCATGCCTGCGGCCCCTTTTTCGTGCGCGCCCGCGCGGGGATCGCGGCGAAGAAAACCCTTCCGGCCGCCGATAAGGAATGCGTACACCGGAAATCGGCCGCGAGGAGCGGGGAAAGAGAGGGAGCAGTTGAAAAAGCTTCTATTTCCCGTAGTGATCGGGATCTTCTTGTTGCTCCCGGTCGCGGGGTTCTGCGGGGGGGACCTGGACGTCTTCATCTCCAACATGAACGCGGAGGCCCGCGTGGACCTGGGCGCCTTCAAGGCGCGCGTGGCGACGACGTTCGGCGTGCCGATGGTGCAGGTGGAGGCCGTCATCGGCGACGTCCGCACCCCGGGGGACGCCTACATGGTGTTCCGGGCGGGGCAGGTGGCCGGGCGTCCCCATGGCGTCGTGCTCGAGGAGTACCGGTCCAACCGGGGGAAGGGATGGGGAGCGATCGCAAAAAACCTCGGCATCAAGCCCGGGTCGGCGGAGTTCCACGCGCTCAAGAAGGGGTGGGCCGACGGAGGGTCGGGCAACGGAAAGGGAAACAAGGGGAAAGGCGGTAAGAAGGAGAAGGGGAAGGGGAGAGGATAGGGAAGGTTTTGCCGTGGGCGCCCCGGGGCGCGATCTTGACGGCGCCGGAAACTTTCCGCTGAGGGAAGCACCTAATGTTTGTTTTTTTTTATATCCCATTCAGGGAGGGTGCCATGCGGAAATGGTTGCTTTCGTTCGCGGTCGTTCTGGTCCTGGGACTGGCCTTTTCCGGTCCCGCCTTGTCCGACCACCATGCGGTCAAGGTGTCCGAGAAGGAAGGGATCGGGAAGTTCCTGGTCGACGCAAAGGGGATGACTCTGTACATTTACAAGAAGGATTCGGTAGGGAAAAGCGCGTGCACGGGCCAGTGCGTCGAGAGGTGGCCTCTCTATTTCCGGGAAACCGTCGCGGCGCCCGCCGGCGTGATCCCGGAGCATTTTGGCGTCATCACCCGGGAGGACGGCAAGAAGCAGACGACCTACAAGGGGTGGCCGCTCTATTATTACGCCGGGGACAAGGCCGCCGGGGACGCCACCGGCCACGGCAGGGGGGAAGTCTGGTACGTAGCAGCGCCGTAGCGCCGCGGATTTTCGCGGGAAGCTCTTCACATCGGGGAGACCGCCCGGGGCTGATTCCGGGGGTCTCCCTGTTTTCAAATCCGTCTCCATGCTGACCGTCTCCGGCCTGTCCAAATCCTACGGCAAACAGGTCCTGTTCGAGGAGGTTTCCTTCCAGGTGGCCCCCGGCGAGCGGGTGGGCCTCGTAGGACGCAACGGGCACGGCAAGACGACCCTCTTCCGCATCCTCCTGGGGGAGGAGTCGGCCGACGAGGGGACGATCGCCGTCCCTTCCGGGTACAGGATCGGGCACCTCGCGCAGCGCCTCGAGTTCCCCCGCCCGACGGTCCTCGAAGAGGCAGCGTCCGCGCTTCCCCGCCGGGAGGACGGGACCGACGAGACGTACAGGGCGAAAGCCGTCCTGGCGGGGCTGGGGTTCGACGAGGCCGACCTGTCGCGGGCGCCGGCCGAGCTGTCGGGCGGCTTCCAGGTGCGCCTCAACCTCGCCCGGGTGCTCGTATCGGCGCCCGACCTGCTCCTGCTGGACGAGCCCACCAACTACCTCGACATCGTCTCCATCCGATGGCTGCGCCGCTTCCTGTGCGCCTGGAAGGGCGCCCTGGTCCTGATCACGCACGACCGGGACTTCATGGACAGCGTCACGACCCACACGATGGCGATCCACCGATGCCGGGTCCGCAAGCTCCAGGGCGGGACGGAGAAGCTGTACGCCCAGATCCTCCAGGAGGAGACGATCCACGAGCAGACGCGGGTGAACGACGACCGGAAGCGGAAGGAGGCGGAGGCCTTCATCAACCGGTTCCGGGCGCAGGCCACCAAGGCGAAGGCGGTGCAGTCGCGGATCAAGCTGCTGGCCCGCCACGAGCGGCTCGAGAAGCTCGCGGAGATCCGGGACCTGGACTTCCGGTTCAACGAGGCGTCGTTCGTCGGGAAGTGGATGCTGGAGGCGCGCGGCCTCTCCTTCCGGTACGATCCCGCGCGTCCCCTCATCGAGAGGTTCTCCCTCGCCGTGGCGCGGGGCGACCGGGTCGCCGTCGTCGGGCCGAACGGGAAGGGGAAGACGACGCTGCTGCGCCTGCTGGTCGGGGAGCTGTCCCCGGCGTCCGGCGCCGTGAAGCCCTCGATGAACGTGAAGATCGGCTATTTCGGGCAGACCAACGTGGACCGGCTGAATCCGGCGTTCTCGATCGAGGAGGAGGTCCGGCAGGGGAACCCGTCCCTCACGCGGACCCAGGTGCGCAACCTGTGCGGCGCGATGATGTTTGGGGGGGATGCGGCGGAGAAGAGGATCTCGGTGCTTTCCGGCGGCGAGCGCAGCCGCGTGCTCCTCGCGAAGATCCTCGCCTCCCCCGTGAACCTGCTGCTGCTGGACGAGCCGACGAACCATCTCGACCAGGAGTCGGTGGACGCCTTCCTGGGGGCGCTCGACGCTTTCGAGGGGGCGGTGGTCATCGTCACCCACGTGGAGCGCGTCCTGTCCGCGCTGGCGACGCGGCTCGTCGTGTTCGACGGCGGCAAGACGGAGCTGTTCGAAGGCGGATACGCCGATTTCCTCGAGCGCGTCGGCTGGAGCGCCGAAGGCGCCTCTTCCCGCGCGGAGCCCGGCGCCCGGGAGAACCGTCGTGAACAGCGGCGCCGCCGTGCCGAGTTCGTGGAGCGCAGGTCGAGGGAGCTGGGAAGCCTGCGGGGGGCGATCGGGGAGGTCGAGGGGGAGATCGTATCCCTGGAGGAGCGGGTCGCGAGGGACGAGGCGGCGATCGTCGAGGCCTCCGTCCGCAACGACGGGCCGGCGATCCGGGAAGCTTCGCTGTCCGTCGCCACGGCGCGCAGGCGGATCGAGGCGCTTTACGACCGGCTTTCCGTGCTGGGCGACGAGCTTCTTGCGAAGGAACGGGAGTTCGGCCCTCCCGGGGAAGAGGAGCCCTAGGCGTCCGCGGGCGGCGGCGCTTCCGCCTCGGGATCCCTCCTGCGGCGCTCTTCCAGGACGAAAAGGAGCGTCGCCAGGACCAGCGGCCCCAGGACCAGCCCCGTCAGTCCGAACGAGATCGCGCCCCCGATCATTCCGACGAGCAATAGCGGCATCGGGATCCCGAGATCCCCGCCCGCCAGGACGGGGCGCAGCACGTTGTCGATGTTGCCGACCGCGATGGCGCCCCAGAGGATCAGCGCGACGCCGGCCACTGTCTTTCCCGTGAACAGCAGGAACAGGGCCCCGGGCAGCCAGACGATCGCCGTCCCGACGACGGGGATCAGCGCCCCGAACGCCATCACCGTCCCGAACAGCAGCGGGGAGGGAAGGCCGGTCGCCCAGAAGCCCAGCCCGCCCAGCGCTCCCTGGGCGACGCAGGTGAGCCCCACCCCCTTGACCACCGCACGGGTCACCGTCGCGAGGCGGCCCATGAGCTCGCGCGCTCTCTCCTCCGGCAGCGGCAGAAGCGACGTCGCCTCCTCCGTCAGCGCCTCCCCCCGGACGTAGAAGATTCCCAGCGCCGCGAGCGTCAGGAACAGGTTGACCAGGAAGACGAGGAAGTTCGAGAGGGCGGCCGTGAGCAGCCCCGTGACGGTCGCGATCACCTTCTTCATCCCTTCCGGGAGGCTGGTCCGCAGGCCGCCGGGAGGCGGGAGCAGCTCCTGGGCCCACCCGGCCAGGGTCCCGAGGACCGGGGCGTCCTTGTACGTGTCGAGCTTCCCGTGGATCGTCTCCATCGGGTTTCCGCGGGCGACGAGCTCCTCGAGCTTCGGGTAGATCTCCGCCGCCTGGCGGCCGAGGGTGCTGATCAACGCGATCGTGGGCGCCACGAGGAGGACGACGATCCCCAGGACCATCAGGGCCGCCGCCAGCCCGGTCCGCCCTTTGAGCTTCCGCCGCAGCCGGGCATAGATCGGGTAGGTGACCACGGTGATCATCACGGCCCAGCCGATGGCGATCAGGAACGGCTTCACGACCGCGTAGGCCAGCCACAGCAAAAGGCCGAGGAGTGCGAGGGCGACGGCCTGGGCGATCACCTTCCTGTCCACGTCATTCGTCCTTCCGGATCCGGACCACCTGGCTGACGCCGGGCATCGCCTCGATGGCCCGCTCGTCGAGGGAGTCCGTGTCGCCGATGACGCCGATGATGGTGCGGTTCGCGCCGGTGGACTGGTGGATGTCGAACCCGCGGTGGATCAGGTACCCCTTTACGTTGTCCAGCGCCTCTTCGGGGGCGTTCTTCTTCATGATGATCAGCATTCCCCCGGCCCCTCCTCCTGCGATCGGATCCGCTCCAGCCGGCGCGATTCGTCGACGACGCGCTCGAACAGCCGGACGACGGCGCCGTCGTCGAGCGGCCCGGGGTTCTCCTCCTTCATGCGGGCGAAGATCCTCTTCTCGCGTCCCGGGTCGAACACCGGCAGCCCAAGCCCCTTCTTGACGCGCCCGATCTCCAGGGCGATCCGCGCCCGCTCGTTGAACACGCGCAGCAGCACGTCGTCCATCAGGTCGATCCGCTTCCTGAGCTCGTCGATGTCCACGTTCGCCTCGCGGGGTGCCGGCAGCCCCGGTATTTTTCCGAGAACAGTTTACGTCGATCCGGCCGGAAGAGTCGATGGTATCATTCCTCCTGATGGACCCGTCGAAGCGAAAAAAGGCCGTCTTCGGGGTCGCCGTCGCGGCGGCGCTGGCCGCGGCCGCCTTCTTCGCGCTGCGCCAGAGGGGCGCGGAGGAGGAAGGCGTCGTCCGGATCTCGGGGAACATCGAGGTGACCCGGGTGGAGGTGAGCCCGCGCATCCCGGGCCGCCTGGCCGAGCGGCGGGTGGACGAGGGGATGGAGGTCGAGCGGGGGCAGCTCGTGGGGCGGCTCGACGCCTCGGACCTGGAGCGGGAAACCGCCGTCCGGCGGGCCGAGCTTTCGGCCGCGGAGGCCGCCCTCCGGGAGCTGGAAGCGGGATCGCGTCCGCAGGAGATCGCCGCGGCGAGGGCGGTCCTCGCGAGCGCCCGCGCGGAGGCCGACCGGCTCGAGCAGGATTTCCGGCGCAACGAGGAGCTGTTCCGGAGGGAGATCATCGCCCGGCAACAGTACGAGGCCGCGCACGCGGCCCACGGCGTGGCGCAGGCGAGGGTGACGGAGGCGCGGGAGCGGCTCCGTCTGGTCGAGGAGGGGCCGAGGAAGGAGACCATCGACCAGGCGAGGGCGAAGGCGCTTCAGGCGAGGGAAGCCCTGGAGCTTTCGAAGACGCGCCTGTCGTACACGGAGGTCCTCTCTCCCCTGCGGGGGATGGTCCTCTCGAAGAACGTGGAGCCGGGCGATTACCTCGCGGCGGGGACCCCGATCGTCACGGTGGGCGCGCTGGACAACGTCTGGCTGCGCGGGTACGTGGAGGAAACCGACCTGGGGCGCGTGAAGGTCGGGCAGGCCGCGGTCGTGACCGTCGATTCCTTCCCGGGGAAGCGGTACGAGGGGCGGGTTTCCTTCATCTCCCAGCAGGCGGAGTTCACCCCGAAGACCGTCCAGACGCGCAAGGAGCGGGTGAAGCTTGTCTACCGGGTGAAGGTCGACGTGCCCAATCCCGCGCGCGAGCTTCTTCCCGGAATGCCGGCGGACGCCGCGATCGCGGTCCGCTGAAGGGCCGCGGGGACTGTGGCGGAGGCCATCCGGACCGAGGGCTTGCGCCGCGTCTTCGGCGCCGCCGTCGCCGTGGAGGGGCTTTCGCTTTCGGTCGAGGAAGGGGAGATCTTCGGCCTGGTGGGGCCCGACGGCGCGGGGAAGACGACCGTCATGCGGCTCCTTTCGGGGGTCCTCGACCCGACGGACGGCGACGCCTGGGTGATGGGCCGCTCCGTCCGCGCGGAGACGGCTGCCGTCCAGCGCGACATCGGCTACATGAGCCAGCGGTTCGGGCTCTACCCCGACCTCACCGTCTCCGAGAACCTGCGCTTCTACGCCGACCTGTACGGGGTCTCCCGCCGGGAGCGGGAGGAGAAGGAGCCGGCCCTCCTCGATTTCTCGGGCCTGGGGCCGTTCCGGCGGCGCCTCGCGGGCAACCTGTCCGGGGGAATGAAGCAGAAGCTGGGCCTTTCCTGCGCGCTCATCCACACCCCCCGCGTGCTCTTCCTCGACGAGCCCACCAACGGGGTCGATCCCGTCTCCCGCCGCGAGTTCTGGGACATCCTCTACCGCCTCCTGAAGGAGAAGGTGACGATCTTCGTCTCCACCGCCTACCTCGACGAGGCGGAGCGGTTCCGGCGGCTTGCCCTGCTCCACGAGGGGCGGCTCCTGGCGTCCGGCACGCCGGACGAGGTGAAGCGGCTGCACGCCGGGGCGATCCTCGAGGTGCGGTGCGCCGACCCGAAGCGGGGCAGGGACGTGCTCGAAGGGCGCTTCCCCGGGGCCGACGTGGGGCTGTTCGGCGACCGGATCCACACGGGGTCGCGCGGAGCCTCCCTGTCCGCCGACGCTGTGGGGGAGGCGCTGGCGGGCGCCGGGATCGCGGTCCTCGGGATCCGCTCGGTCGCACCGGGGCTAGAGGACGTCTTCGTATCGGTGCTGAGCCGGCGGCGGGAAGGCTCGAAGGAATGACGCCCTCCCCGGAAGAGTTCTCGGTCTCCGTCCGGGGGCTGACGAAGCGGTTCGGCGATTTCTTCGCCGTCCGCGACGTGAGCTTCTCCGTGCGAAAGGGGGAGATCTTCGGCTTCCTGGGTCCCAACGG
>DCUH01000058.1:32895-56110 GCA_002327765.1 bacterium UBA2219 | reverse complement strand
ACGCCGCGGATGATGAGCATGTCGTCCGTGCGGCCGGAGATCCGCTCCATCCGGACGTGCGTGCGCCCGCAGGAGCACGGGTCGAGGATGAGGCGCGAGATGTCGCGCGTCCGGTACCGGATGACCGGGAACGCCTCCTTCGTGATCGTGGTGAAGACGAGCTCGCCGATCTCGCCGTACGGCAGCACCCTGCCCGACTCGGGGTCGATGATCTCCGGGATGAAGTGGTCCTCGAAGACGTGCAGCCCGTGCTTCTCCTCGAGGCATTCCGACGACACGCCCGGCCCGATCACCTCGGACAGCCCGTAGATGTCGATCGCGTTGATGTGCAGCTTCCGCTCGATCTCCTTGCGCATCGCCTCGCTCCACGGCTCCGCGCCGAAGAGGCCGCACTTGAGCTTGAGCGTGGCGGGGTCCACCCCCTCCTCCGCCATCACCTCCGCCAGGTTCAGGGCGTACGACGGCGTGGAGGTGAGGATGGTGGAGCCGAAGTCCTGCATCAGCATGATCTGCCGCTTGCTGTTCCCGCCGGAGATCGGGATGACCGCCGCGCCGATCTTCTCCGCCCCGTAGTGGGCCCCCAGCCCCCCGGTGAAGAGTCCGTACCCGTAGGCGTTCTGGACGATGTCGCCCTTCGTCGTGCCGCCGCAGGAGAGCGTCCGCGCCATCAGCTCCGACCACGTGTCGATGTCCCGGCGGGTATACCCGACGACGACCGGCTTCCCCGTGGTACCCGAGGAGGCGTGGATCCGCACCACCCGCTCCATCGGGACGGCGAACAGGCCGAAGGGATACGTGTCGCGCAGGTCGATCTTCGTGGTGAAGGGAAGGCGGGACAGGTCCTTGAGGGAACGGATGTCCCCGGCCCGGTACCCGGACTCCTCGAGCCGCTTCCGGTAGAACGGGACCGTCCCATAGACCCGGTCCACCAGGCTGCGCAGCCGCTTGAGCTGGAGCGCCTCGAGCGCCTCCCGCGGCAGGGTTTCGAACTCCTCGTTCCAGATCATCGACGCACCCCCCCCTCTTCTTGGGATCCTGCTTGCGCCTTCAACAGCGCCCGCCCGGCGCGGAACGCCAGGACGTTCACTTCCTGGACGCGCTCCGGGAGGCATCTCCGGACGGCCTCCGCGTACGCTTCCACCGGCAGCGGGAGGAAATGGGATCCCGCGCCGACCATCACCATGTTCACCGCCCGGACCTCCCTCAAGGAAAGCGCCGCCGCCAGGGCGTCCACCGGGAAGAACCGGTCCGTGACTTTCGCCAGCCGGTCCATCGCGTCGGCCGGGTACGGCTCCCGCCCCGTGGCCACCGACGGCGGGTAGATCTCCTGCGTGTTCACCACCAGCGTCCCTCCGGGACGCAGGTAGTGGGCGAACCGTAAACCCTCGATCTTCTCGAAGGAGATGAGCAGGTCCGCCTTCCCCGGCTCGATCAACGGGGAGAAGACCTTCGGGCCGAAGCGCAGGTGGGTGGTCACCGCGCCGCCGCGCTGCGCCATCCCGTGGACCTCGCTCTTCTTGACGTCGTACCCCGAAAGGAGGAACGCCTCGCCCAGCACCTCGGAGGCCAGCAGCGTCCCCTGCCCCCCGACACCCGCCAGGAAGATATCGCCGCGCCCGGCCGTCACGCCGTCCCCGACCGTCACGGCTTTCCCTCCCGCGCCCGGATCGCGTTGAACTTGCACAGCGGCGGGCACTGGTTGCAGCCGTCGCACAGAAGCGGGTTGATCCGCGAGACGTCGCCCGCCCACTCGATGGCGGGGCACCCGAGCTTCGCGCACGCCTTGCAGCCCGTGCACAGGTCGGCGGCCACCTCGTAGGTCGGCCTCGCTTTCCGGCTTTTCCGATGCTCCGGCAGCAGGACGCACGGCGCCTGCGTGATGATCACCGACGGCTCGGGCCGCGCGACCTCTCGTCGCAGCAGCTCCTCGGTCTTCGCGATGTCGTTCGGGTCGACGGCGTAGACGTGCGCAACGCCCAGCGCCCGGCAGAGCGCCTCCAGGTCGAGCCGGTGCGTCGCCCCGCCGTCGAGCGTCTTCCCCGTGGAGGGGTTCTCCTGCGCACCGGTCATCGCGGTCGTCCCGTTGTCGAGAAGGAGCACCGTCCCGCAGCCGCGGTTGTAGACGATGTTCATCAGCCCCGTGACCCCGGAGTGCAGGAAGGTGGAATCGCCGATGACCGCCACGACCTTGCCGGGACCCTCGTCCCCGAGCGCCTTCTCGAAACCGTGCGCGGCCCCGATGGAGGCGCCCATGCAGACGCACAGGTCCATCGAGTCGAGCGGGGGGAGCGCGGCGAGCGTGTAGCATCCGATGTCGCCCGTGACGGCGACTTTCAGCTTCTTCAACGCGAAGAAGAGCCCGCGGTGCGGGCATCCGGGGCAGAGGTTCGGCGGCCGGGAAGGAAGGTTTTCCGGCGCGCGCACGGGGATCGCCTCCCCCGTGACCGCCTTCCTCACGATCCGCGGGTCGAGCTCCCCGAGGATCGGCACCCGCTCCTTCCCCTCGGCGGCGATCCCCAGCGACCGGACGTGCGTCTCGAGGTACGGGTCGAGCTCCTCGACGACCACCACGCGCGACACGCCGGCGGCGAACTCCCGGACCAGCCGCTCTGGCAGCGGGTACGCCATCCCGAGCTTCAGGACCGACGCCTCCGGGAACGCCTCCTTCACGTACTGGTACGAGACGCCGGCCGTCACGATCCCCAGCGACCGGTCGCCCCACTCGATCCGGTTCCCCTCGAAGATCTCCGCGAACTCTTTGAGCGCCCGCGTCCGCTCCTCGACGACGACGTGGCGGCGCCTCGCGTTCACCGGGAGCATCACCCACTTGGCGGGGTCGCGCTTGAAGACCGGCGGGGAGGGCGGCCCGGACGGCTCCCCCAGGCGGACGACGCCCTTGGCGTGGGCGATCCGGGTGGTGGTCCTCAGGAAAAACGGCGTATCGAAACGCTCGGAGAGCTCGAACGCCAGACGCGTGTAATCCTTCGTCTCCGCAGAGTCGGACGGCTCGAGCATCGGGATCTTGGCCGCCAGGGCGTAATGGCGGTTGTCCTGCTCGTTCTGGGAGGAATGCAGCTCGGGGTCATCCGCCGTGACGATGACCAGCCCGCCCCCCACCCCGGTGTAGGACGCGGTGAAGATGGGGTCGGCCGCCACGTTGACTCCGACGTGTTTCATCGCCGCCAGCGCCCGGGCGCCCGCCATGGACGCCCCGATGGCGACCTCGACGGCGACCTTCTCGTTCGGCGCCCACTCGGCCCAGACCCCTTCGTACCGAACGAGCTCCTCCAGGATCTCCGTGCTGGGGGTTCCGGGATACGCGGAGGCCACGCGGACGCCTGCCTCGAACGCGCCCCGGGCGACCGCTTCGTTTCCGGAGAGGAGACGCACGCTTTCTTTATCTGCCGGGATGGGCACCTTTTCTCCCTGAGGGATCGCGCGGACTGCGAAGAATAAACGGTAGCATATCGGGCCTTCCCTTTCAATTCCGTATGGTTCCCCATCTGCTATACTGGAGCGACAATCCTATATGCTGGATCAACCATCACGAACGGAGGATCGACCATGAGAATCGGCGTGCTGACCGGCGGCGGCGACTGTCCGGGGCTGAACGCGGTGATCCGCGCCGTGGTGCGCAAGTCCGATACGCGCAACTCCCGGGTAGTGGGATTGCGGAACGGCTGGAAAGGGCTGCTCGACCCGTCGCCGATGGACCTGGACTCCAAGATGGTGTCCGGCATCCTCCACGTGGGGGGGACGATCATCGGCACCTCCCGCACCAACCCGTTCAAGGATGCGTCCGGCCCGGAAAAGGTGCTGAAAAACTTTAAGCTTTTGCGGCTCGACACTCTCATCGCCATCGGCGGCGAGGACACCCTCGGGGCCGCCTCCAAGCTGTACGACATGGGCCTGCCGGTCGTCGGGGTCCCCAAGACGATCGACAACGACCTGGCCGGCACCGACTTCACCTTCGGGTTCGACACGGCCGTCTCCATCGCCACCGACGCCATCGACCGGATCCACACCACCGCGGAGTCGCACAACCGCGTCATGGTGGTCGAGGTCATGGGCCGCCACGCCGGCTGGATCGCCACCTACTCGGGAATCGCCGGGGGGGCCGACGTGATCCTCGTCCCCGAGATCCCGATCGACCTGGACGAGGTCTGCGACCTGATCCTGCGTCGCCACAGCCGGGGCAAGTCGTTCTCCATCGTCGTCGTGGCGGAAGGGGCGCAGTTCGCCGAGAAGCCCGGCGAGAAGGGAACGCTCATCCTCCAGGAGAAGCAGACCGACGAATTCGGCCACGTCCGGCTGGGCGGGATCTCCCAGGTGCTGGCGAAGGCGATCGAGCATCGCACCAAGTACGAAACGCGGTTTGTCGTGCTCGGGCACATCCAGCGGGGCGGCTCCCCGACGGCGCACGACCGGGTGCTGGCCACCCGCTTCGGCGTCTACGCCACCGACATGGTCCACCAGGGCGACTACGGCAAGATGGCCGCGCTGCAGGGGAACCGGATCGTCGCCGTCCCCCTCGCGGAAGCGACCTCGAAGCTCAAGACGGTCGATCCGGAGATCTACAACATGGCGAAGGAGTTCTTCGGGTAACCTGGCCGATCGGTAACGATCCGCAATACCGCTTCCGCAAGGGGGGTGTTCCTGAAAAGTTGTAGCCTCTGAGGCTACAACATTTCAGACAGGATCCCCTGCGAATCAGGAAACATAGCTTCTTATTAACTGGGCGGGGGACACTCTCTTGTGGCCGGTGTCTCTTGTGGCCTGTGTCGATGTGGTTTGCGCGAGTGGCTTGCGTGTGGAGGGGGTTCCGGTCGCGAGGTAAGATCCTGTGAGAAAGGTCTCCCGTGGAGCGGCGGGGGTCGTGAGGAGCGGCGGGGGTTTCGAAGGGAGGATTGTATGCGCGCGATGCGCCCCGAGCACGAGACCTCCCCGCAGGGGGCGTGTTTTCTGAGCGGAGCCAGGAGGGCGAGAGCGAAGAAAACCCGCAGCCGAAGTGAGCCAAGGACGGCGAACTAGGCGTCCCCGAAGGGGAGGTACTCGTGCGAGGGCAGCGTATCGCGCGCTTAGAGGATCTTCCCCTTCGCGTCGAACGCCGCCTCGTAATGCCGCAGCTCCGCCTCCTCGCCGCTACCCTCGATCGCGATGACGTCGAAGCGGGCCTCCTCCCACGAGCCGGGAGGCGCCGCGGAAATGTACCGCCGGGCCGCCGCGGCGACGCGGAGGCGCTTGCGCGCCCCCACCGTCTCCTCCGGGGAGCCGAACGAGGCGTCCTCCCGGGAGCGGACCTCCACGAAGACCAGCAGGCCGTCCCGCCGGGCGACGATGTCGATCTCGCCCCCCGGAACCCGGTAGTTCCTCGCCGCCACGGTGAACCCTTGCCGCTCGAGGTGGCGGCACGCGCGCTCCTCGGCCGCCAGCCCGGCGCCGCGCCGCTCCTCCGGGGGGAAGGTCACGGCAGGACGCCGCGGAACGTCCGGCGGTGGATCGGGCAGGGGCCGAGCCGGCGGATCGCCTCGAAATGCTCCCGCGTCGGGTACCCCTTGTGGACGGAAAACCCGTATCCCGGGTAGAGGAGGTCGTACTCCCCCATCATCCGGTCGCGCGTCACCTTCGCCAGGATGGACGCCGCGGCGATGGAGAGGCACCGGCCGTCGCCGCCGACCAGCGTTTCCTGCGTGATGTCGCAGGGGATGCGCCGGTTGCCGTCGACGAGGAGAAAATCGGGGGGGGAGGAGAGCGCCTCCACGGCGCGCCGCATGGCGAGCAGCGAGGCCTGCAGGATGTTGATGCCGTCGATCTCTTCGGGGGTGGCCAGCGCGACGGCGCAGACGGACGCCTCCCGGCCGATCACCGGGAAGATGCGCTCGCGCTGCGCGGGGGAAAGCTTCTTGGAATCGCGGATGCCGGGATGGGAGAAGCCGGGCGGGAAGATGACCGCCGCCGCCACGACCGGGCCCGCCAGGGGGCCCCTGCCCGCCTCGTCGACGCCGGCGGGGGCGAGATAGCCCCTGCCGCGCGCGATCGACTCGAAGTTCTCCGCGGCCTTACTCCTGCGGGGTCTCTCCGGGGGCGGCTTCCGTCGATGGGCCTTCCGCGACGCCTTCCGACGGGACCGCGACGCCCTTCTTGGAGAGCCAGTCCTTCTTCTCGCGGATGCGCGCCTTCTTGCCGGACACCTCGCGCAGGTAGAACAGCTTCGCGCGGCGGACGTCGCCGTGCTTCTTCACCTCGATCTTCTCGAGGAGGGGGGAGTGCATCGGATAGGTGCGCTCCACGCCCACGCCGTAGGATTCCTTGCGGACCTTGAAGGTGGTCGCGACGCCGTTCCGATGGAAACCGATGACGATCCCCTCGAAATACTGGACGCGCTCCTTCTCGCCTTCCTTGATCCGCGAGAAGACCCGGACCGTGTCGCCCACGTTGAATTTCGGGAGGTCCTTGCGCAGCTGCGCGTCGTGCACATCCTGGAGGAGCGTCATGGCCGTATCCTGTCCTTTCTGGGGTACCCTGCGATCGCCGGTTTGAAACAAGCTATGTAATTTATTACATCCGCCGCGGGTCTGTCAAATCTTCTTCGATCGTTCCTTTTCCGCCAGGTCCGGCCTGGCGAGGGCGGTGCGGCGCTGCCCTTCCGCCTTCCTCCACGCCTCGACGGCCCCGTGGTCCCCCGACAGGAGCACATCGGGGACCGCCCACCCCCGGAACAGCCGCGGGCGGGTGTAATGGGGCGCCTCGAGAATCCCGCCCGAAAACGAGTCCTTGTGGGGCGCCTCCGGGTCGCCGAGCACCCCCGGGAGGAACCGGGCGACCGCGTCGACCAGCACCATCGCCGGCAGCTCGCCGCCGGAAAGGACGTAGTCCCCGATGGAGATCTCCTCGTCCGCCAGGTGGTCGGCCACCCGCTGGTCGACCCCCTCGTACCGGCCGCAGATCAGGATGAGGTGGTCTTCTCCCGCCAGCCGTTCGGCGACTTCGGGCGACAGCCGCGTCCCCGCCGGGGACAGGAGGATGACCCGGCCGGGGCCGTGCGCCGCCGAGAGCGCCTCGACGCCCGCGAAGATCGGCTCGGGCTTCATCACCATCCCGCCGCCGCCGCCGAAGGGCGGCTCGTCGGTCACCCGGTGCTTCCCCTCGGCGTACTGCCGCAGGTCGTGCGTCTNNTCGAACATGCCGGGGAACAGCGTGAGGACGTCGATCCGCAAAGGTCACCACCCCTCGGGGGGGGAAGCCGTGATCCGCCGCGCGCGGACGTCGACCGACCGCACGAACGCCTCCACGACGGGCAGGTACGCCTCCTCCCCGTTCCGGCGGACGACCAGCCAGTCGTGGGCCGGCCCCGGCAGGACGCCGGTCACCTCGCCCAGCGGCTCCCCCGCCTCGCCCACGACGGAGCACCCCACGGCGTCGACCCAGTAGAACTCGCCTTCCGGGAGGTCGGGGAGGTCGTCGCGCCGAACCGACACGCGGGCGCCGGCCAGCCCCCGCGCGGCCTCGGGAGTTTCCACCCCCTTCAACGAAAAAACGGCGCAGCCGCCCGCCCGCTGCGCCTCGACCACTTCGTATTCCCGGCCATCGGGGCTTCCGTCGGGCATGCCTGAAAGCCACACGCTCCGGACCTTCAGGGCCCCTTCGGCGTCCCCCGAGTGCATAGCCACCCGCACCTTGCCGCGGACGCCGTGCAGGCCGGTGACTCGGCCGATTTCGAGAAGCGTCACGCCGGGGAGGCGGTCTTCGTCTCCTGGAACTTCTTCCACGTGCCGCTCTTCTTCAGAAGGCTCTTAACCGTCTCCGTGGGCTGGGCGCCCTTCGCGAGCCACTTGAGCGTCACCGCATCGTCGATCACGATCTTCGCCGGGTTCTCGCGGGGGGCGTACGTCCCCACGTACGCGATGCAACGCCCGTCCCGGGGCATCTGCGAGTCCGCGACCACGACGCGGTAGTAGGACATCTTCTTGCGCCCCGTCCGCGACAACCGGATCTTCACCGCCATGAACCGTTCCTCCTGCGTCTTGATTAAGGTACCGCTACACTACCACAAACGTCAGCGGAAGAAAGGGAGGTTCCTGCCCATGCCGGCCCCCATCCCCTTCTTCCCGCCCTTCGTCATCCGCTTGATCATCTCCTCCGCCGCCTGGAAGTTCTTCATCAGGCGGTTCACGTCCTGGACCGTGGTGCCGCTCCCCGCGGCGATCCGCTTCCGTCGGCTGCCGTTCAGGAGCTTCGCGTTGCGCCGCTCCTGGGCCGTCATCGAGTCGATGATGGCCACCGTTTTCTTGAGCTCCGTCTCGTCGGGGGCCATCCCTTTCAGTTCCTTCATCTTTCCCCCCAGGCCGGGGATCATCCCGAGGAGGTCCTCCATCGACCCCATCTTGCGCAGCCGCAGAAGCTGGTCGCGGAAATCCTCGAGGGTGAACTCGTTGCGGCGCAGCTTCTTGGCCAGCTCGCGGGCCTGCTTCTCGTCGACCTGCTCCTGGGCCTTCTCCGCGAAGGTGAGGATGTCGCCCATCCCCAGGATGCGCGACGCCATGCGCTCGGGGTGGAACGCCTCGAGCGCGTCGAGCTTCTCGCCGATGCCGACGAACTTGACCGGGGCGCCCGTCACCGCCCGGATGGAAAGGGCCGCGCCGCCGCGGGCGTCGCCGTCCATCTTGGTGAGCACCACGCCGGTCAGCCCCAGCTTGTCGTGGAACGACTTGGCCACGTTCACCGCGTCCTGCCCCGTCATCGCGTCGGCCACCAGCAGGATGTCCCCCGGGTCGATCGCCGCCTTGATGCGGGAGAGCTCCTCCATGAGGGGCGCGTCGATGTGGAGCCGCCCCGCGGTGTCGAGCAGGACCGTGTCGTAGCCGTTCAGCTCCGCATACTTGACCGCCTCGCGGCAGATGTCGACCGGATCCTGGTCGGGGCGGGAGTCGAAGCAGGGGAGTTCCAGCTGCCGCGCCAGAACTTTGAGCTGCTCGATGGCTGCCGGCCGGTAGACGTCGGCGGGGACCAGGTACGGCGTCCGCTTCCTCTTCTGCAGGTGCAGGGCGATCTTGCCGCACGAGGTGGTCTTCCCCGATCCCTGCAGCCCCACGAGCATGACGGGGACGGGCGGCCGGCGGGCGAGGTTGAGGTCCTGCGCCTGTGACCCCATCATCGTCGCCATCTCGTCGTGGACGATCTTGATGAAGTGCTGGTCCGGGGAGAGCGACGCGAGCACCTCGGCCCCCAGCGCCTTCACCCGGACGCCGGCGACGAAGTCCTTCACCACCTTGTAGTTGACGTCGGCTTCCAGGAGCGCGAGGCGGACCTCGTTCAGGGCGCCTTCGATGTTCCCTTCCGTGATGCGGCCGTGGCCGCGCAGCTTCTTTAAGACGCCCTGGAACTTTTCCGACAGGTTCTCGAACAAGCTTTAAGCCCCTCCGTTTTGCAGGAACGAACCATTAAATATATGGGATTTCGACTGGAAAAATCAAGCGGGGCGATGCCGCCGGAAAAAGGAAAAGCCCCCGGGGTTTCCCCCGGGGGCCGCTTTCCGTGGATCGCGAGGTTTCGCTTCGCCGGTTAGAACCGGTAGGCGAGCTTCCCGTAACCCATCCAGTAGCTGTCGTTGAACTCGTCGTCGCCGGCCATGCCGGTGAAGAAGTCGCCCAGCTTCATCCAGCCGCCGACCACGCTGGCGGTGAGGCCCTTAGAGATGTCATAGTCGAGTCTCGCGTTGATTTCCGTACCCATGTCCTTGTCCCGCGCAGCGCGGACGTAGGTCAGATCCTTGTCGCGAGCGTTCAGCTTAACGGCCGCCAGATAGCCGGCGTTGACCGAGCCCTTCAGCTTCTCGGTGAACTTCTGGGAGTAGCCGGCCGCGACGTGCCACAGACCGCGCCCGCCGTTTCCGAAGCTGTCGCCCGCCTCGCCGCCGGAGCAGCCGATGAGGCACTGGGAGACGTTGAGGGAGTCGGCGCCGAACAGGAAGTACATGTTGGTGCGGCCGAAGCCGGAGTTGCCGCCGGTGCCGAAGCCGCCTCTCTGGTAGTCGCCGAGGGTGACGATCGAATTGTATTCGTCATCCTTGTCGTCGCCGCTGATGTAGAAGCCTTCCACAAAGAAGTTGCCCGGACCGAGCTTCAGGTCGGCGCGGAGGTCGATCATGAAGGCGGAGATGTCGAGGTCCTCGGTCCCGATTTTCTCGAACTGCCCGAACTGGTAGAAGGCGAACGCGGACAGCTTCGCGATGCCGGCGTTCATGGAGAAGTTCACGCCCGGAATGTAGATGTCGGCGGTGTAGCCGGCGAGATTGATGACGCCGGCGATCGACTCGTAATCCTCCACGAAGGGAGTGATCGCATTGTTGCCGCCGCCGTTGCCCTGGCGGTCCTGCACGTAGTAGAAGTTCACGCCGAGGTTCATGTCCTTCGCCGGCACGAACTGCGCGGACGCGATGTAGATGTCCACGTCGTCGGCGTTGTTGTACCCGTCCGCGCCCGTGTTGCTCGGGGTGGACTCATAAAGCTTGCCCCAGCCCAGGGTCCACTTCACCGGCTCGAACGTGCCGTTGACCATGATGGCCGTGAAGTCGGCGGAGTTGGAGAAGATGCCGGCATAGTGGTCGGCCACGCTCTGCATACCGACCTTCGCCTGCATGGAGGTGTCGGGGATCTTGAACCAGAGGTAGAGTTCCTTGGTCTCGAGCTGAACCGAGTCGGAGGAGAGAGCCCCGCCGCTATTCCGGAGTTGGTCAGCTGAGCCAGCGCTAGCGCTACCGGAGCCCACGCCCCAGTTCATGTCGCTCTCGAAGTGGAACACGGCTCTTGCGACATCGGTCCCGACGTCGAACTTGATGCGCGCGCGCTGCTCGTTGTACGAATTGGTCTGCTCTGCCTCATCCGACCTGAGGCTCGGCTTGCTGCGGCCGTCGAAGAAGTTCGACAGCATCGCCTTCGTCTGATAGAACCCGGTCACTTTCAGGTCCGCCATCGCCGGGGCGGCAAACGCCACCACGAGGACAGCCGTCAGCAATACGATCCAGCCTTTCCGCATGATTCCCCTCCTTGAGAGATGAGATCCTATTCTTCCCCTTTGAGCAGGGAAAAGCCCTCCGTCCGAATCAGCCTCTCCGCTTTCCTCCCCTCACCTCCTTCCGTTTTCCTCTAATCCTTTCGGTGTTCCACCGCACTGCGGATCAAGGTACCGGCCCGATACCCACAGGAAAACCCTTGTGTTTTCCGACCTGAATACCATCCTCCCACCACCTTGTCAAGGTTTTTCCAAGTTCAGAACAGGCCGCGCTCCCTATTCCACCTTGTAGACATAAAGCCTGCTCGCTGCGTCCTTGAAAAAGATCGCCTGCTGCTCGATCACGGAAGCGACGATCCTTCCTCCCTTTCGGAAGTCGGATGGCGACAGGAAATCGGCCCCGGAGATGAACTGGCTGGCGTCCTGCGTCCCCGCTTTTTCGAGAAACTCTTCCCCCTCCCAATGGAGAAGGATCAGGCGCGTGGTGTCGTAGGAGCCTCCCACCAGGTCGAGGAGCCCCTTCTTCACCTCCGTGATCATGACAAGAGGGTTCTCTCCGCTTCCCCGTGCGACGCGCGCCGGCATCCTGAGGAGGAATTGCTTGCGGCGGCCTTCGATCTCCACGTAGGGACCCCACTCGAAGAAGCCGATTCCCGAGCCGAGCCGCTTGCGGGACTTGTAGGCGGTTTTCCCGTCCGGGGTGAGCACACGCAGGACCGATTCCACGTCCGTATACATCAGCCTCCACTCGTTCCCGAACCGGGCCGAGGAAAGGCCGAGCACGCCGGACCACAGGGGAGCGATCGTCGTGTCGTGGGGAAACGTCTCGCCGGGGACGAGCTGCTTCCCGTCCCACCGGAGGGCGACGATCTTTCCCCGGAACGGCGAATCGACCCCCTGGTACTGCCCGACCAGCGTCGGCTTTCCTTTCCAGTCCGGCAGGACGACCAGGTGGTAGCGGATTTTATCCGCGATCTCCTCGTAGATATCGCCGTTCCTCTTGAGGATGAACGACTGAACCTGCTCTTCGACCAGATCGGTTACCAGGATCTCCTTCTCCCCGTCCCCGTCGATGTCGATCGCGTCGACATTAAGGATATGGTGGTCCAAGGGTCGACGGATCCGGGTGTAGGGAAGGATCTCGTTTCCTTTCACCTGATACAGATAGATGGTTTTGATCCCGTAGGCCGCCACGAGGCCGTTTCCATCGGCGTCCGCCTGCACGGTGACGATCCCGTGCACCTCTTCGGGAACCCGGTCGGACTGGCTCACCTTCGTGATGGAGGACGGGATCCACCCGGCGGACAGGGTGGTTGCGCCGGAAACGGCGGCGCCCGCAGCCCCGGCGGCGGGAGCGGGGGACTGGGACGTGAGGACGGTGCCGCCGGAAGGAGCGACGACGGGCGCGGGCATCGTCGACGGCACGACGACCGGCGCGGCGATCACCGGGGACGGGGACACGGCCCGTACCGCCCCCTGGACGCCGAACACCTTCTCCGCGATCTCGCCGGCCAGGATCCCGAGCTGGGCGATGATGTCGTCTTCCGTCGCCGCGGCGGCGAAGAACGCCCCGGCGCTCTTCCCCTCGGCGAGATCGGTGACGACGGCGTCGACGCTGTATCCCTTGCCGAGCTTCGAGACAGTCCCCTGGAGCAGCAGCGGGTACTTCGCCTCCCTCGCCGCATCCGCGGGGGACTTCGTGCTCGAGGGAAGCAGCAGGACGTCGGCGCCCGCCAGCGCCATCAGCCGGGACGCCATCAGGCGCGGGAGGACGGCCACCGTCGACCCGATGTCCTCCTTGGCGAGGGACTCGAAGGGGGCCACCGCGATGCGGCGGGGATACCCGGCGGCAAGCGCCGGCCCCGCGATGAGGAGGACGAGAGACAGGACAAGGGCTGCGCGAAGCGCGCGCGCGATGAGCCGATCGTTATCTGTACGCATCTAAAAAAATCTAACAGAGGGCCCGGGAGGCGTCAACGTTATTAACCGCAAGGGACTAGCGCTCGAACCTTGACACCCCCCGTCCGGAAACGGCTCGCAGGCGGACCACGGCGATCGGATCGCGGAGCCAATGGATGCCGCTTGCGCCGAAAAGGGCTGTCCCCGTTCACTCCGGGCCGCAGCTCCCCGGCTGCGACCAGCAAACGTGCCTTTTCGGATGCTTTCCCGACCTTCGTCATCCCGTATCGGCCATCGAATGCTTCTGCCTATTAAAGAGGGCGGGGGCTCCGCCGGTTCCGCACTTTCGTCCCTGCGTTCAGGGGACACCCTTTACGGCTACGCGGCATCATCGCCCTTCGCGATTCCATCGCCCCGGTCCGCCTCCGACATCGTCGGGGAGGTCATGCGCTCGACGCACCCATTGCGGCCGGCCACCCCCACAACCCACGGCGACACAGGCCACACAAGAGACACAGGCCACAGAAGAGATCTTCTTTACGGAAGGTACGTACGGAAAAGCTACCGATGTCAGGGCAGGCGGTTTCGGGGGACATTCTTGGTTCAAACGCGGGTGAAGGGAAAGAGTGTCCCCCGCCCAGCCTGTACGGAAAAGCTATCGATGTCAGGGCAGGCGCTTTCGGGCCACGTGGGACACTCTTGGTTTAAACACGGGCGAAGGGAAAGAGTGTCCTCCGCCCATGTCACGCCGACAGCGCCGCCTTCAGCTTCTCCTGGATCCCCCCGAAACCGCCGTTGGACATGAGCAGCACGAGGTCCCCGGGCCCGCAGCTCCCCGCGATGCGCGCCACGATGTCGTCCACGTCCCGGATGAATTCCGCGGGGTGCCCCATCGCCTGGAGGCCGGCGGCGACGTCTTCCGGGGACAGCCGCTCCTCCGCGGGGATCTTGTCCGCGCCGAAAACCCCGGCGACGATCACGGAATCGGCCTCGGCGAGCGCCTCGGTGAACTCCCGCTGGAACACCTTCCGGCGGCTGGTGTTCGACCGCGGCTCGAAGACCGCCACGATCCGCCGGCCGGGATAGCGCCCGCGCACGGCCCGCACCGTCTCGCGGACCGCGGTGGGGTGATGGGCGAAGTCGTCGATCACGAGGATGCCGCGGAACTCCCCCACCACCTCCTGGCGGCGGCGCACGCCGGCGAACCGCTCGAAGGCGGACGCCACGCGGTCGGGCGGGAATCCCAGATGCATCAGGACGATCGCGACGCCGGCCGCGTTCGCCGCGTTGTGGAGGCCGGGCAGCGGGAACCGGAAATCGAGCGACCGCTCCCCATTCGTCATCCGGAAGAGCGTCATCCCGTCGGCCTCCCCCGTCCCCCGCACCGACCAGCTCTGCGGCCCGGAAGGCCTCCCCCCCGCAGCGGCGCCGTCCTTCGTGGAGTAGTACACGACGGGGCAGCGCGCCCCCGAAGCGATCTCGACGACGTCGCGGTAGTCGGCGCAGGCGACGAGCAGGCCGTCGGCGGGAAGGATCGCAACGAGCTTCCGGAACGATTCCCGCACGTGCGAGAGGTCCCGGTAGATGTCCGCGTGGTCGAACTCGATGCTGGTCAGCAGGACGATCTTCGGGCGGTAATGGAGGAACTTCGGCCCCTTGTCGAAGTAGGCCGTGTCGTACTCGTCCCCCTCGATGACGAAGCGCGCCCCCCTGCCGACCCGGTAGGAGACGGGGAAGTTCTTCGGGACGCCGCCGACGAGGAACGACGGGTCGTCGTCCAGCGCGAAGAGGCACCAGGCCGCCAGCGCCGAGGTGGTCGTCTTGCCGTGCGTCCCCGCCACGACGATAGACTCCAGCTCCCCGATGAAGTGCTCCGCCACCGCCTGCGGCATCGACAGGATCGGCAGGCCGCGCCGGACCGCCTCTTCCGCCTCGGGGTTGCCCTTCGAGATCGCGTTGCCCACGATCACGATCTCCGCGTCGGCGGGGATGTTCTCCGCCGCGTAGGGGGAAGAAAGCCGGATGCCGAGCTTCTCGAGCTGCGTGCTCATCGGCGGGTAGACGTTGTTGTCGGACCCCGTGACGCGGTACCCCTTCTCCCGCAGCATGCCGGCCAGCGACGCCATCCCCACGCCGCACGCCGCGATCAGGTGCACGTTCTTCATCCTTCCATCCCCTTCCATACGGCGTCGTGGATCCTCGGGCGCAGCGACGACAGCTTCCGGTTGCCGGCCCCGAAAACCACGCGGTTGGAAAGCAGTACGACCGAGAGTTCCCGGCCCGGATCGATCCACAGCGAGCAGCCGGTATATCCCAGGTGGCCGACGGCGCCCGGCGGCGCCAGCGACCCGGCCTGCGACACCCCGCCTTCCCCCGCGGTCGGCGTGTCGAACCCGGCGGTGCGGGGGCATCCCGGCGGCGAGGCGACCCGGGCGGCCATCGACGCGGCCGACGCGCGGCTTAAAACCCTGCCCTGGCCTTTGAGCGCCCGCAGCAGCTCGCGGGCGAACAGGAACAGGTCGAAGGCGGTGGAGAAGACCCCCGCGTGCCCCGCCACGCCGCCCATGGCCGCCGCGTTCTCGTCGTCCGCCTCCCCCGCCTTGTCGATCCGCCGCACCTCGGACCAGCCGGTCGGGACGATCCGCATCGCCTCGTCCTCTCCGGGGGAGGAGAGCGGCAGGAAGCGGGTGTCCCGCATCCCGAGCGGCCCGCAGAGCTTCGTTTTCAGCATCCGGTCGAGCGAATCGAATCCGGCCGCCTCGACCGCCCGGCCCAGGAGCATATAGCCGAGGTCGCTGTACTCCCATGCGCTCCCCGGATCGCTTTTCAGCGGAAGGGAGAGGACCTCGGCGAGGACCCGGTCGTGCCCCTCGGCGGAGCCGAAGATCTCCCGCCCCGCCTTCCTTTCCTCTTCCCGCACCGTTTCGTAAAGGGGGAGATACCCCGGCAGCCCCGAAGTGTGGGAGAGCAGGTGGAGGAACCGGATCCCGCGCACCCGCGGGTCGGGGGAGGAAAACGGCAGGACCGACGATACGGGCCCCTCGGGGGACAGGTGCCCTTCCTGGCAAAGGAGGAAGAAAAGGGCCGCGGTGAGCGGCTTGGTCAGGGAGGCGACGTCGAACACCGAGTCGGGGCGGGCGTACCCCGCAGTCTTCACCCACGCGACGTCCTCTCCCCGGCCCGCCAGCAGGACGGCGGCGGCGTACGCCCCGTCGCGGGCCCCCTCTTCGAGCAGCTCCGCGGCCTCGCGGAACCGGGGATCGTCGGCCGAAGCGGGACCGGTCACCCTTCCCCCACCGGCGGCTCGAGCAGCTTGAGCCGCCCTTTCGCGTCGACCCGGGCCCGGACGCCGAACGGGAGGGCGACGTTGCGGCCGTCGTGCCCCGCGGGGAACCCGAACCAGACGGGGACCGCCAGGCGCTTCCCGGCGTCGAAGAAAACCCGGCGGAGATCTTCGGCCGTGTCGCCCTTCGCCGGCGCGATCCTCCCGACGAGGATCCCGGCGGCCTTCGACCATTTCCCGGTCTGGATCCACTGCGTCAGCATCCGGTCGAGCCGGTACGCGGGCTCCTGCACGTCCTCGAGGAACAGGAGCGTCCCCCGGAAGTCGGGCTCGTACGGGGTCGAGAGGAGCGCGGTGAGAACGGAAAGGCAGCCGCCGGTCAGGATGCCTTCCGCGCCCCCTCCCCGCAGACGCTCCATCGGCTCCCCCCACGGCTCGCGCGGGGACACCTTGCCCCCCGCCAGCCGCGCGAAGGCGTCGAGCGCCTCCGCGTCGAACCGCAGGGCGAGGTCCGCCGCCGTCATCGGGCCGTGGATGCAGGGGATGTTCAGTCGCGTCGAGGCGTAGGCGAGTACCGCGGTCAGGTCGCTGTAGCCCACCAGCAGCTTCGGCCGCCGCGTCGCCTTCCTCCAGTCGACCATCGGGAGCAGGCGCGTCGTCCCGTAGCCGCCCCGAGCGGCCATCGCGGCCCGCGCCTCGGGCAGCGAGAGCGCCCATTCGAGCTGGCGCGTGCGGTGCGCGTCGTCACCGGCGAGGTACCCGTCCGCGGCGAGCACACCGTCGGCGACCTCAGGGATGTACCCGGCGGCGGACAGCCGCGCCATTCCCCGGAGCAGCCGGGCCTCGTCCACCGGCCCGGCGGGGGCGTAGACGGCGATCACATCCCCTTTTCGCAACGGAAGCGGCTTGTTCATGGCTCCTCCCGCGGATCGCGATCCATGCTACCACGATCCGCTATAATGGTCCCCCGTCCCCGCGCGGGACGAAGAAAGGACGAAGAAGACGTTGAACGGTTCCTCCTGGGAGGCCGCCCTCTCGGCCCTGGAATGGGGAAAGATCGTCGCGCGGCTTTCCGGCCACGCATCGTCCGGCCCGGGGCGCGCCCTGTGCGCGGCGCTCATGCCCGGGACCGACCTGGAAGCCGTCCGGACCTCCCTCGAGGAGAACCGGGACGGGCGCAGGATGCTTCTGCAGGACGGGGCGCTGCCGCTGGAAGGCGTGAAGGAGATCGCGGAGGAGGTGGAGAAGGCGTCCAAAGGGGCTTCGCTTTCGCCCCAGGAGCTCCTCCTGGTCGGCCAGACCGCGCGCGCCGGGGAGCGGATCCGCAAGTTCTTCGAGGACCGCCGGGGGAACTACCCCCGCCTGTCGCACCACGCCCGCGAGATCCCGCCGCTGCGCGACGTCGCGGAGGAGATCGAGTTCCGGATCGACTCCGCCGGGAACGTCCCCGACCGGGCGTCGGACGCGTTGGGATCGCTGCGCCGGCAGCTCGCGAACGTCCGCGCGCGCCTTCAGGAGACCGCGGAACGCATCGTCACGTCGTCGAGGTACTCCCGCCACGTCCAGGAGACATACGCCACCGTCCGCTCGGGGCGGCTGGTGATCCCCTTCAAGGCCGCGTCGAAGGCGATGTTCAACGGGATCGTGCACGACACCTCGCAGAGCGGGCAGACGGTCTTCTTCGAGCCGGAGGAGCTGGTCGCGCAGAACAACGAAGTCCGGATGGCTGAGCTCGAGGTGGAGCGGGAGGTCGCGCGGATCCTGGCGGAGATCTCCGCGCACGTGGCGCGCCGCGCCCCGGAGCTGCTGCTCTCTTTAAGCCGCCTCGCCCGGATCGACTTCATCCAGGCCCGCTGCCTGCTGGCCGACGAGCTGTCGGCGAGCGAGCCGACCGTGAACGCGTCGGGAGAGGTGGCCTTGCGCTCCGCGCGGCACCCCCTACTGGTCCTGAGCGGGCGTCCGGTGGTCCCGAACGACCTCGCGGTGGGGCGCCCGTACCTGTGCCTCATCCTCACCGGCCCCAACGCAGGGGGGAAGACCGTCGCCCTGAAAACGCTGGGGATCCTGACCCTGATGGCGATGGCGGGGCTGTCGGTCCCCGCCTCGCCCGACTCGACGGTTTCCACTTTCCACAACCTGTTCGTCGCCGTCGGGGACGAGCAGAGCGTCGAGGGGGACCTCTCCACCTACTCCGCGCACATCCGGCGGCTGAACGACATCCTCCAGGGGGCGGACCGGGGATCGCTGGTTCTCCTGGACGAGGTCGTCTCGGGGACCGACCCGCGGGAGGGCGCCGCGATCGCGCGCTCCTTCCTGGAGACGCTGGCCGACCGCGAGGTGCGGGTTATCGCGACGACCCATTTCGAGGAGCTCAAAGGGCTGGCCTTCGCCGACAAGCGGTTCGAGAACGGGTCGATGGCCTTCGACGGAGACCACTTGCGCCCGACGTACCGGCTGACGCTGGGCGTGCCGGGGCGGTCCATGGGGATGGAGATCGCGCGGGGGCTGGGCTTCCCTGAGGAGGTCCTGACGCGGGCGGCCGGCTACCTCTCCGGACCGGGGCCGAACCTGACCGAGGTGATCGACCGGCTGGAGGGGGAGCGGGAGCGGCTGCGCGCGGAGACCACGTCGATGGCGGCGCGGACCCGGGAGGCCGAGGAGATCCGGCGGAAGCTGGAGGCGGAACGGGAGAAGCTCCGGGCCGAGGAGTCGCGCGTGGTGTCGCAGGCGCGGCAAAAGATGCGGGAGGAGCTGCGCAGGGCGGAGGGCGAGCTCTCCCGGATCATGGAGGAGATGCGCAAGGACCGCCGCATCGACACGGTGCGGAAGGCGACGACGGTGCTGAAAGAGTGGAAGGAGAAGGCGCGCGCCGCGGAGGAGGACCCGGCCGTGCGGGCGATGATGAGCCGCACCGCGCCGCCGCCCCAGGGCGCCGTGCTCCTCCCCGGGCGGAAGGTGTTCGTCCAGTCGCTGTCCCGGGAAGCGGAAGTCGCCGCGGTATCGCAGCCGGAGGACCGCGAGGTCGAGGTCGTCGCGGGGGGGATGAAGGCCCGCGTCCCGCGCGATCAGGTGCGGATCTTCCCGGAGGCGGGCGGGACGCGCGACCGCCGCAGGGAAGCGGGCTCCCGGCACGTGGAGCCGTCGGCGGCCGCCGTCTACCTGCAGACGCCGGAGAACACCCTCGACCTGCGCGGGATGTACGTCGACGAGGCGGTCCCCGAGGTGGACGCCTTCCTCGACCGGCACGCACTGGCCCAGGCCCCGCACGCCTTCATCATCCACGGTCACGGGACGGGCGCGCTGAAGGCCGCGATCCGCCGCCACCTCGCGCAGTCCCCGTATGTGAAGCGCTCCATGCCCGCCCCCCGCGAGCAGGGCGGCGACGGCGTGACGATCGTGGTGTTTTAGGAGAACCGGGACCGCAAAACCGCAAAACCGGGACGTAGATGAGTTCTCCATCAAATCCGGGACAGAGATGGACGGACCGCAGAACGGGGACGTAGATGAGAAGTCCAAAAGCCTGGCAGCCTGATTGCCTGATATGCAGGACTTCTCATCTACGTCCCCGTTCTGTGGTCCGGCTTTGTTCTTGATTTAACTCTGTCCCCAAACTGCGGGAGAACTCATCTACGTCCCGGTTCTGATTTCCTGAACACCCGCCAGGCTTCCTTCACCAGCGACGGGTCGGCGAACAGTTCGTACCCGGTGAGCGCGAGGGCGCGGATCCCCTCCATCATCCCCTCGATGCCCGACGCGGCCAGCGTCGCCTCCGCGAAACGGCGGGTGTGGATCTCCACCCGCTTCCCGGAGACGATGGGCACGTTCGGCTGGAGCGTCGGGACGACGCGGGAGACGTTCCCGATGTCGGAGGAGCCGCGGTTCCGGTTCGGGGGGGCGCCGCTCTCCGGAAGCTTCAGCAGCCCGAGCGCACGGCGGTAGGCGGCCGCCAGGACGGGGTTGATCTTCATCGGGGAGAGGGTGTACGGCCCCTCCTCGATCGACAGGCGGCAGCGGCTGGCCGTCGCCGCCCCTTCGGCGCACGCCTTCACGCGGGCGACCGCTTCGCGCATCTCGTCTTCCTCTTCCCCCCGCACGTAGAAGTAGGCCTGCGCCCGGTCCGGGATGATGTTGGGGGCCACCCCCCCTTCCGTGACGATCCCGTGGACGCGCACCGTGTCGGGAAGCTGCTGCCGCAGGGCGGAGACGGCGTTGAAAAGGAGCAGGACGCCGTCGAGGGCGTTGATCCCGTGCTCCGGATACGCGGCGGCGTGCGCCGCCCTGCCGTGGTACGTGAAGCGCATCCGGTGCAATGCGAGATACCCCTTCTCCACGTGCCGCTGGGAGGACGGGTGGACCATCATCGCGGCGTCGATCCCCCGGAAAACCCCCTCCTCCGCCATCCGGGCCTTGCCGTAGCCCGTCTCCTCGGCGGGGGTCCCGAAAGCGACCACCTTCCCCGACCGGAACCTTCCCTTCCCGCTCCGTGCCAGGGCCGCGGCCGCGCACGCCGACGCGACCCCGACGATGTTGTGCCCGCAGGCGTGCCCCAGGCCGGGCAGCGCGTCCATCTCGCAGAGGAACGCCACCGCCGGCCGCCCCCTTCCGAAAGAGAACTCCGCGCAAAAGGCGGTATCCATCCCGGCCACCCCCCGCGTGACGCGGAACCCCTCTTCCTCGAGGAAGGAGGAAAGCGCGGAGCAGGTGCGGGTTTCTTTCAGCGAAAGCTCAGCGTAGGAAGTGATTTCCCGAAGCAGGTCGACGGCTTTGGGCCTTAGGCGGGCGGCGGCAGCGAGAACGGTTTTTCGTCCCGGGTCCATTTTTCCTTTTGGTCCTTAAACCGATGCAGGATATTATTTTATTATACATGGAAGACCCGGCGTGCCGCCCCGGCGGGGCGCGCTCCAGCCCAGGCAACCGCAATCGCTTCATGGCAGGCAAAGGACGGAAGGGAGACGGATGACCCGCTGGAAATCTTTTACCGTGGAGGTTCGCCGGGAGACGATCGACGCGGTCACGCAATTCCTCATGGCCCGCGGCTCCCTCGGGATGGCCTACGATGAGCAGCTGCTCGGCGCCGCCGGCGATCCCGCCGACCCGATCCCACCCCCGCCCGCCGTCACCCGGCTGACCGCCTATTTCCCGTGGGACACCGACCTCTGGGAACTGAAGCGGGCATTCCTCGAATTCCTTCCTGTGCTCGCGGAGTCGTTCGGCGCCGGGCCCGAATCGTTCGACAGCGCCACCGAGATCACCGACTCGGGGTGGGCGGAGAAGTGGAAGGAGCATTTCCGGGCCCGGAAGATCGGCCGCCGTCTCGTCGTCAAGCCCTCCTGGGAAGAATACCCCGGGGACGGGGAGGAGGTCGTGCTGACGATCGACCCGGGGCAGGCGTTCGGGACCGGCACGCACGAAACCACCCGGATGTGCCTCAGCTTCGTCGAGGACGCCTTCGACCGCGGCCCCGCATCTCCCCGCACGGTGCTCGACATCGGCACGGGCACCGGGATCCTGGGCATCGCTGCGGCGCTGCTGGGCGCGGAGCGGGTACTCGGCGTCGACACCGATCCGGTCGCGGTTGAGGTGGCGGCGAGGAACGCGGAGATGAACGGCGTCGGGACCGCCTTCCGGGCGGAGGGAACGATCCTTGCTGGCATCGGGGGGGAATTCGACCTCGTGATCGGCAACCTGATCGCCGAGATCCTCGTCGATCTCTCCGCCCCCCTCGTCGCCCGGTGCGCGCCGGGAGGGTCCATGATCCTTTCCGGGATCCTGACGGAGAAGAGCGGCTGGGTCGCGGAGGAATTCGCAACGAACGGAGCGTCCCTCGTCGAGGAGGCGACCGACGGCGAATGGTCCGCTCTGCTGCTCCGCAGGGGGGCCTGACCCCGCGGGAACCGGCGATGCCCACCTTCCTCGTCCAGAAAAAGAACGTCTCCGGCGACACCGCCGTCCTGTCCGGGACCGAGGCGGGGCACATGCTCCGGTCGCTGCGCCTTTCCGTCGGCGACAGCTTTCACGCGTTCGACGAGGAAGGAACCCGGTACAGGATGCGCATCCTCGAGGCGACCTCCCGGTCCCTGCGGGCGGAGGTCCTCGAGACTTATCCCCCGGAGCCGCCTCCCCCCGTCTCCGTCACGCTCCTCGTGGGCCTTCCGAAAGCGGACAAGATGGACTTCATCCTCGAGAAGGCGACCGAGCTGGGCGTTTCGCGGGTCGTCCCGTTCCGGTCGTCGCGCACGATCCCCCGCGTCGACGCCGCGGACGCGAAGAAGCGGCTCCTGCGCTGGGAGCGCGTGGCCCTGGCGGCGGCCAAGCAGTGCGGGTCCGGCAGGGTCCCGGAAGTGTCGGGGATCGCCCCGTTCAGCGAGGCGCTGCTTCTCGCGTCGAAGCACGAAGCCGCGATCCTGTTCTACGAGGGAGAGAGGAGCTTTTCCCTGAAAGGGGTCCTTGCCGGGATGCCCCGCGTGAAGGAGATCGCGCTGGTGGTGGGGCCCGAAGGCGGCTTCTCGCCCGACGAGGTCCGGGAGGCCGTGGCGGCGGGGTGCCGCTGCGCGGGGCTGGGAAACCGCATCCTGCGCGTGGAAACGGCGGCACTCGCAGTTCTTTCGATGGTGATGTACCATTTCGGGGGGGAGTCGACCTGATCGAGATGGAAACGGAACGGAACAACGGGGAACCGTCCCCGTACGCGGGATTCTGGTCGCGCGCCGCGGCCCGGGTCATCGACCTGGTCCTGATCATCGCGGCCTTCAACCTGATATACCTTGCGGACCGGTTCGGCAGCGAGGCGGGGCTGTGGACCGGCAGCGGCATAGAGGAAGGCGACGTCGCGGAGGGGCTCTCGCTCGCCAACCTGCTGCGGGCGGCCTTCTTCCTCACCTTCCCCATCTTCTATTACGTCTTCCTGCACGGGAGCTGCGGCCAGACCTTCGGCAAGATGGCGCTGCGGATCAAGGTGATCAACGAGGACGGGACGCCGCTCGGATACAAGAAGGCGTTCCTGCGGTGGCTGGGGTATTTCCT